>PYJA01000113.1 GCA_003635185.1 Candidatus Poribacteria bacterium | reverse complement strand
ATAATTAAAAACTGGTAAATAGAGAGCTCCTTTGTTATTATGAAGTATATCAAATACGAACAAAGGAGTTCTCTAATGGATATTATAACACTTTTCTGTGAAATTGACGACTTTTTTCTTGTGTATGAACAATATCAAGCACAACACCAGTTGCCAGAAATACTCGGAGCTCGCAACACACGTGGTAGACCCCGGTGCCTTCATCCGAGCGAAGTCATGACGATACTTGTGCATTTTCATCATAAGCAGTATAAAAACTTTAAAGCCTATTATCAGGATTATGTCTGCTGCCACTTGCGTTGGGCGTTTCCAAACCTTGTGAGTTATAGTCGTTTTGTGCAGCTCTCACAAGAGGTATTGGTTCCGTTGTCTATTTTTTTGAACACCCGTTTCGGCGAGTGTAGTGGGACTTCCTTCATAGATTCAACACCGCTGTCGGTCTGCCACAATCGTCGGATTTCAGCACATCGTGTCTTCACTGGTTATGCGGAGCGTTCTAAAACCTCTATGGGGTGGTTCTATGGGTTCAAACTACATCTTGTTATCAACGACCACGGCGAACTTCTGTCCGCTATGGTGACAGCGGGCAGCGTAGATGACAGGCAACCTGTGCCACAGTTATGTCAAGGGCTCTTTGGCAAACTATTTGCCGATAAAGGATATATCAACAAAAATCTGCGGGAGAGACTCCAAGAAGATGGTGTGACACTCATTTACAAGGTGCGTAAGAACATGAAACCTGAACCGCTTTCTGATGCTGACGCAGCACTTCTAAAAAAACGGATGCTCATTGAGTCGGTGAATAAAGAACTCAAAAGTCAGACAGAGATACAACACACACGGCATAGAAGTCCTGTTAACTTTCAAGTGAACACAATTGCTGCCTTGATCGCTTATACCTGTCTGAAGAAGAAACCTTCACTCAAACATAAAGAACTTCAAGAAAAAGACTGTCAAGTACCAATGATATGTAACTTCTAAAAATATTTATCAAACTCACGTTATTTTAAATTGACTGTGAAGCAACATGGTAAAAAATACTTTGTTGTCAGTTGCATCATGATTAAGTCAAAAGGAGTAAATTAATAATGAAATTTCAAAGAATAGTCGGAGTCTCATTTCTTGTTGTAATTATAGTCACTTGCACTGTATTTTACAAGATTTATGCGGATAATGGTGTTTATTGTTCAAACTGGGCGTATGTATCGTCAAGTAGAAGTTATGCCCTAAATAATATTATATTCATTGGGCATATAACTCCTCCAGGATACTACGAAGGGAGTGGTGATGCTGCTGCTACTGTTGGACCTAATCCCACATATGGCAATACTGATTCTATTTGGCTTCAGCTTAATGACGACGGATCTTATGAAACTAATGAAGCTTGCATGGAAGCGTTCGGAGGGCGTTTCTCTGACAAATACGCTTATGCTGGCGGCAGAATAGATTCTCCGCTTTATGTTACAATAGGGGCTTATGCGTTTGCTTTCACATATACAAATTCCGATGGATTTGAAGTAATTGCAAGTATGTATATCGGTGCAGCATCCGATCCAACTGTTAGTTATCCTTTGAGTGATTTACCCTATGGTTACCATACGGGGTACGCATCTACTGTGCTTAGGGGTACCCATGGTGATGGAACCGATGCGTATTCTCGTGAATCAGTCACTTGTTGGATACAGGTATGGAATGACAGTGCTGGAAATCGTCAGTATACTACGTCAGAAACACTTTCGAATTATACTTACGTTAATATTCGTGAATTTTATTCTGCAAGTGCCCACGGCAGGTTCTAAGCCTGCCTCACTCATTCAAAGGAGAATATTCATGAAGTACAAAGTATTATTTGGGATAATGATTCTTTTGGGAGTTATTGGAGGTGTTAGATACTTTTTCAACCGTACACACTTACCTCCAGAGCTGGAAATGTCTATACAGAAGAGTGAAGATACCTCAGAACCATTTGTAGAAAATAAACGGTTTCAAAAATACTCTTCTAAAACTGTGTTCAATCCTTTTCAGCAATATAACGGGCCGCAAACTGTTGAAGCATTACTAAAAACGTATTCTACAATTGCTGCGGATCCTGAAATAGATGCAACTTATCCGCAACGAGAATGGCTTCAGATGCTTCTCAAAAGAGGCATTGTCATAGAAAATTTTAACGATTATTCTGGATACATGGCGGCGCGGAGGGCGTTAGTTCACCTTAAAAATGATCCCGAAATTTGGACATCAGATGTTTTTGGAATTCCACCTACTAACGATTGGGAAACGTTCAAAGATGCTTTTATTGAGAGAAAAATTTGGGAATACGAACAACTTCGCGCCGCGGTCAAAGAAGATCCGGATGTAAGTGGGGGACTTTTTGCTGGAACTGATAAACGAATATTCCTTCCAACAAAAATTGGGCGCGTTTATGTGAAAAGAAAAAAGTTAGGAGCTGTGTTTTTTGGTGAAAGTCTTGATGCAAACCAAATAAACGCTCTTCTCTATGAGGGCATTCATCCGAAAGGTTATGAGGTCATCTATATTGATGACAATGGAAAGCATCTCACAGAGATACCTCCACCTATTACCCTGCAGGATTTATTAGGAAACACGGAGTTATTTTCACAAAAAGACACAATCTCTGTCGAAGCAGTGCATTCCGAAGAAACACTGCAAACTCAAGCACAACCGATAGAGAGGCAGCAAGATGAACTATATGAATACATGCTATCAAGCGACGACAAAAGTAACGAACACATTGAGTTTGAAAAGACTTTAACTAAAAAGTTCTCAAAAGATGAACAAGTATACCAAATTTCTGATGTAGATATGGAAGTCTACTTACGTGAACAGTTTTCATCAACGCGATTCAACTCTGCAATGGAAACCTTAAATCGTTATGGTCTAGAGGAAGGTCTCCACAAACTATTTGATGAAGATTCAGAACTGGCCTTGGAACTTGAAAGGTATATACTGAACCGAAAACCATCACAGAAAGAGGTACCAAAATGATACGATTTCAGCCAATTATGTTGTTCATTCCCTTCTTATTCATTAGTATAATCGCTTTACTCAGTTGTACAGAAAAGCAAAAAAGCGGAACAGTTCTAATAGAAGACGAAGAAACTATTACATACCCAATTAAGAAGGAGTTACCTGTGGAGTGTCAGATAATTGAAACATACCCTGAAAACGAATCTGTTATTCCACCTATAGCTGAGGAGATGCACAAACAATTATTTGTTGAACTGGATGAACTCAGACAGTTGTTTGAAGGAAGTATATTGGAAAACAACCTTGAAATCCTACGAATTCTGACGAGATCTCAAATTTATATAGATTATCTTAAGCGAACTTTTCATAGAGATGCCCCATTTGAAACGTTAGAGGAATTTTGGACAACACAACCTATACCAACCGAACTGTATCGTCCAATTTTTGATGGGTTTATTGAAGCCCCTGAGCCAGATGATTTCGCGTATCTACACCGGAATCTTTTAAATTGGAAAGCCACAGTGTTACACACCTATGTAATTCCTATTTGTGCGCGAGATCCAATTGATTATTTCTTAAATAAACCGCTCCATCTTAGAGGGGGGCCTGTAAAAAAGACTGATTTGACCAATGGGACTCTTGAGAAGTGGGTTACTCACTATTCTGATGGTTATGAATCCTTTAGAAGTCGTAAGCGAAAGAAGTTTATTACGTTTCTTAACACTGATAAGAAAAAGATACGTGGTTATTTTAATATGTACGATGTTGATGATGCGCTTATATGGCTTGCTATTCAAGACCCCAATCTTATTGGACTCATCCTTAGCAGCACAGTTGATGAAGCTATGTTTATAGGATGGATAAATTATCGTGACACACAGTAATTATAGATTTTCAGGAATCGGAATATCGGTCCGACACATTTAATCGATACCGGCCTGGGTGGCGTTAAAATTGACGCATAAGGAGTGACCGGGAGATTGTTCGGACAGAATTTGCGTAATCTATGAACGGACAAGTGGCAAAATATTTACAATCCCCGAGTAGCGGCGGGTGTGTAAAGTTTTTGGCATGTGTTATCTGAATCGCGGATTGCGCAGATTGCGCGGATTTTAACACACTGTCCGATGAAGTGTTGGACTCGAATCAGCGTCCCGATGTCCTATAGACAAACGATACCCTTCTGCTGGCAGAAAAATCTGTCAGCATCATAGTCATAATCCGCGAAATCCGTGAAATCTGTGACAATCCGCGATTCAGACAACTGACAAAATATTTACACACTCAAAACAAGTTGTTAATTTGACAAAAAAATGATATAATATACATAAAGTGCTCCTTTTAGAAAGGTTTTACATTCAGGAAAATTCTGATTAGAATTAGGATTCAAAATTCAGGAGATGTTTGGCATGAACCTCACAATTGAATTAACGACCGAACAAGTTATTGATGTTATCCAACAGATGCCGCCGCAAGAAAAACGAACAATTCTAATTGCACTCGCAGAAAAGGCAAGCGTTGGGCACGAAGAACGAATGAAATATGCTGAATCACAGGTTCGACGGCTCTGCGCGTCACGAGGGTTGAATTGGGACACGATGACCGAAACAGAACGTGAGAATTTTATTGATGACCTTGTCCATGAGGACCGGGAATGCAACCAATAGTTGTTTACGATACAAATGTTCTGATATCAGGCACGATTTGGGGCGGTGTTCCTTATGCCTCCATTGAACTTGCAAAACGGGGTAAAGTTGCAGGAATAACATGCGTCGAAATACTTGACGAATTTGAAGAGAAACTAACAACTAAGTTTAATTTTCCCCCTTCACAAACCTTGGAAGTGATTACAAATCTCCTCGGTTATCACCAGACAGTTAAGATTACTAACCGACTCAAGGGCATCACTACCGACCCAGACGACGATAAAATCGTAGAATGTGCAGTCGTTGGGGGTGCCACTCACATTGTTACTGGTGATCGGAAACATTTGTTACCCCTTAAAAGTTACCAGGGCACCCTAATTGTAACAGCCGCTGACCTTCTTGCACAGTACCAGTGAAGCATCTTTGTGTACTCAAAGATGTTTTGATGATCTTCAATCATCAAACGAGACAGTTCGAAGTTTCCGTAGGTTTCCAGTGAAACTTGCCCTTTCCTCAGAAAGGTGCCCAGATTTAATAGTTAAAAATATGAAAGCAATCATCATAGGTGCAGGTGAAGTCGGATTTCATACTGCCAAATTGTTAACAGTAGATAATAACGACGTTGTCTTAATTGATGAATCCGAAGAGGCTTGCCAACGCGTTAACGAACAGTTAGACTTGCAAACCCTTCGCGGCTCAGGCGCGTCACCGGTGCTGCTCAAAGATGCAGGTATCAGTGATGCAGAACTCATCATTGCTGTCACCAACAGCGATGAGATTAACATGCTTGCCTGCCAAATCGCAGATCGTTACAAGGTTGAAACCAAAATTGCTCGCGTTTCGAATCCTGACTATTTTTCGGATGAAAGTGGACTCACACCGAAAGATTTTGGAATTGATCTACTTGTTAATCCTGAACAATTGTGTGTTGAGGAATTTACACGTCTCTTAAGAACACCCGAAGCACGAGAAATCGTTGAATTTGAAGATGGGAGAATCCAACTCGCTGCGTTTCGAATTAGACAAGCAAATCCTTTCATAGGCAAATCTCTTGCCGAATTGGATAGGAACGGTGTTTTATCAAATATACGATTTGCAGCAATTAAAAGACGCGGACAGGAAGATGTTATCATCCCAAAAGGGCGGGATATCCTCAAACAGGGGGATGATATATTTGTCATCGGTAGCGCATTGGCTATAGAACAGTTGTTCAGGCTCTTCGGGATATTCTTTAACCCGCATCTTGAACGGGTCATCATTGTTGGTGCAAGCACTATCGGCATTGAACTCGCCCGTGTCCTGGAGGGAAATGGCACCGATGTGAAGCTCATTGAAGCAGATG
Source organism: Candidatus Poribacteria bacterium (assembly GCA_003635185.1). GTDB lineage: Bacteria > Poribacteria > WGA-4E > WGA-4E > WGA-3G > MSPOR6. The sequence goes on along the minus strand of PYJA01000113.1, from coordinate 80,668 downwards.
AAAACTTGGCAGAACTCGCGTCACAATCTTTAAAACGCACAACTGTCCTCCATGGAAATTATCTCCAATTCCAATTATTAGAAGAAGCCGGTATTGAAAAAGTAAACGGTTTTGTTTCGGTAACTGGCGATGATGAAAACGATATTATGGCATGTATGACGGCAAAGGAACACGGTGCACAGCGCGCACTCGCTTTAATTCAACAGCCGCGCTATCTTCCGTTGTTGACTCGCATCCACCGTTTAGATGGAGCCGTCAGCAGACATTTGACCGTTGTCAGCAACCTACTACGTCTTATTCGCCGTGGCAATATTATCTCTGTAGCTTCGCTTCATGAAATTGATGCCGAAGTGATTGAGATTGTCGCTGGTATCAACGCAAAAATTGCACACAAAGAACTTAGTTCGTTAAAAACTAAATTTCCCGACAACGCATTTATAGGCGCGATCCTTCGACGCGAAAAACTCATTATTCCCAGTGGTGAAAGTGTCATTCAGCCCGCCGATCGCGTGATTGTCTTCAGTATGCCAGACGCAATCCCCGCCGTAGAAGATATGTTTGCAACCCGTAGAGTATAATACCATTTCTTTTACAGACCTTACACATACCAAGGAGATTGTCAGGTTGACGTAAGAAAGCAGCCCTTTAAGGCACAAAATTGATTAACTTGCGAAAGTAGATTGTAGGACTCCGTGAAATTTTCAGAAAAAGGTCCGGATTGTTATGCAATTTACCTTTAGAATCAAAAGGTTCTGTTCTCCGCCGGCTCGCGTTGAAGTTAATGTCTACAATGCTCACAAAACGGTATTCATAATCATCAAGGAACTCATCTAATTTCCAGAAAGATTTTCCAATACATTTGCAGTAACTGATAAAGCAGTAAGCGCCTTTTAATTGTTGGATAACATGTGATGCCAGTTTAGAATCCATTTCTTGAGTTTCAATACAAATAACCCACTTTCTTTCATTGTCGTCATTGGAAACAATTACGAAATCAGCTCGCTTGCGTTCGCCTTTTGACCCATTAAACATAGTTAGAGGATTTTCGAAATCTTCCGCCCTGATAACAATAGAGTTTTGAGGTAATCCTTTTATTTCAACAGTTGTGCCAGATCGCAAGTCGGTTAATTCCACAGAAGGTCTGCCTTGTCCTGGTTGTAACACAACTTGAGCATCGGGACTGAGCATTTCCTGCAATATCTGTATATCATTCACGAAGTTACTCTTCTCCCCACACAATTTCGTCTTGAATTCTGTTCATCTCATCAATTGTTTTGTCAAAACTTGGAACTTCAATGCCGAACTTTGGATGGATCTTAGCCGGTACGAGTGTGTGCCCTCTCCTACGTTTTTGCTGTCCCTCTTCCAAAGGCATCAACGCTGTTTCTGCCACATAGACTTTTACCTGATCCGCTTTTATCAACTCACTTTCCTGATAGCCGTTTTCTTCGGCAATTGTTTTTAGATGTGGTTTGTCGTGGTTGAGCATGATGAGTGTGTTCAGTTCCTTGATGATGTAATCACTGTGCGTGGTTATGAAGACTTTTACACCTATGTTCGCGAGTCTTGCAAAAAGTCTGGCAATACGGCGTTGGTTTTCGGGGTGCAAGCTTAATTCTGGTTCATCAATCATAATCAAGTCCCTTTTTTCAGCGATATGCCGCAAATAAAAACCGATGTCCAGAAGTGAACGGACAGCACTTGAACTTTCGACCATCGTCAATTTTGTCTGTGTTCCCCTTGGAATATAGTAGAGTTGGTCCTGTTGTGTTACGGCATATTCTCCACCAACAATGTCCGCAAAGTCTTCCAATACATCAGGATGTTCTTTAGCGATGAAACTTTTATTTTTTACAAAGTCGTCAAGTCGGCGAGAAAAGTCTATATTTTCTTTAATCGGAGAAGGATAACTTTGGTATGCTTTAGACAACAACTGACGCATATCTATATTTTTATCAGCGTATGCTACATCATCAAGCAAACGGCTGCGAGCATAATCAAGTTCTTTTCGGAAAATAGAAACCCCAGTCCGCTCAGATGAGAAGATAAAAGGTTTAGGTACAGAATCAAAAAAAGGAGCGTTTTTGATAATGACGTTGATAGCATTTCTCACAATAGTGGCATCAATTTCCCTTTCCTTTCCTTTTTCCATTTTCAAAGTTAGTGTAAGTTCTTCACTTCCTTCTCGCTTTGAAAACAAAAGAAACGATCCATAACTTCCGTTGTATTCTTCACTACAAATATCAATCTCATTTGATAAGAAGTGAAATTCACTATTCTGAAATGTGCCTTTAGATGCAGCAAAAATTTCATCTAACTGCTTAGTATAATTCTCACAAGCATCCGAAAGTATCCAATCGCCTGTACGTGATAAATCAATCTTGAGGGTTTTCTCTGTAAACAGGTGCTGGATCTGCACATCACTAATCGTAATAGGGATAAATTCACGCCAAGAACTTAAAAACCCATACAACGCATAAGCAATATAAGTCTTACCAGTATTATTTTCGCCGCAGATGATCGTCAAATCACCCAACGAAAATTTCGCCTGTTTTATGATTCCGATGTTTTTTACCTGGACTGTCAGACTCATAATGATACCTTTATAATTCTTACTGAAGCATTCCTGCAAACGTATCAACTTCTGTCGTAGGAGCTTGGCAAACATAATTCTCACAGACATAGGCAGTAGCACTGTTATCGATCTGTGGTTTGTTCGCGAGAAGGGGTAACGTTGTTTCCTCAGTCGGTTCACTTAAAGCAACGATTTTGTTGGGCAGATACATGCCGTGCAACGCTGCAAACATTGCATCCGTTTTCGCATCATCTTTTTCACCGATTATAGCGATTTCTTTCGGTGTTGACAGCAGAAATGCTAACTCACAAAGCAGTTGACCTGAACCCGAAGGCATTACATCCATCTGGTGAAAATAGAGTTTTAACGTCTCTACTGCTTTGTCGTGGAATTCCGGTTTGTCCAGATGTTTAGCAAGACGCAACAGACTGTGGATCGCCATGGATGCCCCAGCAGGTGTAGCACCATCATAAGCAGATTTGGATTGTACGATAAGTGCCTCATGCGCTTTGCCTGTAAAGAAAAATCCATCGCCTGACTCATCTCCAAACTGGTCAATCATCAGGTGTGCAAGCCGTTCTGCTTCAGACAGCCATTTCGGGTCAAAGCTCGCTTCATAAAGCGCGATTAAACCAGCAATGAAATAGGAATAGTCTTCAAGATAAGCGTTGAGATGACTTTTACCAGCACGGTAGGTGCGCAACAGAAGTCCATCCTCTTGAGAAAGTGTCGTCAAGACAAACTCAGCAGACTTTTTGCACGCAGTAAGATATTCAGATTTTCCTGTCAATTGGTATCCCATCGCCATCCCGCGTATCATGATACCGTTCCAACTGGTTAGGATTTTGTCATCAAGCCCAGGTTTGATCCGTTTTTCTCTTTCCGCAAACAGTTTCTGTTTGCCATCTGTAAGAAGTGACTCCAATTCCTCTTGATCCATTCCCAATTTCCGGGCAAAGATGTCTGGTGGCGTTTGAACGTGGAGGATATTCTCACCTTCAAAATTTCCGTGCGGTGTAATATCGTAGTATTCACAGAAAATTTCAGCGTTCTTTTCTCCGATAATATCTTCCACGTCAAAAGGTTCCCAGACAAAAAATTTGCCTTCTACCCCTTCGCTGTCCGCATCTTGTGTGGAATAGAAACCACCATTTTCAGCATCGTACATCTCACGCAGCACATAATCTAATGTCTCTGTGGCTATGTCACAATAGAAGGTGTTTTGCGTGGCTTGATACGCCTCAAAATAGGCGACAACAAGTTGCGCGTTGTCATAAAGCATCTTTTCAAAATGTGGGACGAGCCAACGTTCATCAGTAGAATATCGGTGGAAACCGCCGCCGAGTTGGTCATATATACCGCCGCGCGCCATCTTTTGCAGCGTAAGTTCTGCCATCTCTAAGGCATACGCGTTACCGCTATGATGCCAATATCGTAGGAGAAAAGGTAAACTCATGCTCGGCGGGAATTTGGGGGCATTGCCAAATCCACCGTATTGCGCATCGAATTGGGAACGGTAATGTTGAAAGGCTTTCGTCATCAGCTCTTCAGTCAGTTCACGCTCATGCGAATCCACGAGATTACTCATCTGATTGAGCTGCGTTGTGATTTGATCTGCCTGTTCCAGTACCTGTGCGTTCTTTTCATTAAATGCTTCTGCCACGGCGTGCATCACTTTTGGAAACCCCGGTCTGCCATATCGATCTTCTGGTGGATAGTAGGTGCCACCATAAAAAGGTTTGAGATCAGGGGTAAGAAAAACAGTCATAGGCCAACCGCCGTGGCGAGTCATCACTTGGACAGCGTTCATGTAGATTTCATCTAAATCGGGGCGCTCCTCTCTGTCGACCTTGATATTGATAAAAAGTTCGTTCATGATTGCAGCGATTTCCTCATTTTCAAAGGATTCGCGTTCCATGACGTGACACCAGTGACAGGCAGAGTAGCCAATACTGAGAAGAATAGGTTTCTGTTCACGTTTAGCAAGTTCCAACGCTTTTTCACCCCACGGATACCAATCAACGGGGTTGTGTGCATGTTGGAGCAGATAAGGACTTGTTTCATGAATTAAGCGATTGGTGTGTTTAGGGGTATCGTGCATGTGTGTATTCTCCAATGTGTAGTAGTCTGAGTTAAGAAGGATTGACGCGTTAAAACTACAGGCGGGTAGTATACACCCGCCCTTATGGATAAGAAATACCGCTACGGGGATTCGAACCCCGGTTTGATGGCTGAGAACCATCCGTCCTGACCTCAAGACGATAGCGGCGTATTATGTTGAGATTCCTTACTGGTGCAGTTCTACTGCCCGATATTTACGATTCGTTTTCAATTGTTATTCTTCCTGCGTGTTCAAGCATCTCACGCAACACATCAAGATTAACATCTGCCAAGTTCCGAAAACTGACACTACTTTTGCCAGTCTTGACTTTGCCGAGTTGGGATTTGTAAATTTCAGCAAGATATTTTTTCCCTTCAACTGCATTCACATACACGCTGAAGTAATTTTTCTGTCGTGCTAACCCAACGAGAAACCATTCGACTTTCTTTTTATCAGATCGTACGTAGGAAAAATTGCCGTAGCCGATGATTTGCTGCTCACTACCACCCCAAAAAACACCTTCCCACATACAGTAATCTTGATCTGGCAAAGCAGTAGTGATCAACGTGTGGAGTTCTGCTAAAACCGTCTTAATCTCTGGTTCTTGGTTCTCGATATAATCTTCAGGTGAGGTTTCTACCCGTTCCATTTTGTTTCCTCTCTGGTTGCAATAGACATTGCTCTGTCATATAACGTCATATAACAGAATGACTGCCCGGGAAGGACTCGAACCTTCACTACATGGTCCAGAGCCATGCGTCCTACCATTAGACGACCGGGCATTGACCTTAGTGTTAAGTATACCCTAATAGACGCTGCTTGTCAATCTATTTGCTGTTATTGCAGTGTTATCTTTTCTGAGAGGGAGTAGAAAATATTAAGCAGTCCGATGAGAAGTGTGGGGACGACAAAAACAGTCAACAGGGCAAAGGTGCCTTTAGAAAAGGAGAAACTCTCTGTATCCTCGGCAGATTCAAGATACATCGCCTTGACAATACGAGCGTAATAGTAAAGCGAAACGACACTATTTAGCAAGCCAACAAACGCAAGCCAATATAAATTACCTTCAATAACGGCAGTAAACAGTACCCATTTTCCAAAGAAACCGGCAAGAAACGGGATGCCTGTCAACGAGAAAAGGAAAATTGCCATCGCACCAGCGACTAAAGGTGCGCGAGAAGAAAGCCCACGGTAGCCTTCAATCATTTCAGTGCCTGCTTCGTTGGCAATTAGAACGACAACATAAAACGCACCCAAGTTCATAAAGAAGTAGACAATGAGATAAAAGATGATAGCACCGATTCCCTTGTTAACAATTGCTGCGTCTCCGTTTGTCAACAGGACAGCACCCATCAACAAGTAACCGCCATGGGCAATACTTGAATACGCTAACAAGCGTTTGACATTCTGTTGTGGCAGGGCAGCAAGGTTGCCGATAGTCATTGTGAGTGCGGAAACTATCGCTAACAACAATCCTAAGTCAATAGATTGCATAACTTCTGAATTGCCAAATCCTGAGAAGAAAAACCTAAGGAACAGCGCAAATCCCGCGGCTTTTGAAGCGACAGATAAAAACGCTGTTATCGGAATAGGCGCGCCTTCGTAAACATCGGGCGACCACATGTGGAAGGGAACCGAAGCGATTTTATAACCTATACCAGCAAGAATAAAAGTTATGGCAATCAGTACGCCGAGTGCGGTAACTTCACCTGAAGCAAGCACCACTGGAAGCTGCTGACCAATTGTGGTAAGGTCACCTGTTCCTACCATGCCAAAAATCAAGGACAATCCGAATAGCATCGTTCCAGATGCAACGGCGCCATAAGTGATATATTTGAACGCTGCTTCACTTGAACGTGGACTGTGCGTCAAAAATCCAGCAAGAATGTAAGAGGTAAGACTAACCGTTTCCAGTGCAATGAATATCATCAACAGATTTGTAGCGGATGCCATGAGGAACATGCCGAAGGTAACGGCTAACAATAAGGCGTAGTATTCGCCTTTCAATCGGACATCAAGTTCCTCAGAACGGATGGAGAAAAGAATCGTAGCAGCAGTTGCCAAAAGCAGCAGAATTTTGAAAAATACTGCGAATCCATCCAAGCGAATCATGCCCCAAAAAAGGTTTTTCGATTCGTTAGTGCCCAGAGCGGAATGCGTAATGATAATCGCAACTAAAGAACATCCGAGCCCCACAAGCGCGAGGTATGCTACCTTTTCACTTTCTCTATTTTTCACAACGAGGTCAAGGATAATCACAGCAGCAGCAAAGACGACGAGGAGTATCTCTGGGCTGAAATAGGCAAGGCTTTCAATATTTTCTAAGTAATCCACACCCTTCTCCTATAAATTCGCTTGTAGTGTGCCCATAATTTTAGTAGTCAACTCTACAACAGATTCGCTGAACATTTCAATAGCGAAATGGGGCCAAATACCGAGGACAATGGTTAGAATTCCGAGCGGTACTAAAGTCAGGATTTCACGCCTATTGATTTCTGGAAGGGCTTCATATTTAGGGTTGAGTGTCCCCAAGAAAACACGTTGAAGCGTCCAAAGAAAGTATGCCGCACCTACCACAATGCCGATTGTAGATAAAATAGCCAATGTTGGGAATCTCTCATAAGCACCAAGTAGGGAGAACGCTTCACCAATAAATCCGCTTAAGCCGGGCAATCCCAGAGATGCCATAAACGCAAGCGTTGTGATGCCTGTATAGATAGGCATTCTATTTCCTAAACCACCAAACCCGTTAATTTCACGATGATGTGCGCGGTCATAGAGAACACCGACAAGTAGGAAAAGCATTGCACTGATAACACCGTGATTGAACATCTGGAGGATCGCCCCAGTGACACCGACTTCATTTCCTGCAGCAAGTCCCAAAATCACAAATCCCATGTGTCCGATACTGGAATATGCGACTAACTTCTTAAAATCAGTTTGCGCTAACGCACAAAAGGACCCGTAGACAATATTAATAAAGCCAAGTAAAGCAAGACTATTACCCCAGAAACCAGCTCCATTAGTGAAGAACGCCATGCCTTCTGGTAACATATCCATGTTAATCCGCACTAACCCGTAAGTTCCCATCTTTAAAAGAACACCAGCAAGGATAACGCTAATTGCTGTGGGTGCTTCAACGTGTGCATCGGGGAGCCAAGTATGGAAGGGGAAGATTGGCACTTTAACAGCAAAACCGATAAAGAAACCGAGGAAAACCCACATTTGGAATGTGCCATTGGCGAGTGCATGCCCTTCAGTTGCTGCTCTTTCAATGAGTGTCGGAATATCAAATGTTCGTGCCTCCGCTGCGATACCGTTGATCACATTACTGTTAAGATAAACCGCTATTATTGCTACCAGCATCAACACACTACCGAATAGCGTATAGAGGAAAAATTTAATAGCAGCATATTCTCTGCGCGGTCCACCCCACACACCGATCAGGAAATACATCGGTAGCAGTGTCAATTCAAAGAAAACAAAGAACAGGAACAGGTCCAACGCAGCGAAAAAGCCTAACATCCCTGTTTCAAGCAACAGGAACAGTGCCATATATGCCTTAATACCCTTTTCAATATTGCGCCATGAAGCAAGCACACAGATCGGTCCCAGGAGGGCGGTGAGGAGTATCAGTATTGCGCTTAAACCATCAATACCGACATGATACTGGATATTGAATGTTGCAATCCAAGGAACATTCTGCTTCCAAAGATGCTCAAGATCAGGTTGGTTGTGCGTTATGTATAAGTAGACTGCAAGTATCAGTGGGATAAGTGTAAAAGCCAATGTGACGCGTTTTATTAATTCTTCTGACTCTCGTGGTAGAAGTAAAACAACGATCATCCCAAGCAGCGGGACAAAAATCATTAAAGATAATAACATTTAGTGGGAATCCTCCTTATCCCATCAGGCAGTATTTTTATGTATTTTAACTACAATGCCCGGAAAATCAAAATTATCAACACTATCCCGCCAAGAACGACAAAGAGATAGGTTTGTATTGCGCCTGTTTGTATTCTTCGGATTCTGCCGCCAGCAGCCCACGTAACCTCTGCGACACGGTTAACAATGCCATCAACGACACGATTATCAAAAAAGCCGATGAAGGCGGCGAATATTTGACGTGTTACCGTTCCAACACCGTTGACGGTCCCATCAACGATAGCCCCATCAAATTGGGCAAAAAGCCGAGACTTCCATACCGTCAGCGCAACTAAGACACCATCATAAAATTCGTCAAAGTAGTATTTGTTCCAAAATAGGTTGTAGACGGGACTAAACTTTGTTGCAACAGATTCGGCAGAAAACCTGCGTCTATGGTAAAACAGCCAAGATAGCAGTATGCCTAAACCTGCGACACAGATTGATAACACCATTGCGATATTATGTGCAAGTTTGTGTATACGATATGCATCATCTGCTTTTTCTGTGTTTTTTCCACCCTCTTCTTCAGCTGCTTGTGCCTCGGAAATCCAGAAGAATGCGAAACCAGAGTTCGCATCGCCTGTTTTAGTGTCAGGTCCGAGCTGCGCATGTGCTGGCGCATGAATATGGGATTGTGGTGGCGGTTTTACATAATCTTTGTTGAACCAGATTGGATTCACGATAGGAATACTGAGTACTGCTAAAACGAGAAGTGGCACTACCATCACCCAGGGGGATTCGTGTGCCATGTCGTGCATCTCTTGATTGCGCGGTTCACCGAAAAAGGTCATAAAGATTAGTCGGAACATATAGAACGCCGTGATGCCCGCCGCAATGAGTGCCATGCCAAACAGAATGTAGTAATGGGGTGAATGTGACACCATTGCGTGTCCAAGTACACCGCCTAAAATTGCATCTTTACTCCAGAACCCTGAAAAGAGGAACGGCACGCCAGAGATGGACAACGTTGCGACGAGCATAGTGCCAAAGGTCCACGGCATTTTTCTGCGGAGTCCACCCATGTTCCGCATATCCTGGTCAGGTGGAATTTCGGATCCGTGTTCATGAACTAAACTGTGGTCATCATGTTCATGTGCTTCGCCATCTGTGTGATCTTCGTCATGATGGGCATGCATTGCGTGGAAAGCATGTATTACACTACCGGAACCGAGAAACAGCAACGCTTTGAAAAATGCATGCGTAGTAAGATGAAAAAGTCCTGCAACATAACTACCTGCCCCAATTGCTAACATCATGTATCCTAATTGGCTAACCGTAGAGTATGCCAAAACCCGCTTTATATCAAATCGGACAATAGCGATAGTTGCAGCGACAAGAGCAGTTATTCCACCGATGTATGCAATTACCAGAGATGAGGTATCTGTCAAAATCGGGAACATCCGCGCCGTGAGATAAACACCTGCGGCAACCATTGTAGCAGCATGAATTAACGCGCTGACAGGCGTAGGACCTTCCATTGCGTCTGGCAGCCATGTATGCAACGGCACCTGTGCAGATTTACCGATAGCTCCGCAAAAAATGAGAATACCAGCGATAGAAAGCCAAATAATATCTCCTGTGCCGCTTAACCCTTCCACAAGTGTAAAGATGCCGTTTTCTGTTCCGTCATAAAGGGAAAGCGTTTTGAATTTGGCAAACAACATCATCATGCCGATGAACATACCGACATCACCGACACGTGTTGTCAGGAATGCTTTTTTACATGCATTCGCAGCAGAGTCTTTTTCAAACCAGAAACCGATAAGCAGATAAGAGCAGAGACCGACAAGTTCCCAACCGATATAGATACCGAGTAGATTATCCGATACTACCAAAAACAGCATTGAAAAGGAGAAGAGCGAAAGGTAAGCGAAAAACCGTGGATACCTCGGATCCCCATGCATATAGCCGATTGAGAAAATATGCACAAGACTGCTGACCAGCGTGACAACAATCAGCATAATTACGGTAACACTGTCCAGATAAAAACCCATTGAGAAGGTGAAATCACCAACTGAAATCCAATTCACAGTATGCGGTTTTGGATCGGGGACAACTTCTCGTAAGAGGAGAAAAGAGCATACAAGCGCGGCGAGCATTGCCGCTGTGGACAGCAGGTCTTGTCGTGGAAAACTCCGTTTTGCTAAACCCAATAACGCAAAAATCACGAAGGCTGCAAGCGGGCAAAGTAAGATGATACTTATTAATGGAATAACCATATTTTTTATTTTTAACCTTTCAAGGTATCCACTTCATCAGGACGTATGCTACCGAATTCACGGTAGATAGCGAGAATAATTGCAAGAAAAACAGCTGCTTCTGCGGCGGCAAGGACAATACCAAAAATAGCGATTACTTGTCCATCAATATTTGGAATTATCAGACCGTCAACGTTTTCGGGCGGTACAACAAAACGCGAAAAAGCGGCGAAGTTAAGATTACAGGAATTGAGAATAAGCTCAATACCCATCAGAATGCTGATAGCGTTCTTCCGAGTTAACACTGCGAAAATGCCGAGTGTAAATAGAATTGCACTGATTACTAAATAGTGTTGTAGACTCATTTTATTTTACAGGTACAGCGGAGATTTAATCCCGAACCTCCTTGCGAGAAATAAGGGCAGCACCAATTAACGCAACTAACAGCAGCACAGACGCAACCTCAAACGGTAGTAAAAATTTTTCATTCAAAATCAATTCGCCAATACGTTTTGTTGTCGGTTCAAATGCCGTTCCATCATCGGTAAGATTTTCCCATTTGGGTGTATTTGCAATCACCGTCAAAAGCAGCATAAGCAGTGCAAGAGAAATTCCGCCGCCTAATAGGAGTTGACCACGTTCAATGTGGATACGCATCTCTAATCGTCCGCTTGTCATCATAACACCAAAAAGGATAAGCACCAGAATTCCGCCAACGTAAACAATCACCTGTGTTGCTGCAAGAAAATCGGCTTGTAGAAACACATACAGTCCCGCAACCCCAAACAGCGTGACCATCAGTGCAAACGCCGCATGCACAATGTTTCGGACGGTTACCACAGCGAGTGCTGAGGCAATTGTTATGAGCGCGAAACCGTAAAAAATAAATGTTTTGAGTGTAAATTCCATTTATAAAATTATTCTTGTTACAGGACTTACACAGTTCCCCCTTGATAAGGGGGTAGGGGGGTTAAATAGTCCATTATTCAGTATTTTTAGTCTTTTTAACCCCCTAAATCCCCCTTATCAGGGGGACTTTAAGAGAAAATGCGTAAGTCCTGCTTGTTATAAAGACTTTGATCTTAAAATTTTCCTAATCTGCTGCTTCTGTGTTATCCGTTTCGTCTTTATCGTACATCTCCTGCTTGTCAAACTCAAAGATTAAGTCTGTGCGGTCAAAACTTGAATACTCAATCCCTTCAAGTGAATCCTTCATAACGAGACATTGTGTGGGACACACTTCGGTGCAAAGACCACAATACATACAGAGGGACATATCAATATCGAACTGGTCAAGATAGAAAACAACGGGGTTACGCGTAACAACGCGTGATACTTCGTCTGTTGAAAAGGTTTCGGCCCGACTTTCATCCTCCGATGCTTCCAAACGATCAATGACTTCTTGTGGACCTAAGCGGGTAGTGATATTTGTAATTGTCATTGAGTCTTCTGACATTATTTTTTTGTCGTCCCCTTCAATGATGCCGATAACTTCGCGTCCATCCTTGAGATGCACAACGTTCATGCTATCCCACAGTTGTTCACCTTTCGGAAGTTTGTCACCTGTAATCGTTATACAATCCACAGGGCAAATTAACTCACACTTTTTACACCCGATGCAATCTTCAATCCGATTGTAGAGTTGCCCACGATAGCCTTTTGGAATCTCCCGCACGTTCTGCTTCTTTTCAAAATCGTGTTCGTAAGGATATTGGTGCGTCACGTTCGGTTGAAAAAACTGCCGAATTGTGACCCGCATGCCAACGAGGACGGTGTAAACACCTTTGTAAATGTTGCGTATATATTTGTCCATAACGAATGTTCCCTTTGATGTCTGTAGTAATTGTAGGTCGGGTAGAGTTTGCGAAACCCGACAAAATTAAGTTATTTGTGCTTACATGTTGGGTTTCGCTTACGCTCTACCCAACCTACAAACTATTGCTACCTATTCAAATTTGGGTATAAAGGTCGCTCCTATAGCATAGGTGGATAATTAACTCGGTTGTGGCTCAGGTTTTCGTGCCAGACTTCTCCCAGCAACTGCATAAGCACTGATTAAACCAACATAGATTATAGCACAGCTGATTCCAATGCTCCACACATCATCATGTCTAAAAATCAATCCCCATACTCCTGTGCCTAAAATGTTAAAGAATGAAATCGGTATAAAGTATTTCCAGCACAGATTCATGAGTTGATCCACACGAAGACGAGGCAGTGTCCACCGCAACCACATCATTAGGAAGACGAGACCTAATGTTTTGATAACGAACCCGGGGAAACCTCCGAGGAAATCGTAACCCGGTAAGACACCTTGCCATCCTCCGAGGAAAAGTGTAACACCAATTGCACTCACCGCGAACATATTTGCATATTCAGCAATAAAGAAGAGGGCAAAACGCATGCCGCTATATTCGGTATGGAATCCGGCAACAATCTCAGACTCCGCTTCGGGTAGATCAAATGGCGTTCGGTTGACCTCCGCAATAGAAGATATAAAGAAGATAAAGAATGCAATAAAGGTAAAAGGTGTCCGAAAAATGAGCCAAGTAAAAATACCACCATCCTGACTTGCCACAATCTGCTGCATTCCCAAACTTTCAACCAGCATAACGACTGTTAATATAGAGAGACCGAGCGGGATTTCATAACTGACTATCTGTGCAGCGGAACGTAAAGAACCCAACAGCGACCATTTGCTATTTGAGGACCAACCCGCCATAATTACGCCCATCACAATCACTGATGAGATTGCCATAATATAGAAGATTCCAATATTAAAGTCTCCAGGAATAGGGATTCCATCACCGAACGGAATTGCGGCAAACACCGCGAAAGAACATGCAAATATAATATAAGGAGCAAGCAGGAAAAGGAGTTTATCGCCTTGTGGTGGGATATAGTCCTCTTTGAAGATGAGTTTTATACCATCTGCCAATGTTTGCAAAGTGCCCCAAGGGCCAACGCGCATGGGACCTGTTCTGTTCTGGAAACGTGCAGCGACTTTCCGTTCAGCAAGCACCAATACCAAAGGGAGTAAAGGGACAACAGCAACGAAAATACCAGCAAAAGCAACCATAACGAGAACAGTGCCTAATTCCACAGGGAAATGCCCCGCGACCGCTTCTGGCAATCGTGGAATGATAACATCCCGTACAAAATCTGTTGCCCAATTGGTTTCGTCTTGCAAATTTATATTGGGAAAGAAACCTTCAGAAAAAATTTCTGGCATCTAATCTCCTAACCCACAAGTTAAATCTCGCGTTGCCACAGGCTTACCGATCAACTTCTCCCATGACAATATCAATACTGCCGATAATTGCGATAATATCTGCAACCATCAAACCACGACTCAGTTCTTGTAGCGCGCTTAAGGCACTAAAACAGGGCGAACGGCCTTTAAGGCGTACTGGCTTCGGTGTGCCGTCACTGACGATGTAAAATCCGAGTTCCCCGCGCGGTGCTTCACTACGGAAATAGATTTCACCTTTTGGCGGGCGAACAGCCTTCAAATCTGCCATAACAGGACCGTCGGGAAGACCTTCTGCTAAAATTTGCCGAACAATACGTACGGATTCTTTCATTTCGTCCATACGCACTTTGTAACGACTCCAACAATCTCCGACAACAGCCCCTAACTCCGGAATATCCTTAGCGACAGGCACCTCAAAATCGAACCGATCATAGATAGAATAGGGTTCATCCCGTCGCAGATCCCAATCGACACCTGAACCGCGAAGGTTCGGACCGGTGGCACCGTAACTCAATGCCATCTCTGCAGACATCACAGCGACCCCCATAGTCCGCTCAGAGAAAATACTATTTGATGTTAACAGATCATTATATTCGTCAATCTTCGGTTCAAAATAGTCAAGAAAGTCTTTAACTTCGTCTAAAAAATTCTGCTCATCAAGCGAACCGGGTTCCATGTGGATGATTTCAGAGACACCACCGATACGGATATAGTTATAGGTGAGCCGTGCCCCGCAAATCTTCTCAAAAAGTAAGAGAAGTCGTTCCCGATCACGAAACGCATAGAAAAACGGAGTGACCGCCCCAGTGTCCATACCGTAAGTGCCAAAAGAGAGCAGATGGCTCGCAATCCGATTTAATTCGCAGATAAGCACCCGCAGATATTCTGCCCGTTCTGGCACTGCAAAATCCTTTTTTTCATCTGCTGCCATCAGTTTTTCAACAGCAAGACAAAATCCCCAATTTTGATTCATCGCAGCCACATAATCCATGCGATCCGTAAAAGGAATGATTTGGGGGTAAGAGAGATTTTCTGAATGTTTCTCAAAACAGCGATGCAGATAACCGATATGTGGAATCGCTTCCCGCACAACCTCACCATCTAATATCAGTTCCAGACGTAACACCCCGTGCGTGCTCGGGTGCTGAGGTCCCATGTTCACTACCATTTCGTCAGTAAACGGTTTCAGTTCAATGATCTTTGATTCTGTTTGTTGTGTAGTTTCCATAGTGCGGGTTTTGTGGATTGACTTTATCTATTATGTCTCTTTATTTCACTTATTACTTAGTAAGGTACGCGCATGCCACGATAAAGATCAGGTTCTTTGTAATCTTTTCGTAAGGGGTATCCTTCCCAATCATCGGGAAGTAGGATACGGCGAAGGTCAGTATGTCCTTCAAAGAGTATACCATATAGATCGTACGCTTCACGCTCATGCCAGTCGGCAGTTTTCCAGATACGTGAGACGCTCGGAAGATGCGCATCACCTTTCGGCACGGATACTTTCAGAACCACACTATGCCGATGTTGCATGGCATAGAGATGGTAAACGACAAAGAGTTCTTCTTCCTTAGCACCCAGATCAACACCACTAAGACACATCAATGAATCAAACGCCAACGTGTCAGTTTCGGCAAGATATTGACATACGTCTGCGATAGCTGCAGGCACAATTTGAATGATTGGATCGCCAGCGAGTTCAGTGTCAAAACCGAGGATAGATTCACCAAACTTGTCAGTTAATGTCTTATAGATTTCTTCTGGGTTCACGTAATATCTACTCCAGATGGGATAGTGTTACACCATTTCTATGTGATAATAGAACATTACTTTGTAGGTCGGGCAGAGCAGAGCGAAACCCGACTTTTATAGTGCCATGTCGGGTTTCATAAACTCAACCCGACGGACAATCTATTATGACGATTTGTCAATTAGATATGGTATTATTTTATTCAGTGCTTTCAGGTTTTTCGTTTTCAGTATCTGGTGCTTCAGTTTCCTCTGCTCCCTCTGCTTTTTCAGTTTTTTCGTGTTCGTACCATTCTGTTTTGGTAAATAGCCGCTTGAGGAACGGAACATTGGAACGTTTTGCGACGGTTTGTGTTTTTATTTTTTCCTGTAATTTCAACAAACCTTCAATAAGTGCTTCTGGCCGTGGCGGACATCCGGGGACATAAACATCAACAGGAATAATTCGATCGATTCCTTTGAGAACATGATATCCATGCTGCCAATATGGGCCTCCACTGGTAGCGCAGCTCCCCATAGAGATGACATACTTCGGTTCAGGCATCTGTTCATAAAGACGTTTGATACGTGTTGCCATTTTTAGCGTTACGGTACCAGAAATTACCATTAAATCAGATTGGCGCGGTGTTGCACGCGGAACGCCTGCCCCGAACCTGTCCAAGTCGTAGTTAGAAGCGCCAGTTGCCATAAATTCAATGGCGCAGCACGCAAGTCCGAATGTCATTGGCCAGAGCGCGGAAGAACGTGCCCAGTTCGCGACAGTATCAACTGAAGTAACAATAACGTTTTTATCTAATTTCTCATCAATTATCATAACTTTCCTCCCTTTGGAAGGATTGTACCTCTAATTGCGTAGAGCGGATCCACTCAAGATCGCCTTTTGCCCACACATAAGCGAGACCGACTAACAAGATCGCGATAAAGACAAGCATTTCCAAAAATGCAAAGAGTCCTAACTCTCGGAACACGACTGCCCATGGAAGAAGGAACACGACTTCCACGTCAAAGATAAGGAAAATGAGAGCAATAACATAAAAGCGCGTGTTGAACTTAATGCGTGTGTCGCCAATTGGGTCTTCCCCACATTCATAAGGGATATATTTTTCGCCTGAAAATAGTTTTGTATGCAGAAGACGAGAAATAGTAAGATTGAGGACGACAAACAAGCAACCGACAACTAAGAAAATTAGAACATTTGCAAAATTAAAAAGCATCTATCTCACCTTTATTTCAAAACTAAGCTTCTGTGTTGTGTTCTCATTATGTCTATAAAGTATATCCTAAATTAGTCGGAATTTGCAAGGAAAAAATTTGCAACTCACGTATTTCCGTTATCTTAACAGGACGGACGCATTCCCCCCTTGAATGAAGTTTAAGAAAATAAATCGGTCCTGTGGCGAGGTTTCCTAACCTCGCCCCCTTACAAGAACGAGCTTCGAATAGCGATACATTTTGACAAATATCTACGGACCCAACTATTCTTTCGGCACCGCTATTTCAAGATATTTCGGGTCTACTTCTATATCAGGCGGGTAGTGAATTTCCCAAAGTTTTATGGAAGATGTGTCAAAGTAGGATTTGGGAAACAAGGGTTTGAAACCTCTGTTGCCGAGTGGATTTCTATTCAGGAAGGAGTCATGCGGGTCATCAGGTGTGATAAGGATGTGTGTAGCTTCGTGTGTTTTTAGGTATTCAAGTGCTTCGCGTTCGTTGGCAGCATGATGCACGTGTTGGTTGTATAAGTATATCCAGTTGGGTATATAATGATCCTGATCAGTGATCGTTTTGACACCAGCGAGCACATTGAGTTGGCTACCGGACCGCCAATGTGCAGCAACTACACCGCCTTTGACGTTTGTTTTTATCCAGTAAAAAGTGTTGTTAATTTGAGAGTGCTGTCCGGGTATTGCAGCCCGCATCTGCTCTGAAGCATAAAGTGAGAAACGCGCATGTCCACCTGTGGGTGCCCAAAAGAGGATGAGGACAAGTGCAGTGGTTGCTGCGATTGTGCCAGCGCGTGTGTTGTTCACGAAATTCCCAGCTGCTGCCGCGAATGCTTTAATACCGAGCGCAGTAAAGAAGGCAACAGATATACCGATAAAAAAGTCATAACGCATTGCGTCGCGGGAGAGTGCAGTCCATAAAAAGAACCACAAAGCCAAGAAGATATATGCAAGTTGTGCTTTATCCGTTTGTTTTTGTTGGCAAAAAGCGGTGTATAAGTATCCAAGAACGCAGGCAGCGAGTGCCACAAAAAAGAGAACCGTGGTTGTCAATTCACCGAAGAGTGCATCTATCGGTTTTCTCGCAAAGGTGGTTAATGCGAAAAGACAGAGCGGTAGTGCAAGTATCAAGCGTTTCCAATAGTAGGCACCAGCTACAAGCGCGATGCTTGCAATAATAAAGCCGCTTCCGTACCTGCCAGTCCAAAAGTTAAAATGGGGATTTTGAAGTTCCGTAACGGTTTGCATGAGCGGAGTGTTCAATAGGATTGTTGTTGTCCCAAAGTTTTTGAGTTGTGTGAAAAAGTAGACAAGTCCGATGCCGAGCATGAAGACCGTCAACCCGAGTGCAAGTTTCCGGCTGTGACTTTTTAACGTCTCTGCTGTCTGTGGGATTGTAAGGAGTAGGTGTCGGAGTGCGCGCATTGCCAAAATTGCTATAGGTAGCACAAGAACAAAGGCGGCAAGGTGTGCCGCAAAGAATTCACCGCGACGATACGCAGGCGCGATAAGATAAAGCGCGGGAACAAAGGAACAGACCCAAAGTAGATAATATAAGATGTCTGTTTCTCTTTCTGAAGTGAGAAATCGCCATATCTCTATCGCGTAGATGATAAGTAAAAATGCACCAAATCCTTCCCATGATAACCCACCTAAAAGGGTGAAAAACCCACTCATGAGTGTCCAAGCAGTACGTTTGCGCGGGGTTTGTGTTTGCAACGCGATGAGGTAGGTAACAATGACAACAATAGCAAGCAGCAGACACCAGCAATCTCTATCACCAAATCCGACAGTACTACGGCCTATTGTACCAGGGAGCGTTGCGATTAAGATTCCTGTGGTATTCGCCACAAATGCACCGAACGTGCTATAAAGGAAAAGACAGAGAACACCTAAACCAATCACAAAACAGATCGTCGGTAGGTAAAGACTGACGTGATACAACGATACGTCTTTGAAAAATAGGTTGACCGCTTTATAGGTCCGTGCCAGCAGATGTGGATACAGTGACAAGAGCAATCCGTTATCTCTACCGAGCGGCAGCCATCGGTGCATGTCGCGCGGTGGGAGTTTGCCTTGTTCCACTATTGTGTTTGCTTGCCAATAGTAAAAGTAACCATCATTTTCCAGGAATTGTCCATCAGGGAGTGTCTCCGCGCTCTGAATGCGTATCCAGAAAGCGAGAAACAGAATGCCAAATAGCAGAAGGCAGGAAACAAGATTTTTGTAACGAGTCGTTTTCATATAGTAAAACTCACAATCGCCTGGACATTGGCGAGGTTAGGAAACCTCGCCAGCAGCGATGGTTTCGGTCCACACGAGACACGCGTACCCCCTGCTGGCGAGGTTTCCTAACCTCGCCAGCAGCAATGGTGCGGGATTGTTGTTCATTGAGATGTCCACATATTTTCGGATTGGACTATAAAATTGAGAGAGAGGCAGGTACAGCAGTACCTGCCTGGGTTTGAGTGATGGCTGAAACACCTTTTTAACAATTAAGGTAATACAGGGCCTGAACACTCAAGGTAAATGTGACTCGGCGGCGTGCTACACGGCGGTGCGGCATCACGAATCTGATTGCCTCCATATATAGGATATGGGTTATGGGCGCATCGCCGCCATTGGTTGTCACACCGAGAACCTCCATGTTGCCTCGGGCGCGTGCAGCTACGTAGTCCGTGTTTTGCCACATCGGAACTGTTGCACGTCCAATACTGACTATTACAACCTGCACAGGTCACTTGGTGTTCATAAGCATTACGGACTTTGACGTAGCAGCTATAGTCATAACGCTTATCGCAGTTGACGAGCGTTGGCGTTGTGGTGCAACCACCATTTGCCGGGGGTGTGGTGCAGCCGCCATTGGCTACGGGCATGCCGCCATTGCTTGGGTCAACGTATTGGTTGGTGTTTTGCCCCACACCGCCACCGCCGTTGTTATTCTGACCTCCGCCGTTGTTGTTATTCTGACCTCCGCCGTTGTTGTTCTGACCGCCGCCATTGTTCTGATTGCCACTGCTACTGCCACTGCCAGTGGGGAAGTTGTGTGTATGATACTCACACGGGTAAAACCCCGTCACAGTGCAAGTATTCCCGTTTCCATCCGTTTCAGGACAGCTTGCTTGTATCGTGTGCATTGACGCAGCGCAGGATCGATATGCATGCGTAATGCCAGGGCGACTACAATACGACCAATTTTTATGGTTTGACGCATCGCTTGCACACAACCAATAAGATTGCCCGCAACCGTATATGAGCGTAGAGCCATAGTAATGGGAAATACATCTTTCTACTTTTTCATGCGTCTTGTCTGTTGCTTCACATCGATACTCATTACATCCCTCACACAGCGAATGCAATGCCTTGGCGGTAGTATCACATTTTCTGTATTTAACATCACACCCTTCGCGTGAACAAGTTTCAACGGCATGTGCAGCAGCACCACCGATGGATTCTTTTGTATCGCCTTCCTTATTACAGGAAGTACATTTGTATTTAACATCCACCGTATGCGTGCCCGATGTGCCAGACGCAGCCGCCCGTCTCGTAGAAAGATCGCTACTCAGTGTCCAGGTTCCCGACGTAGAATACGATCCCGAAATTGTTATTGGCAACGAGACACTACCACCAGTAGAGACGCTTTGCTGCCAAACGTAGGGGGTCAGTTTTACAATGCCCTCCGCGCTCCACGGAAAGCTTGTCTGTTCACTGTCTTCTGGTATTTCCTTCGTCATGAAAGTTGCGACTAAAGATGCTGTGCTGTATGTCCAGGAGCCGTTAGGGTCTGTGGTGCCAACATAATCAGGCCCATCTTCCCAGACAGAGTGCGTTTTTCCAAGTATGGTGACCGGTTCGAGCGTTCCTTCACCTACGCCCAGTCCCCTTGCACCCGCAACAATGAATACATGCACTTTTTTTCCATTCGGCCACTGCTCATCACCTGTGATGATATCTATCTTTTTCAAAGGCGAATCGGATCCGCTTGAACCTCCTATCAGAGGTGCTGCAGTTTTGGAGCTGAATTTGATTTCTCCTGATACCAGTGTTCCGAAAACAAGTATGAACAGCATACTCATCACAAGTGTGCGTTTTTCCATCAATAGATTTATCCGTTTCATAATAGTTTCTCCTTTACGTTATAACAGTTTAGTATCTACTTAATAAATACTCTATTCCAAGTTGTCTAAAAAATCCTGCTTTCAATTGGTCAATAGTTTCATGAGCACGTTTTACCTGCGCATCGATATCGTTTCCTGCACATGAAATCCCAAAGGTGACGGGGAGGGGACCAGCGTATGTGCGTCTCATCTCCTCCATTTGTGCCCTGATGTTGTCAAGTTCGGGCGAAGGATCCAGCAAATTACGTCGCCGGGCAAGTTGTCTGTATTCCTCGTATACTTCCTGTGGCGGTCTGAATTCCATCGTCCAGGCAACAGAGATAAAGGGTTCACCTATTTTGTGGAGAATGGGATATCCGCTTTCATCGAAAAGTAGTGAGTTGTCTGATCTGCGTCTATAATAATACCCAGCGGGTTCTGTGATTTCGCGCCGTTCCAACTTTGCAATTGTTTCGGCAAGTTCATCTGGCGAAAGAGATGCCCAATCGATATCAATACCGTCAACGTTTATCGTTCTTAACAGGATCTGTTTCTTAATTATCGGATTTTCTATTTCGACCAGTAAGGGGAGGTGTGTCTTAACGCTCACAGGGACAGGGGCCGGCGTTGAAACATCTACGGTGTGTGGTTCCCCTTGCCACGTATCTGGTGCGTCTATTGGCACTTTGTCCCAGTGGTCATTATGCCACACCCATTTGAAACCCGGTTCCGCAGGGGGTTGTTCGTCAGCTTTCGCGACAGGTTTTCGCTTGTTGCTATCTTCTAACGGTTTTTCTGCTGCGGCAGTCCCTTCTTTGAGTTGCCGAATCTCAGCACGATTGCGCACTGTCATAAAAACAAATGCAGTGCAGATCAGTAGCGCGAGGACACCGAGTCCCCATAACATTTTTTTCTGCATGTTAATTTCTCCTCTTTGTTGCTGCATTTAGTGGGCAGCGTGGGGTTAAATCCATATTTGGACAAATCGGCTTGGGGCCACGAGGGACGCAGTCCAATCTTATCCGTTCACAGTCAAACGTGTCTGCCTGCGTGGCATCATAAGTGCCAAACAGCAGCAAACCGCTTATTATCATAAGCGTAATTATAATTGATATGAGAAGTGGTTTGTAGTACTGTCTCATCTTGTGCTCCTTTACTATATCATGAAGCAAGTTGAATGTTTAGACAGGCCTACAGGGGCAGGTCCGAAGTGGGAATAAACCCTGTAGGGGTTGCTGGTCCCTAAATTGACTTACACGGACTTTCCATGATAAAATAGAGACCAGCGCTGTCGTAGAACGCCTAAATATACGATACGGCAGTGCTAAGCATCGACGGTGTCCTTTGGCATATAACACTGTCGGTGCATTCAGCACCCCTTCCCGACATTAAAAATCCGCGTATTTACCATGAATTTCTAATGTCTACCATGTATTATACACTAATACATGATAAATGTCAAGAAAAATTTACATTTCCAACATCTTACCATATAGTATACACTAATACATGGTAAATGTCAAGAAAATTTCACATTCCTAACATCCTATCACATAGTATAATAAAGTACGCGAAAAATGTCAAGTCCAAATTGCAGGGTTATTTAGTTTTAAGAATTTTCC
Source organism: Candidatus Poribacteria bacterium (assembly GCA_003635185.1). Classification (GTDB taxonomy): domain Bacteria; phylum Poribacteria; class WGA-4E; order WGA-4E; family WGA-3G; genus MSPOR6. The sequence goes on along the minus strand of PYJA01000113.1, from coordinate 57,923 downwards.
GTTATTGAGTTGGACTCAAAGTTAGGACTCCAGGCCGGTAGGTGCGGTTAGATGAAGATTAAAAAATAAATTGGGTAATGTGGCGAGGTTAGGAAGAAATCAACGGTATGAATGCCATTTAGGCATTCCCCGCCTCGCCAGCGGTGGGGTATACGTGCCTTGTGCGGATGGAAAATTACCGAATTGATAAATTAATCTTCATGAAACCGCACCGCATCGGACAAGGCAAGTCACTATTAGTGAACTTTGAAATTATTGGGGCATTTTGATAAACCTATTATGGAACATAATGGACAATAGAAGTGGTAGCATAAACTTTTAGTTTGTACCACAAACCGCAATCTGGCAGATTGCGGTACAAAAGTGTCCCATTAATTGTCCGTTTTACTAATAAGAGTTTTTGATCCAAATTCGGCAGAATACGCCAAATCAACGGTATGAATGCGCGTATGGCATTCCCCGTGTGGTCCTCTGCATTGGTTAGAAACCGCACCCGCCAAATGCCAAACGCGCATTTGGCGTTGATTCACCGGCCCGGGGTATATAGCAGGTGTTAAAAATTTGTCCAAAAAACCGAAAACTAAATAACCCTGCATGCGCTACCGAAATTTGACACAAAAATATTAACATGCTATAATGTCTAACACAAAATCCATAGGAGACAAACATGCTTACCCAAACCCAGGTCAACGCGTTTCGCGAGAAAGGCTTTCTGCTCGGAAACCGTGTCCTAACTGACGAACAAGTTGAAGAATTGCGGTCAGAATTAGCGCGCGTTATTGACGATTATGAAAAGACCGATATCCCACAGCCAGTACGTATTGCGAACCTTGGCGGACAGGAAGAAAGCCCTGTCTGGCAAATCGTCAATATCTGGGAGGCGAGCCCTGCCTACCACCGACTGATTTACAATCCGGTAATTGTCCAAGAAATAGGGCAACTAACGTCCGCGACAGAGGTCCGCGTCTGGCACGACCAAATCCAATACAAACCGCCTCAGATCGGCGGCGTTAACAAATGGCATCAGGATTCACCGTTGTGGGGTATTCTAATGCCGAAAACGAGTCAGGTAACAGCTTGGGTCGCTTTAGACGATGCCAATGAAAGCAATGGGTGTATGCGCATGGTCCCCGGTTCCTATCACTGGGGCCCTCAGATGAAGTTTTTAGGCAGTGTCGGAGACATCCATAAAATGCATGACCACTTTGAAGATAACGAACTGTCTGTGGAACTCTGCCCGGTACCGAAAGGACATGTGCATTACCATCATTCATTGACGTGGCACGGATCGCATGACAACAGCAGCGATGCCGCGCGACGTGCTATTGCGGTGCATTATATGACAAGCGAAACGATTTACCATGAAGAAGGCAATCACCTCATGAAATCTTTTGTTACTGTGAATGGCGGTGAAAAATTGGCTGGTGATCATTTTCCGCTTGTTATGGAAAACGGAACACCGACAAACCCAATGGCTTGATGATTTTATAAATATTCCCTACAAGAAAATTTGTTTTAGGAGACAAATATGCTCAACCAAGCCCAAATCGACACATTTCGTGAGAAGGGCTTTCTACTTGGAAGTCGTGTTTTGAACGACGAACAAGTTGAAGAATTGCGGTCAGAATTAGCACGCGTTATTGATGATTACAAAAAAGACGATATTCCGCAACCAGTTCATATAGCAAATCTCGGTGGCAGAGAAGAAACACCGGTCTGGCAAATTGTCAATATCTGGGAGGCGAGTTCTGCCTATCATCAACTTGTTCATAACCCAATTATCGTTGAAGAAATTGGACAACTCACATCCGCAACAGAGGTACGTGTCTGGCATGACCAAATCCAATACAAACCAGCACAAGTCGGTGGAGTCAACATGTGGCATCAGGATTCCCCTTACTGGCCAATTTTGACACCGAAGACCAGTCAGGTAACTGGTTGGGTTGCGTTAGACGATGTTGATGAAAGCAACGGGTGTATGCGCATGGTACCTCGGTCATACCATTGGGGTAATCAGATTTCCTTCCTGCATTCCGTTAAAGACATCCACTCAATGCCAGCCCAATTTGAAGAGCATGAATTAGAAGTGGAACTTTGCCCCGTACCTAAAGGCTATGTCCATTATCACCACTCCTTGACGTGGCACGGATCGCATGACAACAGCAGTGGTCAACCACGGCGCGCCATTGCAGTACATTATATGACGAGCGAAACACTTTATGATGCAAGTGGTAACCATGTGATGAAGTCCTTTGTCACAGTCAACGATGGCGAAAAATTGGCTGGCGACCATTTTCCGCTTGTGATGGAAGCTGGCAGCCCAATCCAACCATAGTTGACCTCATAGGAGATTTTTATAAAAGTTGTTGATGCGATCGCCAAAGTCCTGAGGGCAGAAGGTGTGGAATACCTATTTGCATATCCTGTTAACCCAATTATTGAGACAGCCGCGAAACTGGATATCCGCATCATCATTGTTCGTCAAGAACGCGAGCAACTTTCCCCGTTTTGGCATTGTGAAATTCCGCAGTGCGTGAACAAATTCCGATTTTATCTGTCCTATTTAATAATTTCTCTATGGCAATTGAGATTCCGACGCTGCTCAAATTTATCACAGCAAAGGAAATTCAAATTTCCAAGTTTTAATATGTCCGATCAAACAAATCTCACGGTCGTAACAAAGGAGTTTTGAGATGAAACTTATTACTACTGTACTCCTCGTTGTCCTAAGCCTCAGTATCAATGCTTGGGCATTAAAAGATGACAAGGCACTCATGATGTACCTCCCCTTTGATGAAGGTGTGGGCGACAAAGCGAAGGATGCAAGCGGAAATAACCTTGAGGCTACGCTGAATGGGGCAACATGGTCAAAAGAAGGCAAAATTGGCGGATGCATCCATTTGGCAAATACAGAACAATTTGTAGAGGTTGACGCTGTTCCCGAACTTGATATAACGGATGAACTCACGATTCAAGCGTGGTTTTTCCCAGAACAAAACCAAGGTGATTCTAATCTGATGGGGCGCAGAACAGCAAACAACACTGGCGGGTATTGCCTCCAATGGAGTTCAAACCCTACTGGTGCGCCGCAAATTGAGACATGGATGAATATTGGTGGATGGCAAGGGTCCCGAAGAATACAGACCATTAAACCCGTACTGGAAGAATGGCACCACGTCGCTTCTACCTACGATGGCGATATGATCCGCCAATACATTGACGGCAAGTTAGATGTGGCATACAAACCACCCGCTGGTAAGATAAACAGCGTCGACGTTGTCTTCCGCATCGGCAAATCCCAGACAGGACTTTCTGGCACAGTATGTCTTGTTGACGAGGTAGCCATATACAACCGCGCCCTTTCCGAAGACGAAATCAATCAGGACATGAACAACGGTGTGCTCTTTGCAGTTGATCCTGGTGGGAAACTTGCCACAACCTGGGCAAACCTAAAGAGATAAGCAAGCACATCACTGTTGTTTAATATTCGCAATTCTGTCGTATAGGCGGGCCTCAGTCCCCGTCTCTGTTATAGTAAAATCCAAAATATATGCACACTTTTGGTTCATGGGATCTAAACCACCCAGACTGTGCTGTAGCACAAACTTTTAGTTTGTGCAGTAGTGTACGCAAACTAAAAGTTTGCGCTACAATTGTGTGCAAGTAATTATAGATTTCACTATAAAATTCCAATTTGTGTTAACCATCATAGTTTCCAACTTTCCATAATTTGAAATATCTTTTCAAGGAGAAATCAACATGAAAACTCTGAAACTTATCATCCTAAGTATCTTTCTGAGTCTACTCCTTTGCCAAGTTGGGTTCGCTGCCGGTGGTAAAGGAAACGTGGAACAACTCGGCAAGAAGTTATATGTCTGGCATTTTGATGAAGGCAGCGGAAAAGAAACGAAAGACGCTACTGCTGGCTTAGTCGGAAAATTCAACGGTGATGTTGAATGGACTGACGGTATCCTCGGCAAAGCCGTTCAAATGGCTGGCAAAGTCGGAGAACCGAATTATATAGAGGTCCCACACTCCGATGAGCTGGATATAGACAAAGCCATTACGATGATGGCGTGGATTTACCCAGACGAACTTCCCGCAGGTGGGCAGGAGAACAAATTCACGATTTTCTACAAAAACACCTACTATCTGCAAATTGAACCGGGGGCCGGACAATTCGCTTACTATTTCTACGACACCGATAACGAAGGTTACCATATTTCTTTCGGTAAGGTGAAGGCGAAAGAATGGTCGCATGTTGCGCTTGTGTGGAACGGAGCAGAGGCACGTTTCTATATTAATGGCGAGCATGATGGCAAGGTAATTCCACAAAAAGGAGTAGGCAGAAGTTCACCAAATAAGACGTTGCGGTTTGGCGGTGAGAGTAACGATTGCTGCCCACGTTTCTTTCAAGGTCGCATGGACGAACTGATGTTAGCCAACTATCCGCTTTCTGAAGCGGACATCCAGAAAATTGTGAAAGATACACTTGATGTTTCCGCACGTGGAAAATTGGCAACAACTTGGGCAAATCTGAAAAGGTAATTCTGCTCAAAGCTATTTATAGCAAAATCCGAAAATATGTGGACATTTCAATGAACAACAATCTTGGACACTTTCGCTGGCGAGGTGGGGAATCATGGCGAATATCTTATGCGTATTCGCCATGATTCATACCCGGGGAATGACTAAAGACGAATGCGCGTATGGCATTCGCCATGATTCATACCGTTGATTTCTTCCTAACCTCGCCACTGTCCAGGTAATTGACACATAAATACGGTTAGGAAACCGCACCTACCACTATGAATCGCATTAATTTGGTATTACTCCCTTTTTACCTTTTTATAGTCGTGACATCCCACAAATATACAATCCCGTTAGAATAACTTGTACTGGCGAGTGTTTTTCCGTCTGGACTAAACAATGCGCGTATGACACTACGCGTATGTCCCTCAAGTGTTCGGAGGGTATCCCCTGATTCAACATCCCATAAACGGACGGTATTGTCCCAACTTGAACTAACGAGTGTATTTCCATCAGGACTAAATGAAACGCTTGTAATAGGATCCGTATGTCCCTCAAGTGTGTGGAGCGTTTTGCCTGTGTCAACATCCCATAACCGAAAGTTGTTTTCTTCACCCCCTGCAGAAACGAGTTTCTGTCCGCCAGGACTGAACAACAACACCCTATAGACAGGACTCGTATGCCCTATAAGTGTGTGAAGAGTCGTACCAGTGGCAACATCCCACAGACGAATGGTATTGTCCTTATCCGTAGAGGCGAGTAACTTCCCATCAGGACTGAACGATACGTTATAGACTGGACTCGCATGTCCAACAAACGTTTGGAGAACCGTGCCAGTGTGAGTATCCAATAGACGCAGGTTATCGTGCGGGCTCTTCGAAGTAAGTAACTTTCCATCAGGACTAAACAATATAATACCTGCCTCATCTATATGCTTACTGAGATCTGTTATTTCTGATCCAGTGGCAACATCCCATAACCGTAGAGTCCTATTGATCTGCTCACCAGTCCCGCTCATATCAATAGAGGTGAGTATTTTCCCATCGGGACTGAACGACACACCATAGACAGGACTCGTATGACCCTCAAGCGTGTGTATATTTGTTCCTGTGGTAACATCCCACAAGCGAACGGTCGTATCCTTACCCCCCGCAGAAGCGATTAACTGCCCATCAGGACTGAATGATACACCATATACAGATTTTCTATGTCCCTTAAGTGTACGAAATATTGTGCTGGTACGTACATTCCATAAGGAAATGGTATCATGTGGACTCTTCATAGCAAGTAGCTGCCCATCAGGACTAAAAGTTATGCTATTCATAGAACTTGTATGCCCCTCAAGTGTACGTATAACTTTGTGGGAGTGAAGATCCCATATAAGAATGCTATCTCTACCCGCGCTTGCAAGTGTCTTCCCATCTGGACTAAACGCTACACTCAGGACAACATCATGCGTATGCCCCCAAAGTGATCCGAGGCTGCGACCAGTGTTGATGTCCCAAAAATGAATCGTATTACCCATACCTCCAGCGACGATTGTTTTTCCGTCAGGACTAAACGACGCGCTCCTGGCCATCATCCCAGCCCTCTGAAGCGTTCGGATTATTGCTCCGGTGCTTACATCCCATACATTTATGTAACTTCCTCTCCCAGCAGCTATCAACTGCCCATCAGGACTAAACTTTATGTCTGATGATTCGTTCAAATTCCCTTTTAGCGTCTGTATGTTTGTCCCTGTGGCAATATCCCATAAATGGATAATATCGTTGTCGTAATGGCTTCCTGAAGCAATAATCAATCCATCAGGACTGAATGCTATGCTCTTAAGAATCAACCTACCTGGAACCTCAAATTTTTGGATCATATTTCCAGTGGCGATATCCCATAATCGAATGGTCTTGTCCCCACCACCAGTGGCAAGTGTCATCCCATCAGGACTGAACGACACACTTCTGACATAACCCTTATCCATTTTAAGCATTCGGAGAGTTTTGCCAGTACTTACATCCCATATAGGAATGGGCATGCGGCCTCCAGCAGCGAGTAGCAACCCATCAGGACTAAACGATATGTCTCGTGCAATATCATCTTTGTTCGTATGTCTTATAAACAGATTGAGTTCTTTTCCTGTCTGTGTATCGTAAATCCAAATACCTGCGCCACTTGCCACCGCCAGTCGTGTGCCATCGTCGGAATAGGCAATTTTTATTATATTTCCCTTACCAAGACGGGCTTTCGCGCCTTCAGGTAAACCCCACTTTGTCCAATCTTGAGCAAAGGTATTTGGTGTAAAAGCAAATATCACTAAAAAAACTTTTAGAAGCAAATAGGCTGTTCTCTTCATCGTTACTCCTTAATCTGTCCTACGGAAAAATCGGACGAATATATTCATATCCGCCCGATTTTTTGTTATGCACTACATGCAAGCATTTTTAAGCAGACAGGATTCGGCACTTCCGCAATGTTACCTGTCTCAGTCAATTCACCGGTATCAGGATCAACTGCGAATGTAACAATGTTATTTGTCTGCTGATTAGCAGCTAAAAGGAAAGTACCCGCAGGATTCAAACCAAAGTTGCGAGGCGTTTGCCCTTGCGTCGATTCGCAGCCAACATAATTCAGCATGCCAGTGTCTTCATCAATCCCACAGATAACGATACTATCATGCCCACGATTTGATCCGTAAAGAAATTTGCCTGAAGGATGGACGTGTACATCAGCACAGTGACTAGTACCATCAAAATCATCGGGTAACGTCGAAATTGTTTGGATTTCAGTGAGTGTGCCTGCGTTTGCATCATAACGAAAAGCTGTGAAAGTAGAATTTAATTCGTTAATCAAGTATGCATATTTGCCGTTTGGATGAAAATCGAGGTGGCGTGGACCTGCTCCCGGATGTACCTTTGCCCACGGTTGAGCGTTAGGGACAAGTTTTCCTTCTTCCAAATCCAGTTGGTAAATAAGGATTTTATCAAGTCCAAGATCAGGCGCAAAAGCAAAACGGTTGCCGCCGTCAATCATAATAGCATGTGCATGCGGTTCTGATTGACGACCTGGATTGACACTTGATCCTTGATGTTGCACAAAATCGGATGCTTCCCCAAGCCTCCCGTCTTTTCCTATTGGCAATGCAGCGACACTTCCACCACCGTAATTTGCTACAAGGAGATATTTGCCCGTAGCATCTATACTTACATGGCAAGGGGCACCGCCGCCAGTAGCACGTTGGTTAAGGAAACTAATCTCTCCCGTACTCCCATGGATGTAAAATGCTGTGACTGCGCCGCTTGCTTTCCCTTCAAATTCGCCTATCTCATTTACTGAAAAAAGATAACGACCACTTGGATGAATATCCAAAAACGAAGGATTTTCTACGCCTGTTATTTTGCTGGAATATTCTAACGCACCTGTTTCACCATCTAAACGATAGACGTAAATGCCTTCGCTATCTCCGTGTGTATAGGTGCCAACATAAACATAATAATCTTGATTTTTCTCTTGAGCCATTGGTTATATTCTCCTTATAGGATAGCACTAAAAAGTAGTTCTTGAAATTCGCTGACCACACTTATATGAAGATTAAGTTTTTAATTCGGTAATTTTCTATTCAATGCAGGTGTACACCTCTGCTGGCAAGGTTTCCTAACCTTGCCAAATTACCCAATTTATTTTTTTCTCTTCAGCGTGTCAACAATGTATTTTATATGTATTGAGATTCACTATAATTCTATTTATGTAACTGTAACGTTTAAGGATTTCTCATCGCTTTCTTTATAACCGGTACGAATTGCTTTCGCTCTCACAACCGTTTCACCTTTCGGTAGACGCAACGGTTCGGTGTACAACTGCCATCGGACATCTTCACCTTGTTCTGTTGTATAAGCAATTGATGCACCTTGTGTAGAACAGTGGAGTTGCAAAAGCAGGGGTGCTTCCCATTCTCCATTTTCATGAGCAGGTTCCCTTCCGGTGTTAGACGCGTTGATCGGAATAAAAATTGGCGATGCCGTTTGCGGTTGTGTGCCATCAGGATACCACCTTGCGACCATCTGCTCTTCAGATATATCCCCCATATCCCCGAATTCTGATTGCCATTGTGCCAAGACACCTCGCATCCGTTCAAGCACATTTATATGTGCTGCGTCTTCCGCCAAGTTGTTGAGTTCATACTTGTCATTTTCAACATCGTAGAGCTCTTCTGTTGGACGTGGTGATTGAAACATGACCAATTGGTCTCCCTCTAACTTACCTTCAGCATAAAGTCGCCACATTTCCTGCATCACAGGGTGTCGGTTTCGGTAAGGAATCCAGAGGAGGTAAGGTTTTTCAGGGTAATAATTTCGGATGTATTTATACTTTTTATTACGCACAGCACGTATCATATCATAGGATTCATCGTACCGGTCGCGTGTCGCAAAGATATAGTCACGCTCAACTGTTTGCGGACCGAGAAAAGGTTGCCCTTGTAGATGCTGCGGTGCTTGCACCCCACATAACGAAAGCACAGTAGGACCAAGATCAACTAAACTTACCATTTGATCAGATGTGCTGTCAGGGTCAATGACTTTATGCCACCTTACAATCAGAGGAATGCGTATGCCAGCATCATAGGGCCAGCGTTTACCGCGGGGAAGCCCTTCACCGTGGTCGCTCCAAAGAAAGACAATGGTATTTTCGGCAAGTCCATCTTCTTCCAACTGATCTAACAACTCACCTACACGTGCATCGGCAGTAGCAAGGTTATCGTACTGGCGAGCCAATGCCTGTCTTGCTTTCGGTGTATCGGGTAAATACGGAGGTAATTTTACATCATCTGGATTAGTTGTCAACGGTCTATTGTCTCGTTCCCACATACCACTTTCGTGTGTAACAGTAGGATTAAAGACAGAAAAGAAGGGTTGTCCTGCCTCGCGATTTCGCCAGTGTCCTTGGTTGCTATTATCATCCCAAGCTGTGATAGGTGGTGTAAACTGATAATCGGTCTTGCTATTGTTAGTGCAGTAGTACCCTGCAGCCCTTAGATATTCCGTAAATGTTTTGACATAAGGTGGTGGAACAGCTGAATACGGCGTTGGCATGTCCGGTGTATTGCGGTTTGTATGTCCTGTCCGCATGTGATGTGTTCCGATAGAGGTTTGATACATACCCGTGATAATAGCGGAACGACTCGGCGCACAGACACCTGCGGTTGAAAAAGCGTTTGGAAACCGACATCCACCTGCTGCAAGGCGATCGATATTTGGCGTGCGGGCGATTGGGTCGCCATAGCAACCGAAACGTGGTGTTGTATCCTCTAAAGATATCCAGAGGATATTCGGACGGTCTGTTCTGTTCATTCTGCCCCCCTGTTTTTGACAAAGATTGTACCCTAAACAGTGGTTAAAGTCAATAGGATTGTCAGAACCATCACGGAAAATCGTGTCAGATAGTAGAGTACGGGTGCCTCGTGAAACAAAGTTTTAGCTCCAACACCCTTCTGTATATGCTTCACGATCAAATAATTTCTGACGGAACGGTGTCGCTTGCTCCATCCAATCCGGGGGAATTTCTTGGGTGTAACGGTGCGGCGGTCCCGCCTCTTTAAAAATATCTATAGCGAAGATACGATAAAGCTGCGGGGAATCCACAGGTTTTGCTTCTACGCCGTGGAAGATACGAGCGTCAATATAAACCATACTGCCCGGGGGCAATTCAAGCCGTTTCTCTTCCAGTTTGCGTCCAGCTTCTGCGTCAAACTCACCTGCGAGCATACGTTCTGGTGTTGCCTCTTGCGTCGGTGCAACCTTGTGACTGCCCGGTATTACTTTGAGGTTCCGATCATCACGCGTGAAACCGTTCGGATAGTACAAAATCTGGATGTAGTAGTTATCGCGCTCCGCAAGATTGATCGGGTTCTCATGCTTCCAGTGGTGGTGATCCTGATGGAATGGAATTGCCCCGATCCCACGGGGGGCGATATTGAGTGCAGAATGGCAGAAGTGGTACGCGTCACCGATGGTTGCACGTATCAGTGCCGTAATAAAAGGATCGTCAATAAGGCGATCACTGTATTCACCGCGATCGTTCCAGGGGCGAATAAAATAGGCACGTTCCGGTTTTTCACCGTTATTCAACGTCTCAATGTACTGACGCGTAGGTTCAAAATGCTGGGTTATCTCCTCAATTAAGCCTTCTCTTCCATCATCAGTGAAAACATCTGGATAAGCGATATATCCATCGTTATGAAATGAATCAATGTCCTCCTGTGAGGGACCTGATAAGCGAAAAAGTGAATCAAGTTTGGTTATTTCCATAGTCCTACTCCTATCATCATTATAAGCACTGTTACGCTTGTTGATTTTGTTTGACTTATAATTTCTTTAAGAGTACAATTCTATTATTCTTTCATGATGTACACAATAATAATTTTTATGCAAACACACTAAATCTAATAATAGGAGAGAAACATTGCAAAAACTCGACCGTATAACATTCGATCCACAAGTTATGGGTGGCAAACCTTGTATCCGGGGCATGCGGGTCACTGTTGGAATGATCGTTGATTTGGTTGCCTCTGGTTGTTCCAATGCCGAGATTTTGGATGCTTACCCTTATTTAGAAGAGGAAGATATTCGTCAATCTCTTTCTTATGCTGCATGGCGAGTTCAAGAAATTGAAGTGCCAGTGGGCCCATAATGAAAGTGCTAATTGATATGAACCTTTCTATGAAATGGGTTTCTGTTTTTGAACAGTATAAGTTGGGATCCTGGTTAGTAAAAATTCTCCAACAGCACGAAGAAACTTTAGAAAATGGTGCTCTGCTTACCGTGGACGAAAATCGAACTCGGATACGTGTTCTCCCTTTTCAATCGGAGAGTTTATAGTTTTCTCACATTCTACTGTGCCCTTCCTGTTTAAACCTTTCCAACAGTGTCGTTAATCGTTTCACAATTTCCGGAATGGTATTCCAATTGCTTGGCGACAATGGCTTTCAAAATCTGTACGATGCATTCGACCTCAAACAATCCATTGTAGACTCGCGAGAATTCAACGGTGAATGTAGGTTTTTCTGTTTCAATGCCATCAACGGTGCCGTGAACGAAAGTCCAACTTTCAGAAACAGTGTAACACCCAAAAATCTCTTGACTGTCTACAGAGGCTGTGTTGGCTGGTTGTAAATTTGCCTCACCTTTCCAATTGAGCCATGCGGCAGCGAGCATTTCCCCGTAGAGTTGAATTTGCGGATCGGAAGCATGAACGCCGCGCTTCGCTTCATGCACAATTAAATAGGGTTGTTGTGGCTTCCCTGCTGCAGCGGGTGCAAGAGCGCCGTCCGCTTCACCTTCCAATTGAAAGACAGGATAGGTAGCTTTTAGAGGAATGCCTGCCCAGGCCTGAACGTAAGTCTGCTCTGCCAACACCAAAATTGGATAGATAGCACGCGCCCAGAGTGTGGCTTCGTTCATCACCACTAAGTCACGCTCGCGCAAAATTGATTTAAGATAGTCAATTTGGGTGCTTTCTGCAGGTGTTAATTCCTTCTTCTGCATGTTCTCCCATTCGTCAGACACACCTACTTGGACGCGGAGTGTTACAAGTGCCTTGAGTGTTTCCTCAGACAGTTGTGATAAACTATAGGTTTCCATACGTTATCCCTCCATCTTATATTCTATTGTGTCCTTCTTGTTTAAACCTTTCCAACAACGCAGTTAACCGTTGCACAATTTTTGGTCGACTTGACCATAGGTTATCTGTTTCATAAGGGTCGTCGTAAATATGGTATAGCTGCCCAGGTGTGTCTGGCTTGGGCCCGCCATCGCTCGGCGGGGGCCATCCGCCTGAACCTTGTGTGCCTATAATCAATTTCCACTCGTTGTGCCGTATAGAAAAGACACCATTGCTGGAATGATGCACGATTGCCTCGCGTAGCGCGTGTTCTGTCTCTTCACCTAACAGGGCAGGTAAGATATTACAGCTATCCTGCCCCGCATCGTTGGGAACATCCGTTCCAACAATCGCCGCACACGTCGCCATTAAATCAGTCAGGCACGCCAATGCATCGGTTTCAGTGTTCGGTTCTATGACACCGGGCCACCTCGCGATCAACGGCTCACGATGCCCGCCTTCCCAGATATGTGCCTTATAACCGCGCCAATTTCCGCAAGATTTATGATCGTAAAGGTTATATGGCATCGGGCTATTATCACCGCGAATTCGGTCACCAGGCAACGCGCCGTTATCGCTTGTAACAAAGATTAGCGTATCATCAGTTTTTCCGGTACGCTTTAAAGCATCCATTACCTCACCCACCATCCAATCTACTAACCACACCAGATCACCGCGGGGACCTGCGTCACTCTGTCCGCGAGCGAATTCTGGTACAACCTCCTCAACACACGGTTCATGCGGTGCCGAGGGTGTCAAATAAAGGAAGAAAGGCGCATCCGAATCGGCTTGTCCATCAATATATTCAACTGCCTTTTGTGCAATCATCGGGTCGGCATCTTTATGTTGCCAACTCGGGGCAGTCATACCCGGTCGGCCTGTAAAATCTGGTACCCCTCGGTACTCACTTGGAATTTCAACAAAAGCGTCATTTTCAATAAAGCCGTAAGGCGGTTGACATGTTGGACAACCTGCGGTCCCATAAAAATAATCGAAGCCAATATCATTCGGACCGCCTGTCAACGGCGCGTGAAAATCAATATGTTCTTCTAACTCACGTTTGGCATTCCCCCACGGTAGCGGCGCATCAAAATCGTAATCGTATCCCGGTTTCGTCGAAAAACCGATCCCTAAGTGCCACTTACCGACACATGCTGTGTTGTAACCAGCATCTTTCAGCAAACTTGCGACTGTCATACGTTCGGGTTCAATTAAAGCGGGTTCGTAGCCGTAAAGCACACCCCGTTTTAAACGGCTCCGCCAGCAATATCTACCTGTTAAAACGCCATATCGTGTCGGTGTACAAACTGCCGATGGGGAGTGTGCATCGGTGAAACGGATTCCTTCTTGCGAAAGTTGATCCATATTTGGGGTAGGAATTTTTGAATCAGGGTTATAGCAGCCGACATCGCCGTAGCCCATATCGTCTGCCATAATAAAAACAATGTTCGGTAATTTTTGATTGTCCATATTACACCAATAGAGAATAGTAGTTAGAAAATCCTCCTATTGCAATTTCTCCTTTAATTCTGCAAGTTCTTTGTCAATTGCTTCGTCCTCTGCGTAATTTGCAAATTCTCGATTAAGTTCTACATTCTTGAATTCAATATCTACTTCTGACGCTGCTTTTGCAAGGGATGCAGCTTCAGTAACGTTTTGTCCCATCTTCTTAAGCATCTCAAAAGCCTTATTGTCTTGCAGTTCAGACAATGTTTGTTGTAAATGTTCTTGTGCGTCAACATTTCTATGCTGTGCAATAACAACATCCCTTTCTCTCTGTGTTTCTTGAGTTTTCTGCTGCAGTGTTTCAAGAAGTGTGGTGAGGTGTGTAACTGCCTGTTTCTGTTCCTCCCACTGCGCTTTGTATTGGCTTGCAAGTTGGCGATATTCATTTCGTTGTGCAAGGTCTTCCCGTGCCAAGTCTTCGCGTCCTGCTTTTAGTGAGATCATTGCACGTTCCTCACACCGTTCGGCTTGGACAACAGCACCGTCATGAGCATTTTGAAACTGTTTTTCTATTCCGATAGAGGCATCAACCTTCTGCTTTGCTTCTGAAAACCGATTTGTGATTTCCAGGATTACGTCTTCTAAAACTTTTTCAATATCCTTTTCTTGATTTCCTGTTTCAGATACAAATTCAACAAGTGGCGAGTCTAATTGGACTACAACCGTTTTAGCAAACTTATCAGCCATCCGCTGTCTTTCTTCCCCAAACGCGAATAACCCGTCAATAGGTTGAAATATACCTAAAAAACGCCGGATGAACCTATCTTTAAAGGTCGCAGGTTTTCCATCTTTCAGACGAATAACTCTAAGAGATAAGAGACTTTTTCCGAATCCACCTCTGATACCGTCCATGAAAAGTAGACCAAGAATCGAAAAAGGAGCGATTTCAGAAAAGACTAAACCTTCGAAAAAACCCATAAGAAACAGAACAAGATGACAAAAGCCTAAGAGACCTATGTCAAGCAAAAAAGCACACAATCTTTTGAATCTGGAGGCCAACTTAAACTTTTCACCAGCAACCTTTATAATTGGCATATTGTGACTCCCTTCCTATATTTTGGAGTCTCTTTTACTAAAAGGACAGTTAAAATTCATGTTTTGTAAAGCTGTTCTATAAAAATATAGTGAAGATGGAAGTTCGGGCAGAGTTGAAGTAAAGGAATTATCCTTTTTGAGGATGTGTATATCTACTATTGTAATTTTGCTTTTAATTCTGCTAAGTCATTCTCAATTGATGCTTCTTCAGCATAACCCGCAAATTCTCGGTTTAACTTCGCATCTTTAAGATCAATATCCACTTCGGACGCCGCTTTTGCTAATACGGCGGCTTCACTTGCATTTTGCTCCATTTCATTGAGAATTTCAAACGCTGCACCATCCTGAACCTCTGTCAATGTTTGTTGTAAATGTTGATGTGCATCAACATTTCTGTGTTGTGCGATGATAATATCTCTTTTTCTTTCTGCTTCTTCAGTTTTCTGTTGCAATGTTTCAAGGAGCGTAGCGAGTTCTGTCACGACCTGCTTCTGTTCATCCCATTGTGCCTTGTATTGGTTGGCAAGTTGGCGGTATTCATTGCGCTGGGCGATGTCTTCCCGTGCTAAATCTTCCCGTCCTGCCTGAATCGCTATAGTTGCGCGTTCCTCACACCTTTCTGCCTGAACAACTGCCCCTTCGTAAGCGTTCTGAAACTGCTTTTCAATTCCAATAGACGCATCAACTTTCTGTCTTGCCTCGGAAAGCCGGTTTGTCATTTGAAGGATAGCATTCTCTAAAACTTTTTCGGGGTCTTTTTCAGTTTCAGCTTCTGCTTTGGCTGCCATTTCTTCAAGATACGGCTCATATTTAACGACAACTGTTTCAGCGAACTTATCTCCCATCCGCTGCTTTCTACCACCAAGCGCAAAAAGTAGATCAAACGGTTGGAAAAAACCGGTGATCCGACGAACAAAAGAATCCTTAAAGGAGCACGGTTTGCCATCTCTTAACCGAATAACTTGTAAAGACAGCACCCTTTTGCCGAATCCTTGTCCGTTTTTGAATCCATCCATGAAAAGTAGTCCGGCACTCCACAGTACTAAATTTAGCAACATCAGAGGTATAGGACTCATAAAAGAACGTTGGAATATGAATAGCAATCCAAAAAGAGTAGTTAAAATGGAAGAGAAAAAAGAGGTGGCAATTAGATCAAATAAAAGCGCGAACGTCCGAGCAGCTCGGGACGCTAATTTAAATTTTTTGCCAGCAATTTCAATTAACTTCATCGTAGGCAAGTCCTGATTTCATAGGGAAAACCTATCCGTTGTTAAATTTATTTATGAGTACCATTACTCACTTGTATAAAATTTTTCGGGTTTTCCCTATTGTCCCCTTACAATTTATAATAGAGTCTTCAAAGTTAAAAAGGATAGCCAAATTATGTGGTTACAATGTCGGCACTGTTACTGCTACTTCGCGTCCACCTGCTTCTGAAGAATCAATGACTCCCTGAATGATAACGTTTGTAAGCAAAATCTCATACGGATCAATGGGGGAAGGTTTTCCCTCTCTCACTGCATCAATAAATGCGCTATCCTCCTCGTGGAACACACTTACCGATTTGAATTCAGTGTAGGTTTCATCGTGGATCTCACCATCTTTGTCACCATAAACACGAACACCATCTTGCGGCCCACGGACTTCACCGATACCGATTCGTAACCCAGCTTTTTTACCAAGAAAAATAGTGCCACCAAGCGAATCCATATTCATGCACCAACATGTCTTAAACACTAAGCGAGCTCCGTTGTCAAAAACTACCCAACCGACACCGAAGTCTTCTACCTCTGTCTCTCTCAGCGCGGCATTCCAGGTATTGTGTAGACTCAAATAATTTGAGGTGATACCAGAAACAGCAATAGGTTTGGGATGTCCCATTAAATAGAGGGCAGTATCCAAGGCATAAACACCGATGTCTGCCGATGCGCCTAAACCGGCTGTCGCTTTACGGATAAAACTACCCCCGGGATTTCCACGCCGTCGATCTGCGACAGTTTCGGCATAGTAAATCTCGCCAAGTGTGCCTGCATCAACAATCTCTTTCGCCTTGATGACTTGTGGGGAATAGCGGAGTTTGAGACCGATCATCAGGATTTTATCATTTTCTACTGAGGCACGCCACATAGCAGTTGCTGCATCTAATGTTGCTTCCATCGGTTTTTCGCAGAAAACGTGTTTACCCGCGTTTAACGCTGCAACAGTTGGGGCTGCATGCACACCTGTAGGGGTGCACACATACACTGCTTCAATCTCGTCCATTTTGAGCATCTCGTTGTAATCAGTAAATGTGTTTTTGATTCCCCACCGTTCTTTAGCTCGTTCTAAATTTGCTGGCACGAGATCCGCAGCTGCGATAATCTCTGCCCCCTCAACCTCTGCAAGCGTTCCGCAATGTGCCTGCGCAATACCGCCTGCCCCAATTAAACCCAATTTGACTGTTCTCATAGTCATCTCCTCTTAACAGATTTGTACTATAGATTTTATCCTATTTTTTTAGTAGAAGTCAAGAAAATTTCTGATTCTAAATAATTTCTGATCGTTTTATAGTAGAATCCGAAAATATGTTTACATTTCAATGAACAACAATCTCCATAACTATAACGCTGGTGAGGTTTCCTAACCTCGCCAATGTAAAGGTAATTGTGGATTTCACTATAAAAAATGGGTTTGAAGTTGCACAATTTATATCCACATTTTGTACGAGTACCAATATGTCATAAAATCTCCACATAGGCATCAATTTAGTGCCTGATTTTCTTGTTGGAGGGCTTTGCAAGCCCGATTTATATTTTGTACGAGTACCAATATGTCATAAAATCTCCGCATAGGCATCAATTTAGTGCCTGATTTTCTTGTTGGAGGGCTTTGCAAGCCCGATTTATTCCCCAAAGGTAGGCGGGGAATGCCTAAATGGCATTCATACCGTTGATTTGGCGTTTTGTAAACGCGCCGAGCCCAGACATCAGTCGATATAAACGGCGCGTTTCCAAAACGCTCCTACCAGGGTGGCGAACCGCTAATTGACACCTATGATATGTCATAAAATCTCCGTAATAGTGAGTTGTAGGTTGGATAGAGTTTGCGAAACCCAACGGTAGGTGTGTTTTCAAGTAGATTATAGTCCAATCCACAATTACCTGGACAGTGGCGAGGTTCGGAAGAAATCAACGGTCCGAATCATGGCGAATACACATAAGGTATTTCGCCATGATTCCCCGCCTCACCAGCGAGAGCGTGTCGGGTTTTGACAAAGTTGATGAGATATCCGGTTGTCTGTGGATGTCGTCAGGTGAGCAACATGGAGCGATAGGGCGGCAAACAAGTGCGGTGGCAATTGCGTTGGAGAAAACGGTGCCTTCTTGGGCGAGTCTATCAATGTGTAGTGTATCAATCTGTTTTTCGCCATATACTGGCAATGATACAGACAATGTTTCAGAAGCAAATTACTTGGGGTAAATTTCAATAATCCCTGTTGAGAACGAAATTTTAATATCAAAATGTGACAAGAAATTTAAGCCTAATACACCATCTATAGTTGATCCAACAGGTAAGTCGTGGCATAAGACATCAATGTTTTCAACGGTTTCACCAATTGTGGTTAATTTACGTACGGTTATGATTTTTGCAGGTAAAATACCGCTGCCTGTGGTAAGAAGCACTACTTGTTTTGGATTTGAGAGGTCGTATCCCAAATCTGAAGCAATTTTTGTTGGAATCAAGGTGTTTGATGATCCTGTGTCTAAAGCAACAATCAAATCTCGATAGTTGCCACCACTGATGCTTTCAACTTTAATCGGTAATCTGATTAACCTTTGTGAGGGATTAAACGAAATATGTCCCATTACAGTAAGTAATGCATTCCTTCCGGTAGTTCACCCGTATAACGAATCGCTGCATTGCCATTATATTGTCCAGAGACTTCATAAATATCATCTCGCGATTCACTATGAGCAAAAACAACCCCTGACAACAGTTCAGTATTTTCACTGTGTTCACAATCAATGATAAACAACCACTGATCAGGATATTTTTCAGTCATCTCTTCAAGGGTCATACGTTCGTTGGACATTTATACTTCTCCTCTTCAAGTATAGTAAACTTTAGAATTAATTGGACATTAGGATCGGTTCGGTCAGAAAACCATAACTGTCAATTTAAGAAATATCTGTGTTTTTATAAACGCTTCTCAATAAGCATGATTACTGAGATTGTCTTATATTCAGTCCCGTAGGGACGATATGTTTATAGAAAAACGCCATATACACCCTCTTTAGTCCCGTAGGGACGATATGTGCAGAACAAAGACATTAGATAAACATATCTAAACATATCGTCCCTAATGAAGATTAAAAAATAAATTGGGTAATTCGGCGAGGTTAGGAAACCTCGCCAGCAGAGATGTACACCTGCTGCTGACGAGGTTTCCTAACCTCGTCCCCTTACCGAAATATTTATTTAAACTTCATACAGGTTGTGCTACAAAATGTCCCTTTAATTCTAAATGTCACTATAATTCTAAATGTCACTATAATATGCTACATTTCATAAATTATACCTTTATCATTGTATGTTGTCAAATCATTTCAGTAATGACCAATCCGGTTCGTCTTCGGGATTGCCGAGGGGGCCGTGAGCGTTACGGACGATGCGGCGTTGTGCGTCATACCAATCTGTATAGCTTGTGGCAGGTTGGAGTTTGTCATTTCGGGCGTCCATCAAGTGTGTGAGGGTATGTTCCATTTCATCTGCTAACGACTTTGCTTCGGGTTTGTCAATCAGGTTGTGCATCTGCAGCGGGTCTGCCTCAATGTCATATAGCATCCGTTTGCCATCAAGCCAACGTGCGTAGCTATGCGTTTTTGTGCGGACACCGCGCCATTCATCACCATTAACGAGGTAATCGTAGGTTGCACCGAAGTTCATTGTCAAAACAGCATCTTGTTCAAAGGTATCCGTTTCACCGCGCCAAGATGCGGACAAATCATAGCCTTCCACTGTTCGGGGAGGTTGAATCTCACATAAACCACAGAGCGATGGGAATAGGTCTACAGGAGATGTGAGCGTGCTGCAGGTGCGGTTGCCATCAAAAACACCGGGTAGCCGCATGATAAGAGGCACTTTAATGGATTCTTCGTAAGGTTTCCGCTTTGCCCAGAAATTGATGCCTTGTGCGCCGCCCTGTGTACCGTGATCCGATCCGAAAATGAGCAGTGTGTTCTCAACACGTCTTGTTCTTGCCAAATATGCCATCAGTTCGCCAAGCATATCGTCCACGGCTAACGTCATGGCGAGGTAGTGTCGGTATATTTTTAGCGATTGTTCTTTCACCGAATCCGGAACGTTTTCTGGTAGTTGGAGTTCAGTAGGAAGTCGATCATAGTACTTCTGCGGTGCAAAGTCGTAAGGTGTAGAGTGCGCTTGATGCGGAGAGATAAACAGACAAAACGGTGTGCCATCGTCTACGTCATCCATAAACTGAAAGGCGTATCGGTTGAGTGCATCAGTTTCATATCCTTTCCATCTTTCGTTTCGCCAATCGTCAAGGTTTACAGTGCCGTTAAAATAGTCAGTATGAAAATTATAACCGCGCCAATGTTGAAATCCGAGGCGATCGCGTCCTTCAGGGACGTAATCGCGCCCACCGATTTCTGGGAACGACCCTGTGTGAAGATGCCATTTACCGACCCACGCTGTCCTATAGCCGTTTTGGCTAAAAACATCACCGAGTCCGATTTCATCGTGTCGAGTTTTGACGAAATTGATGAGATGTCCGGTTGTCTGGGGGTGTCGTCCGGTGAGTAGCATGGAACGATAAGGTGTGCAGACAGGCGCGGTGGCAATTGCGTTTGAAAAAACAGCCCCTTCTTGCGCGAGTCTATCAATGTGTGGTGTTTCAATCTGTTCTTCACCATATATTGGCAGTGAACAAGCACGAATTTGATCGGCAAGGAGATAAACGATGTTCGGTTTGTTTGGCATTTTGATGTCCTTTAGCGTTAAAAAAGACAACTATCCAGAAAGTACTCTCCACATTGCCATCTTAAAATCTGTAATCTCCAGTTGGTATCTCAAAGGGTCAAGCATCTCACCTGTATAATGTATCGCTGCACTACCTTTGTAACGTGATGAGATGTCATAAACATCAGCACGGGATGGGCTATGGACAAGAACATGTCCCGACAGCAGTTCAGTATTCTCGCTGATTTCACAGTCCACGATAAAGAGCCATTCGTCAGGATATTGCTGCTCCATTTCCTCAATCGTCAAACGTTCTTTTGTCATTGATTCTCTCCTTTTCAATTAGGTGATAGTATGCTTCACCTAACTGCTGAATTGTTGCAAATTATACCATATTTTGGCGATATATGGTAATTTCATTTTCGCTAACACACACTTAAAACTTTAGTCCTAAACTGACACGATGAGCATTTTGTAGGTAGTCAAAGTCCGCATAAGCGTAATCGAGAGAAAGCGTGGTTTGGCGGAATTTTAGGTGGATGCCTAAACCGAGCGTAAGTCCCTCTTCATCATCACTACGATCTGGACCTAAGCGAAATTTGTAACCCGCACGAATCGCCGCCATCTTTCTGTACCAGTACTCTACGCCGAGGTTTAAGCGTTCGCTGTTATCATTCGGATGGTTGCCATCAAGCGCGATTGTGAGAAGGTTGCTATCATTATCAACTAAGTCATAAGCCACACCGAGACGGAAATTGGAAGGTAACGGATATTCTATGGTTTCCAACTCCGCTTTTCGTGTCGGATTTGTCGTATCGGGGAAAGGGTGATAATCCGCTGTTCGTTTATCGCCTGCTTCTTCAACACCGGTTTCAAGGTCAGTCCCACTAAAACTCATCTCAGGTCCAAAGTTTGAGAAAGACATCCCGATCCGTAAACTCCGCCAACCTGTGTGATATAAAGTACCGATGTCAATAGCAACCCCCCTTGCACTTTCCCGATGAATTTGCTGATGAATATATTTAGCATTGATCCCAAATGAAAGATTCGCACCAGATTCTTTCTGATAGAGTTCCCTTGAATACGCTAACGACACCGCAGTATCCCATGCTGAATACCAAAGTCCTGTGCCGTCAGGTTTGGCAAGGGTTGTGATTTCTGTGTCGGGAACGTTGAGAAAGGTAACGCTTGCCCCCAAAGTACCTACCTTTTCTATCGGCGTAGCAAACGCGAGATAGTTGTAGCGAACATCTGCCAGCCATATCGTATGCGTATCTGAAAAACTGGTTTTTTCAAGTTGGCTTAACCCTGCTGGATTCCAATAGATGGTGGTGACATCGTTAGCGATTGCGCCGAAGGCACCGCCTAAACTGTCCACTCGCGCACCTGGTCCAATTTTGAGAAATTGTGCTCCCGCAGTCCCGACGTTAGTGGTCGCATAACTGGGAATTGTTGACAAAAGCAAAACAGTCACTAAAACCAAAATTGAGAAGAGAGAAATGCGGCATCGCTGTGGGTCCGGCTTTCTTATCTTTGCTGTCCTATAGTTTTGTCTATCCTGAGAAAAATTAGTATTATGCATGTGTTTCTCCTTAAACGTGTTCGCTTATCGAATGATTGCAAACCTTCCGATCTTATTTCCGATGACTTCATTATTTTCATCTTGTGCTTCAACATGAAAGATATAAACGCCACTTGCCAGTGCCTGATTGTAGCGGTTGAGCAGATCAAACTCCGCTGTGCCGCCTTTGTCGCCTTGTGCTAACCGTTCATCTGGGTTGAAGGGAGTGTTACCTTCGTGTTTAATTTCACGCACCAATTCACCCACTAATGTATAGATACGTATTGTGCATCGCGGTGGCAGATGTGTGAAAAAGACCTTATCCGTTCCCTCAGAAGTTACCGCTCTATTTGTGACAAAGTATGGGTTTGGCACGACACGGATTTTTCCAAGATCAGCTTTGATGTCTTCAGCAGCAAGCGACTCACCTTGTGTTGTTAGCAGCAGCTCGTCTCCATCCTGTGGCGCAGCAACGCCCCCCATTTCGACGGTGAATACATCGCCCGCGGATATTTCGCCGTTAGGGTCTTTGATGTAGACGTAAGCACCGCGGATAAATATTCGGAAAAAACCTGGTGTCCCTTCGGGGTTATATTCATCAACCCAAGCCGCGCCGCTCCAAATTGCATATCCATCAGCACGTTGGTCGTTGAATTTTATTTCTTCACCCGTATCTTCGTCTACAACTTTAACGTGTGTATCGTCAGTAAACGTGATAGAGTAGGTATGTGGACGGTAATAGGTAGACCAATAAATGTTTGGCCATGTATTTTCGCCAGCCCCTGGAGATTCAATGTTCACCGACCAGTCTGTGACTGTCCCCGCTGTCAGTTTAACGTCCTCAATTGGGTTTTCGTCTGGGCTTCCGTAAGTAACATTAACCCCTGTTAGTTTCAAGATAATACCATCAAACATCGGAGAAAGTGCCTCAAACGCTTCAAAATGACCGGCATCGTACCAGTCAAACGTCTGCTTTTCAACGACTGTTTGATTGGTTGTGGTATCAACGATTTCATAAGCCGGAGGTTGATGTCCGGGACCAGTAATATATGCCGCGTTACCTATCTGTTTCGCACCGTACCAAACAATCTTATATTGATGCCCTGTAACTTTGTCCGGTGCTAACACCATTGGCTCAACCGTAACGGCTACTTTTCCGGCTGGGTCTACCTCTGCAGAAGGTTCTTTATATCCGGCGGGATGTGCACGTGGAACAACATGAACCATTGTCTCAATCTGACTGCTTTCCATTGCAGGCAATCCTTTTTTGGGATTACCTGTGTCGTAAGAGGTAACCGCATAAGTATACTGAATGCCGTTTGTTAATCCTGTGTCAGAAAAGAAATTTTTAATACCTACGTCTTCACCGAGTGCCTGTGATGGTGTGGAAACAACACGGAAAATATCACCGGCTACCGGCGGGCCTGAGGGACCATCGGTTATTTTCACGTAGAGTCCACCGAAGTATATCTGTTCACCAGAACGGTACGTTCCATCCGGATACGGTTCTCCTGTAGCAGGATCCTTCACGACAACATACCCACCACCGTTCGCTGGAAATTCGGCATTATATTCCATAACTTCCCACAACGTTGTATTTATCACCTCAAAACTTGTGCTGGAATTGAATTTGATAGCGTAGGTCGCACTTTTGAAGAAGGCAGCGAAGAAGGGTTCATCACCCATGCTTTCAATTATAGCGTCTGACTGCTTGCCAACATGTGAGACCGTGAAAAAATTACCGGTGGCACTCGGTTTGTCGAATTCCATCAATAATTCCCAGTCTTGGACAGGATCACCGGTGTTTTCATCGTAAGCAGTATCCCGTCTATAAACTCTGTAGCCTTCAAAGATTTTCTCTGGGTCGGTTACATCAACATATTCTTCAATACTTTTGTTGACTCCGTTATCAACCCATCTCCCAGCACTTTCCCAGATTAACGAGACTTGTCCGTCACCGGGATAAGCCGTTACCATGGGTGAAGGTGGTGGTGCTGGCGCGACATATTCGTCATCATATAACTTTTGTGCCCAATCCGAAGACACTTGCAAACCTGCAAGCCCTTCACCGATAGCCACTGCAATAATGACGTTGAATGTTTCTCCGGGAGCAAGCGTTTCAACCGGACCGTAGGACTGAATAAAACGTTGATCGTCGTAGTTTGCAGGAAGTGGTTCAACACCGGGGGTGCTGATGAGCGCGTACATCTCCGCATCAGTCGTTGGATCCGTGTCTATGGTAATCCGTTTGTGCGCCGTAAAAGGAATTTTGGCTGCAGTATCCTTCGAATCATCACCGATGTATGCATCCAATACGCGTAAACCGATGTACCCTGGCGCAGACGCATTAGAGTACCCATAAGAGAGGTACCGGTTCGGGTGCCCGTCGGGATTAAGACCGTCCGGTGTCTGATCCAGTGCAACAAAGTCATCCGCAGAGTAACTTGCTGTCCCTGTTTCGTTACTGGAAACATCCACGTCGTACCGAAATGCCATAAACACGTCTTCAAGTATGTCTTCTCCAACGTTTTTGACGTTATACTCAAGGATAAAGAAGTCGTAAAGCGGTGCGTAACTCCATTGGAATCCGTTGACTTCAATTTCTAAACCGAGAACCAACCCTTTATTTGCGTTAAGATTAGTGTCAGCACATTTGAACCGAATAGATTGACCGGTTGGCGTTCCCTTTGTCGTTACACCGGGCTTATTTGAAGTAACCTGATCTCGTTTACCTTCAGGATATAGAGCAGGATCTAAATAATCAATAGGCCAAATCTCGCTTTGTCTGCCATCTGCTTCAGCGACACCAACCTCCCCATTCTTTTTTGCACCGATCCAGATGTCTCCTTCATATATGTAGGAATCGTTTGTTCCTGCGGGCCACCATCCCGAGGGATATTGGGTGGGGTTTTCGGGATAACCGACAACTGCAGTGTTAAAAATAGCAGACGACAGATTGCCGACATCAAGTGCTTTCCAACCTTCTCCTGCATTTACTGATAGGGCAGTAAATGCTAAGACCGTCCATAAAAGACTAAATCTTACTAATTTCATATTTTACCTCCATATTGTGGGGTGTGATGACAAATCATTATAATTGAAAATGTAGCTTGGAATTCAGGACACAGCTTGCAATGGATAAGGTTGAATCAAAATATCTGCCGAAATTCCAAGACCTTTGTGTAATCTTCGAATCATGTCCAAAGACAAAGTACGTTGTCGACTCAAGATTTCTGATACGCAGGAACGTGAACCGATATAGGGTTCAAGATCATGTTCGGTGAGTCCTTGAGAGGGTTTTCAGTAATAATGAGATAGAGGTCCCTCATATCGCTCTTGCCTCATTTCTGTTCAATAACTGAAAGTATAACAACTAATTTGAAAAAGTGTCAAGAAAATTACAATGTTTTTTTCAATGTTTTTTTGACGTATAACACCAGACAGAGTATGCTAAAGATAAATATATACACACACCAGAAGACTCTAACATGAGTTGTCCAAGATGTCAACACTTGCACTTCGTCAAAAACGGGTTCATCAACAAAAAACAGCGTTACAAGTATAAAGACTGTGCCTATCAATGGACAGAAAACCGGACATATAGAGGCAGCCCCCTTGCAGAGAAAGCACTCGCAGTTTTTCTCTATTGCCATGGACTTTCCATGAACGCCATCGCGAAAATGCTGCAAGCATCCCCTTCCACTATCCTCGAGTGGATACGTCGCTTCGGCACTGAACATGCAAAACCCCCTGAACCCCAGGAAACCGATACCGTCGTGCTTGAACTTGATGAGATGTGGCACTATCTGAAAAAAAGCAGCAACTCTGGATATGGAAAGCTTTGTGTCGTGATACTGGAGAACTCATTGCATGGGAGTGTGATGATCGGGATAAAGCGACATTGAAGAAACTTATGAAACGTTTGGGAAAGTGGGATGTGAAGGTCTATTGGATGGACAACTATAGTAAAGCATATAATTACTTGGACATTTCTGTAGCATAACCTAACAGGTTGTGCTACAACACAAGCGGTAGGTGGAGGGTTCCTAATCTCGCTGGTGCTGAGTGTCAAAGTAATTCTAAAATCTGCCATAATTCTAAAATCTACTATATAACAATAATGTCCAAACTTTAGTAAAGTAAAACACGCGATTAAAATGTAATCGTCATGCCTAACGTAGGAATAATAGGTAACTGCGGTTCTTCCGCAATTACGCAGTCGGTAATAGCACCTGTTACTTCATCACGCACTTCACTGAACGCATATTGGTCAACATTGGTATGATTATACAGGTTTAAGATTTGGAAATACCATGTAAGTGCCCAGCGTTTATACGGGCTCCGCTTTGTAATCCGAAAATCGAGACTATGGTAAGCTGGCAATCGCTCCGAATGTGTTTCGCCAAACTGCCGATTACAAGCAATACTGCCCTCTGGTAAGGGAACCTTTTCATGAGTCAAAGGTGTTCTCGGATCGCCCGTATGAAAACGCCAGCTGAGATAGAGGTGCCATGTTGACGAAATTTGATGACTACTGCTTAGAAAAATGGAATGCCGTCTGTCATATTGCCGAAAGATTGTCCTATTATCCGATGTTTCTTTTGCGATGCCGTAAGCGTAACCGAGTCCCCAGGTCAAACGTGATGAAACAGCCTGTGTCGCGAAGAGATCAAATCCCTTTGCATCAGCGGATTCTGCGGGTGTAAAAATCTGCATTTGCCGTCCAAATTCTCTCAGTCTCCCTACCAAATTATCAAATTTTTTGTAGTATCCTTCAAGGCGAATCAAAAAATTGTTGCCACGGGTATATTCACAGCCGAGGATATAATGCATTGCCTGTTCGGCGCGTCCGACGGTCTTTATATTATCTTCAATAGGCACTGACATCAAATCGACAGGTTGATGATAGACACCCCATGCGCCTCGGAATACTAAATTTTTCTTGGGACTTACCGCGAACGCCACACGAGGCCCAATTTCATAGTTTTGAACATCTGAATTCCGATAGTTCTGAACGACATAGCGCCCACCTACGTTCAGTGCAAGTTTCGGATGAATTTGCCACTCATCTTGCAGGAATAATTTGATGTCACTCCCGCTGTCGTCAATATTTGCACGAATCAGCTTATATCTGTTTATGCCTGCTTGTCGTTCTTGAACGTCGTAATCGTATTGGGCAGCAGACCAACGCCACTCAACCCCCGTACGAAACGTATGTTTTTCAAATGCGTTTACTGTGAGTTCTGCTTTTGTGCCTAAAAATCGAAAATCGCGATTGTCAAAATTCGATTTTCCAGTTGTTCTCTTTTGGCTTTTTCCAGTTGTTCTTTCTTGACTTGATGTGCCACCAAAAACAAAAACATCTGTCCAATACGAAGTGCCAAACGTATGTCGCCATTTTAACCAAACGGTTGAATTGTCGTATAGGGAATCCAAGTTGTTATCTATATCGTCTACACGTATCAGATTTTTATCCCAACCGTACAACCCGTTAAGCGTGAGTGTATCTGCTTCCGTTACCTTATACATCAGTTTTCCATAGACATCGGCATATTGTGGTTTATATTCCTCGTCAAGATCTATGAGTGCAAGGATTAAGTCAACGTAACCGCGGCGTGCTGACAGCATCCACCCGCCTTTTTCAGTTAGAGGTCCCTCCACCATAGTGGTTGCGTTGATAAGGTCTATCCCGAAATTTGCTGAGACCTTTTCTGTATTCGGAGGCTTGGTTGTAATATCAAACACACCCGACATTTTTTGTCCATATTCTGCGGGAAATCCCCCCATCAGCAGATCAGCCCGTTGGATTAAACCGAGCCCGACCAACGA
This sequence comes from Candidatus Poribacteria bacterium, assembly GCA_003635185.1. Lineage (GTDB taxonomy): Bacteria > Poribacteria > WGA-4E > WGA-4E > WGA-3G > MSPOR6. Next base: position 29,854 of record PYJA01000113.1, on the reverse strand, counting down.
AACAGCCCCACCAAAATCCTGCAGATGATACGGATTGTAGAGTTCCATTCCGTCCAATCTCACTGAGACACCATCCTTTTCGCCACCTCTAACGCTGAAACGTGCGCTATAATCATTTGCAGTAACGCCCGGTAAAATATGCCCAGAACGCATTATATCATTGTCAACTAATGGAAACCTTTCTATCTCTTTTTTGGAAAGTGAAAGCTGCGGGGTCGCGCCATCATAAATCATAAATCGCCCAGGCGTTACAACAATTTTCTCAAGTTCTATCGGTTTTTGGTTTTCTTGGGCTTGAACCGTAAGAAAATGAGCGAAAGACAAAAAAAGAATGTGGAAAAGGAGAAACCTAATGGCGTACAGTTTGGTGTTGGACATTATGCAGCCTCACTATTCTGATTTGTAAAGTTATGTGAATTATAACATCTTCAGGAATAAGGTGTCAACCAATTTCTATAACAGCACCAGAGGCATTCAATTGTCACAAAACATCTTTGGAGGGGTTTGTAACCCCGATTTTCAGGCTGTCCATCTGAAATCGGGGTTACAAACCCCTCCAACAATAGTGAAAATCGACAATTGAATGCCTCTGCCTCCACATACTTTTCACATTGACATTTCTCTACCTATCGGTATATAATACTTCTATGGCACAAGATTACGATAATATGGGGAAAAATTTATGGACAGATCATGCCGAAGACCTCTCAAAATTCGTACTTGATGTTGACGATGTTGAAGTACTTGAGCATCTTGATACCGAACAACAGACTATCATCGCGAAGCGCACCGACATCACAAAACGCATCCGAATCAACAATCAAGAAGCAATTTTACATGTCGAATTGCAACTCCGCGAAAGTACAGACAAACCGATGTGGGCAAGAAACGCACAATATCAGGGATACCTCGTCGGTAAATACCAGATGCCTGTCTATTCTAACGTCATCTATTTCCATCCTAATGCCGGCAGGAACGACCTAGGCGGATACGCCTACAAGCAGAACGGATATGAATACGTCAATCGCTATAAGGTTATACGACTTATCGCAATAGAAGGACAAGCGATTTTAGAAAAGCAGGCACCCGGACTTCTGCCCTTCACCCCACTCATGAAACCGCCCGCAGGGATGGACCTTGAACGTTGGTTGCAACAATGCGTTGACGCAACGCGTTCCACTCCTGTAGATCAGCGGACACAAGCAGATTTGCTCTGTGCAATCTCCCTTTTTGGCTCGATTGTGCATAACCCACTATTTTTCGAACAACGCATACCGGAGGGACTCATGCAAGAATCTAAATTCTACCAACTTCTCTGTGAAAAATTAAGTGAAAGATATACCAGAGAGACCACCATTGAAAACACTTTGGCTTTGCTTGAAAGGCGATTCGCTGTGGATGCAGTGCGAGCCTTAGTCCCAGCACTTCAAAGTATTACGGACTCGCAAAAACTCAAGCAGCTGCATCTTGAAGCTGCTGAAGTGCAAAACATTGAAGCATTCGCGCAAATGCTAAATGAATAAAAGCACACGGTAACAACGGAACAGACTCCGCAAATGTCAATTATAGGCAAGTATTTTATCGGAGAGACTCATGCAAGAATCTAAATTCTACCAACTTCTCTGTGAAAAATTAAGTGAAAGATATACCAGAGAGACCACCATTGAAAACACTTTGGCTTTGCTTGAAGATCAATTTCAGGTAGAAGCAGTGAATGCCTTAACGCCCGCGCTTCGGAGTGTAAACGATTTGCAAAAACTCAAGCAGTTGCATCTTGCCGCTGCGAAAGTACAAAATATTGAAGCGTTCACACAAATGCTAAATGAATAGAAATACCCAATAAGGAAGGGAAACTTCACATGAAAATACGATATTCTTTGTTATTTTTAACGATATACCTCGGATTTCATCTGTCTTCAGTAGATATTTTAGCACAAAGCTGCACACAATTAAGCTTGCCTGAAAATGCTACTGCCAGATTTTGCACGCCAGATAATCAATCTTTTTTAGATTTAGATTTTTCTCCAGATGGTAAGACTTTAGCAAGTGTAGTCAATTGGGTACGGAAGTTTGTTGTTCTGTGGGATATTGAAAATAAGACAGCAAAATTGACTATCAATGAAACGAATGGGAAATCCGTTAGATTTTCCCCAGATGGCAAAACGCTTGTATGTGGTGATAAGTTATATGATGCAACAACTGGAGAACCTAAGCTGCTACTATTAGATAGCGAGGGATATAGAGATTATGTCCTTTTTTCCCCTGACGGTAAGATCTTAGCTGGAGCAGGGCCAAAAGGAATTCGTTTTTGGAAATCAAATGTAGACGAACCAGCCACAGATGCGTTGCCTGTCGGTGAAAGACCTATAAATGTCCTGCCGACAGATCCATCGACTATAACTACGCCTAAGGAAAATCCTACATCAATCCCCTTTGCCACATCATCAACAACAGTTCCAGGAATTAGAGGATTAAGCTATTCTCCAGACGGGAAAGAATTGGCTATCGCGTGTAATCTTGGTATTTGGATATACGATCCCGAGTTAAATGAAGAAGTAACATTACTGAATGCTGAAAAAGGTGGACATAACTCTGCAGTACGATCTGTAGCATACTCGCCTGATGGAAATTTTTTAGTAAGTTGTATCCCACGTCATGATGTTCGTTTATGGGATATTAAAGCAAAAAAACATAAGATTACGCTTCGATATCCTAAAATCCCTGGTGCAAGTTTTCATGCGCTAAGTCATTCTATTACATTTTTATCAGAAGGTCATATATTTTTTTTGGGATCCTCTGATGGAATACATTTTTATGATAGTAACAATGGTGAATATAAATGGACATTACCTGGACATGGATGGGGAAACTTTATACATTCTGCCAAAATTTCACCAGATAACAATACGATAGCAAGCGCAGGTAGTGCAGATCAAACCATTTTATTATGGGATATTACATCCTATCCTATTGTTAGTATTTCGCCAGATTCGGTCACATCTTTAACGATTGGAGATGAATTAGCATTTGATGTTAAAATTACAAACGGTAAAAACCTATCTGGATATCAAGCTACAATAGAATTTGATCCCGATGTGCTTGAATATGTAGAAACAAAATACGGAGATTTTTTATCTGGCGGCGTACCCGTTCAACCTATAGCAAATCAACACGCAGGCACGGTGCAACTTGCATCCCTTTCCCTGTCGGGTACTGAAAGTAGTGGTGATGGGACACTTGCCACTGTTAAGTTTAAAGTCAAAGCAGTTAGAACTTCAAAAATAGGTTTACGAGATGTCCTTCTATCTGACAGTGAGGGCAATAAATCTTACGCCTGGATTGAAGGGGCACAATTATTAAAAAGTATTATCACAGAGGATGGTGAAAGTGTCGTTTGCTCAACTATTATTAGGGAAGACGTGAATAAGGATTGTGAAGTCAATATCCAAGATTTAGTGCTTGTCGCTACTAATTTTGGAAAGGGCGGAGGTATTGCATCGGATGTTAATAGTGATGGGAGAGTGGATATCATAGACCTCGTGTTAGTCGCTGGGGCATTCGGAGATACTGCAAGTGCGCCATCAGTCTATGCAGATACGCAAGAGATGCTTTCTGCCTTCAATGTGCAACAATGGTTGCGTGAGGCGCGGAGAATTAACATTACTGATCCAACTTTCCAACGCGGCATTCTGATGCTTGAACAACTTTTGACAACTGCACTGCCAAAAGAGACAGCACTTTTACCCAATTATCCAAACCCGTTTAACCCAGAAACATGGATACCTTTTCAGTTATCGGAACCTGCAGAGGTCACCATATCCATATATTCTACGGATGGGACGTTGGTTCGGACACTTGCGTTAGGCAATCAGGATGCAGGACTCTATCAAAATCGCAGCCGTGCGGTATATTGGGATGGTAAAAATGAAAGCGGTGAGTCTGTAGCAAGTGGAGTCTATTTCTATACGTTAACCGCGGGGAAATTCTCTGCAACGCGCAAGATGTTAATTTTGAAATAGAGCTAAAACGAAAGGTTCATTCATTAGACATTATAATGATTTAAGTTGCATTAAGGTTTACCGAGCATCTCGGACCTCTTGAGTTCCGTAGGAACGCTATGTTTATAGAAAAAATTATCAACATCTCTTGAGTTCCGTAGGAACGACATATCAACTGCCAATGTGATGCGAAAACATATCGTCCCTACGGGACTAAGGGAGTAGGGATAGCACGAGCTACTATAAACATATCGTCCCTACGGGACTGAAAAGCAGGACACACATTCGGAAAATCCTTAAATTGACACATAAGGTATAATCACTGCCCGTAACTATTTACGTGTTCATGAATTTGCTGACGTTCCCGATTCGCATGCGGGTCAGCGCGGCGGGCAATGCCTGTAATCGCGTCAACAGATTCATCTGCCTTAAACCGTAAATACAGTTTTTCGGATTTCTCAGCCATAGGGCGATTTTTAAGTGCGCGATAACATCGCATCATATTGTAATGCGCATCCAAATCTTCAGGATCAACCGCAAGCGTTTTTTGGAACTGCGCTAAAGCAGTTTCATATTCGCGTTTTAGGAAGTGCATACGTCCCAATTCGTTGCGAACACGGGTATCGCGCGGAAATTGCAAGGCAGCTTGTTGAAGATGCTGAATCGCTGCGTCATAGTTCCCATAAGATTCTTGAACCAGAGCGTAAAAGTAATGAACCTTTGCACGATGTAAGTTTTCAGTAGGCAATGTTTTCTGAATCTCAAACGCTTTATTAAGCATCGCTTCAGCACCATGCATATCTCCCTCTTTGATACGACATCGTGCGATATTCACCCATCCGTCCATGTAGGCGGGTTCAATTTCGGTTACCTTCCTAAAAGCGTTTTGTGCGGCTCTCAGGTCACCTTGCAGGAGAAGCCCAATGCCGTAGTCGTTCCAACGTTCACGTGCATTTGCTATTTCTGTTTTTCGCTTAGGTGTGTGCTGCGATGTCGGGACCACGTGAAGCGTTGCTTTTGCAGCTGCCATCACAGTAATTGGAAGGTTCGGGATCGCCTTGATTTTTCCGGCGACATCTGATGTATCACCTGTCCAAACCCACTTTCCATCGTCGTACCCTTTATTCACCTGAAAATTTGTATCTTTAGGATCGCGGACACCTGCATAAGCCCATTGCGTATGCCACCAATTAAATTTTCTGTAATTGAGTTTCGCTTCCAAGGAAAGAATGTCACCACAATCGTCTGGAATTTCAAGACGATATCGAACGGTATCTGCAGCCCCCGGCGGAATAGTACGTGAGTATAATACTGTCCGCATCGCCCACGCATTTCGTTTGTTGATCAGGTTTCCATGCGCGTCCAACATATAAGCGCGATAAAAATGTGCACTCGGATCAACAGGTCCATTTCCGTCAGGTTCTTCAATCCTGCCGTTCCAGAACACGATCTTTCCGTTTTCATCTGTGGCTTTCACCTCAAGCCAGATGTCAAACGCATCAATAGTGCCAGCAGGGAATTGATGACCGACACCTCGCGTGCGGACGACAACCTCAATGAGAGGGGCTTCGCCTTGTGTTACTTCAATACCACTTTTTGGAATCGGCATGCCATTGGCAAACAAATCCAATGTTATCACATCATTCTGCAAAAAGTCTATTACAGCTTGGAGTTGCTCTTCGTGTTGATTTACAAAGGGGAGCGCAGTGTTTGCCGCTGGAAAACGATGACTATGAACCTTACCGTTGATATTGCCCGCATCTGTAGAATCTACAAGCGGCATGTGACAATCTACACATTTCTTAGCCTTTTCAGGATAATAAAAAGAAAGCGCGCCTTGTTGGGAAATACCGCTTTTTTGCCATTGATCGTAGTCGTTAAAACCACGTACCCATTTAAAATTATTGACAGGAAAATCCAGATGTACTTTATGGCAGGTCGAACAGAATTCAGCTGTATTGTCGCGGTGAAAAGGTTTAAGAAAACTCTTTTTATGCGGTTCTGGGTCTAAACGTATCAGATAGTTATGTAAACTTCGGACGAAACGATTATCACTTGATGCTATATCATGCAGAGGCGGATATTTAATCACATATCCGCTGTTACCCATCGTATCTTTTACCCTTTCAATAGAGTGGCACGCAGTGCATGCTAACCCTGCCTGTGCTGCAGGTGTGTGTAGATTTTCCTGAATCGGCCTATCCATTATACCGTTGAGTAAAATCGCTGGATCGTGGCATCCGCCGCACCATTTAGAAGCTTCAATCCCATTTACCTCCTGCATATAAACGATTGACTTACGATACCACTGGTTATTGAAAGAAGAGAAATGATGAGCAGATTCGTTCCACTGTTTGAAAATATCAGGGTGACATCCCTTCGCAGCACAGGTTTCCGATGTAAGAAAAAAGTCTGTCGGAATTAGGTTACCTGTCTCTGTTTCAACGGATGCAGGAAAAAAATGACCCGTTGTTCCGCCGCCTTCTTCGTACATACTTGTAGGTGGCAGCGCGGGGTTTTTAACAAGATAATTCTCATTTGGAAAATAGTGTTGGGAAAGTTTAGCACCAATCGGGAAAAACAGGACAGCAATTAATGTTCCAACAATTACCTTTTTGAGACTTGACGAAAGACTGCTACTGTCCTTTAATAGGTGAATACAAAAGAGAAGACTCCCTATACTGATGCTAACAATGTGTGTAATGAGCAGCCAACGATAAGGAGTGGTAGCACCGACCACCATCAGATAACCACCAGTAGCGATTCCGACTATCAACCCAAAAACACCAATACGTCCAACAGGTGAGATATTTTTGAATTTATGATAAAGGTAGACACCAAACGGGATTATTAATATAGTCCCAAGTGCTAAGTGGAACAAGACGTTGGAAATATAGAAGAGTGTCGGTTCGCCGAAACTGAATAGATATGCACTGTTTATGAGTAATATAAGAAAAGCCACTAAAGATAATTTACGCATAAATTCACCTAAAAAGGCTAAGGTATCTGACATCATCCTGCCGTATAGCCGCCATCAATCGGCAAGGCAATTCCCGTAACGAACGCGGATTCATCGGAGGCAAGGTATAACGCTCCATAAGCGATTTCTTCAGGTTGACCCAGCCTGCGCAGCGGATGCTTATCCGCAAGCTTCTGATATTCTTCTGGTGTTCTGACAACTCCGGCAACTAAAGGTGTCTCTACGAAGCCCGGACAGATGCAGTTGACACGGATATTATCTTGCGCGTAATCAAGTGCCATGCCGCGTGTCAAGTTTGTGACAGCACCTTTGGATGCAACATACGCGGCACGCACATCCGCACCGACAATACCGAAAATGGAGGACATATTGATAATGGATCCGCCGCCGTTTTGCTGCATAGCTGGAATAGCTGCCTTTGCGCAAAGAAAAACACCGGTAAGATTGACATTTAAACAATGATGCCAGTCATCTTCCGGCAGCTCAGCAACAGGTAGGCGCATTGCAATGCCAGCGTTATTGAAAAGAATATCAAGTTTGCCGTAAGTTTTTACGGTCTGGGCTACCATCTGTTCTGTGTCTGCTTTGATCGTCACATCGGTCTGAACATAAATTGCTTCATTACCAGCATTGTGGATTTTGGCTACAGTTTGATTCCCACCGTCTTTATCAATGTCAGCCACAACGACCTTTGCGCCGTGTTCCGCAAAGAGTTTTGCGGTGGCTTTGCCGATCCCAGAAGCAGCACCTGTAATAATCGCAACCTTATCTTTAAGTCGCACAGTTATACTTTTTCCTTCCATGCTGCAGGGTTTTGTACCGGTTCGCCGATTTGATTTCGCAACACACCGATGTTTTCTACTTCAAGTTCAATTACATCCCCCGGTTGAATCCATCGGTCGAGTTCCCAACCGCACCCCTTTCCGACAGTGCCAGAACCTAAAAATTCACCTGGAAAAAGAGTCTCAGATTGCGAAACAAACGAAATCATTTCTGCAAAGGAGTAATACATATCTGATGTGCTCCCTTCTGCCCAAACTTCGCCATTCACTTTCGCAATCATTTTTAGATTATACGGATCGCCAATTTCATCAGGCGTAACCAGACACGGTCCCATAATATTGCTATTGTCAAAATCCTTACCTTTGGCAGGACCGAGTGACAATGTCATGTGTCGGAATTGAATATCACGTGCGCTGATGTCGTTATAAATCGTATATCCAGCAATGTATTCAGGGGCTTCCTCTATTGATATGTTTTTACCGGTTTTACCGATGTAAACACCCCATTCCAGTTCAAAATCAAGTTTTTCCGTGTAGTTAGGCCAGGTCACTACAGCTTCGTGTCCGGCAATGGAGGCGGGACTCGTGCTGCCCCGATAGTAGTTAGGTAGTTTGAACCATTCAGGCGATATTTCTTTTCCCGTGATACGCGCGGCGGCATCCATGTGTGTTTTGAATACCCCGAAATCACGTAAACTCGCCGGACGCGGAAATGGAGCAAGTAATTGAACATCAGACACAGAGAAAACAACATCGGACAAGTCTACTCCATCACTGAGTTGCTGTTGAACAGAGTCAATACGTTTTTGCGCATCTGCAATGCAATGCTGTTCAAAGAATTGGATCATATCTAAATCATCTAAGTTGAGATCGATAATTTGATCGTCATCAAACCAGGTGCCGAGTCGGGAATGTTCACCTAACGATGACTTTTTGAATGTAACGAGTTTCACAAGTACTCCTCTTTTATAGGCATTACTGATTTTATATCATAAATTGATTAATAAATCAACTTTTTAAACAGTGCATGGGTGTGTCCAGTTTTTTGCATGTGTTGTCTAAATCTCGGAGGACACGAAGAACGCGGATTATGCCTACTCTCTGTCTGAATCGCGGATGACGCGGAGAACACAGAAAACGCGGAAGGGGTGTTGGAACTCCCAACCGCCGTATCCAAAGTGTGCCGTCCTCGCTTGAAAAAGAGATTAGCTTATCAAAAGCCCTTTCCGCGTCCTCCGCGATTCAGACTAAAGAAAAAGGCAGGCACCCAAAAGGGAACCTGCCTTTTTGATTTGAGTTAGAAGCACCTACCGCGCCCAGTGATAGGTGTGTGTTCCCCAATCACTTGTGCAAGTGCCATTACTGCAACGAGTAAAAGTCACACCGCACCCCGGACATCTACACGTCAGGACTTACGCAGTTTTGAAGATTATTGAAGGATTTGAGAGTTGATGTTTCATGTAATCATCCAATAAACTATCTTTCAGATCGTCCATTGTTTTACCAACTGCACGGGCAGTGCGCGTCAAACAGGTCCATACCTGAAAACAACACGCAATATGATTTCTTTGGGCACGCAACGCACGGCATTGACATTTACCAATACCAGTGACTTGTTTGATCTCACGATGAAGGAGTTCAATCTTCCAACGCACTTGATATTCTTGGGTTGTCGCGTCTAAATCTGATTGAGATAAATCGTTTGTCGCAATATATTCCGTGTGCTCGTTAGAGGACACTATCCGGAACAACTTCACTTGATGCCCTTTGGGAAACTTATTGATGTGCACCCGTTTTCCTTGGCGTGTTTCTGTTTGGCTCCAAGATAAATCTCGCACTTGTTGGTGCGGTTCAACTCCGTCCGTATCATTCACAAGACGATTGCGTTTCAGAGGCACATAGTCCATCTTGGAGAGTTTTTCAATCGCTTTCATGACTTTCATTGACGCATACCAAGCATCCATCAGCACTGCCGAAACGGGAGCTGTTTTTTGAAGACGGCATTGTGCAACATTTCCAGTCCATGGTCTATTTTGGTTGGACCATCATGATCTTTGTCAAAAGGACGATAATCAATGATCCAATACGCTTGTGTCTTTGGATTGACATAAAGACACGTGACAATACCGATGCCGACAACCACTTTTTTGTCGCTACCACTCCATTGAGAACGAAGCACTTCAATCTCTTTAGCATAAGGTTTAGAAAGCACAACATCATCAAAAATTATGTATCCATCCTCATCGGACTCAATGTCATCCTTTACAGATTGCCAAAGTTCGCTTGATGAATGTTTTCATTTCTCAAAAAACGATTGAGTTGATCGTGGCTCCACTTCTCAGTCCGATCAGAAAAATAGGTTTGAGTAAAATTAGTGAAACTTGCTATCAAAAACTGACAATAATCGGAAAATAGGTTTCCCTTCTTTTGAGAGTGTCTAAATGTAGTCATAATAGAATAGTATACACCATCTTATAAAAATGCGTAAGTCCTGAAATTAAGAAAGATTAACTTTATCATTTTAGTTCGATTATATACGTGTAAGATATTAACAAATTTCTGACTTCAGTTAACCTTCCTAATCGTTATGATATTCATATGTGCATGGCTCATTGCTATGCATTTACAATATACCTTATTGGGACAGATCCTCATGTTTGTCCCAAAACCTACTTCTTCTCATAACTTGCACGGACGACTGTCTTAATCCCACCACGGATGTTAAAATCACCTACAACCTCTACAGCTCGTGGTTGGCACGCCGCAACAAAATCCTCAAGTACTTTATTTACAACGTGCTCATGAAAAATACCGATATCCCTAAAAAACATAAAGTATTCCTTTAGAGCCTTCAGTTCAACACACTGCTGGTCTGGCACATAAGTGATACAGATCGTAGCAAAATCGGGCAACCCAGTTTTGGGGCAGACAGCCGTGAATTCTAAGTTGGTAATCTCAATTGTATAATTTCGGTGGCTATATTGATTTTCCCATGTCTCAATTGAGGGTGTTTTTAGTTCACGGATATGGGTTTGTAAATCTTCGTAGTTTGAGTCAGTACTCATTTTTTTCGCCTTTCAGGATTTGGCACATACTACAAAACACTTTTCCTACCAATCTTCAACCAATTGCACCAGCAACCGAACACCGTAGCCAGATGCGGTTTCAGGTATATACGTAGACCCCTTCATTCCCCAAGCGGTACCTGCAATATCAAGGTGAACCCATGGATATCCTTCAGCAAATTTCTTCAAAAATGCGCCACCTGCAAGTGTGCCAGCAGTGCCATCCCCAATGTTCTGCACATCAGCAACTTTACTTTTTACCCCTTCATCATAATCATCCCAAAGTGGTAATTCCCAGACTCGTTCATGCGTTTTTTCAGCTGCCTTCTTTATTTTTTCCATTAAAGCGTCATCGGTCCCCATCGCTCCCGCGGCGACATGTCCGAGACAAGTAATGACAGCACCGGTAAGCGTGGCTAAATCAATAACACCTTGCGGTTCATATTGGGCAGTCCATCCGAGTGCGTCAGCCAAAATTAGTCTTCCTTCGGCATCAGTATTGAGGATTTCGATTGTTTTTCCACCGTAAGATGTGACAACATCTCCTGGCTTAATTGCAGTTGAACCCGGCATATTCTCTGTTGTCGCTATCACACCGACCACGCGTACATTCGGTTTAAGATGTCCAATTACCTGCATGGCGCCTAAAACTGCTGCTGCACCCGACATGTCGTGCTTCATCTCGTGCATGCCGCCTCCAGATTTAAGTGAAATTCCACCAGTGTCAAAGGTAATGCCTTTTCCAACCAGTGCGACGGTATCGTGTCCTTCACCTTCAGGGGTATATTCCAAAATGATAAACCTCGGATCTTCCGCACTACCTTGTGCAACGGCTAACAACGTACGAAACCCTTTTTCTTCAAGCGTTGGCTTGTCAAAAACTGTACAGTTGAGTCTTACCGTTTCTGCTACCTCCTCAGCCTTTTCAGCAAGTTGTGTCGGTGTAAGGTGGTTCCCAGGTTGATTGCTGAGATCGCGAGCAAGGATAGTCCCTTTAGCAATCGTTTGTCCTCTTTCAACAATACGTTCCAGTGACGATTTTTCTACCTCACTTCCTACAAGAAGAGTCATAGATTCAAGGGTTTTATCTTCGTCTTCATTATCGTCTTTTTGAGTCTTATGCTGTTTAAATTCGTAGAGTGAGAGAAGACTCGCTTCAACGGCTGCTTGTGCCCAATCGTCTTGTGTTTCGGGAGGAATGGGAACAGTGATGGATTTTAGCCCCATATCACGTGCTTGGCGCGCTGTGTGACCAGCAACTTGACGCACTTTTTCGGCGTTGAGTTCTGCATATACACCGAGACCTACCAAGATGATACGTGGGGCAGTTATAGCACCGTTTGTATAAAGCACACTGGTTGTCTTCGGTTTACCTTTGAAGTCACCAAGATTCAAAAATGCTTGGATGCGTCCTTCTAAAGCAGCGTCAGCGGCTAAGATTAACTCATTGTGGAAGTCATCTTCAAGCACAGGGATAAGCACAGCATCGGTTTCTGATTGGCGAAAATCGCCAATTTCGACAGTAATGTTCATAAATATTCCTTTTCATTATTATTTCGCGGTATAAATGACTCCCGCTTCAGATTTTTGTAAAGCGCATTGATGTTAAGTTAAGGTCTTTTCTGGCTGCTGATGGCTAACAGCAGGATGCTATTAAGATTTACGCATTCCCGTTAAAACAACCAGCGGTTCCGTACTCGTGACGGTAATTGAATGGTAGGTATTAGCAGGAACATCAATGCGGTCACCTCGTTTAACAGTGTCGTGGTCATCGGCGACTTTTACATCTGCTGTGCCAGATAACACGCAGACCACTTCATCTTGAGTGTGAATGTAGTCGAGGTAGGCACCCCCGGGACGACCTGTCCACTGATATGCATCAAAGCCCTCAGATTGTAATTGTTCTTTTAAGGCATCGGTATCATCATTTTCTTCTAACCAACATGTTTTCCATTTCATCATATTTCTCCTTATAATGGTTCTAATTTCACTGGACACACCTTTAACTCGGCTGTGTGGGTTATAGGATCATAGCCTGAACCTGTTAAAAGATTGACAGGCACGTCGGCAAAACTGAAACTGGCAAAAACGGTGCCTCGCGGTGATCGGTTTGTTGCTTTGACTTTAATATTGATACTTCCCCGTGCACTGCTCATTTTACACCATTCACCATCTGTCAATTCCCATTTTTGGAGATCAGCAGGGTTTACTTCAAGAGACTCTTCAGGTAACAGATAATCAATTCCTTGTGCTCTACCTGTTTGAGTCCGTGTGTGATAGGATTGCAAACGTCTTCCAGTCGTTAGCCATACAGGAAACTCAGCACTAATTGTCTCAGCAGGGTCTCGGTAGTGAACGTTGGAAAAGATTCCTTTCCCATTAACGAACGTATCTTCGTGTAAGCGCGGTGTGCCAGGGTGTTCTTTGTGTGGAACAGGCCACTGATATTCACTTTTCTCAATACGTTCCCAATCCAATCCTGCGTAGATAGGTGAAAGGTGGCAAAGTTCGTTGAAAATCGGTTTTGGCGCGTCAAAATCAAACCCTTCGAATCCGAGTTGCTTTGCGATTTGGCAGATAATCCACCAATCGGACTTCGCTTCACCGGGAGGAGGAACGGCAGCGCGCATCCGTTGTACGCGGCGTTCTGTGTTTGTGCAGACTCCATCTGTTTCACCCCATGCAGTTGCGGGCAGCACAACGTCGGCAAGTTCTGCGGTTTCGGTCAGGAAGATGTCAACTACTACGAGATGATCTAAAGAACGAAGTGCATGCTCACAATGTTCACGGTCAGGGTCGGACAGCAATGTATTTTCACCATCGATCAGCATTGCATGGATACTATCACCGCAAAGTTCCAAAGCAGTAACCTTTGTGATGCCTTTCTCAAGGTCAATTTCCTTGCCATACGCTGCTTTGAATTTTTCTTGATGCTTGGGATCAGTGACAGACTGAAAACCTGGATAGTTGTTAGGTAACGCACCACTATCTCCCGCGCCCTGTATGTTATTTTGCCCGCGCATCGGGTTAATACCTGTTCCCTCGCGTCCGATATTGCCTGTCATTAACGCAAGGTTGCACAAACTCTGAACATTTTCTACACCGCAGATATGTTCTGTAATACCAAGCGTATAGTAGATAGCACTCTTATCCGCAGTGCCGTACCACATCGCCGCCGTTTCAATGTCCTTTGCTGGTACACCTGTGATAGATTCTGCCCATTCTGGTGTCCATTGACTGATATGTTCAAAGAAATCATCAAACCCAGTTGTGCGATTTTCGATGAATTCTTCATCTATCAAACCTTCGCGAGCAATGACGTGCGCCATTCCGAGAAGTAACGCAGTATCTGAACCGACACGTAGTGGCAGATACAGATGTGACATCTCTGCCAATCCGATGCGTCTTGGGTCTGCCACAATAAGTTTTGCGCCACGTGCAATTGCCTTTTTCAATCCAGTTGCTGCCACTGGATGGCATTCTGTCATATTTGTTCCGATGCAGAAAATAACGTCAGGTTTCTGCATATCAACGAGCGGATTAGACATCGCACCACGTCCGATTGTTGCTGCCAGACCGGCAACAGTCGGCGCGTGTCAGGCACGGCTGCAATTGTCAATATAGTTTGTGCCAAAACCTGCACGGATAAATTTCTGCATCAGGTACGCAGCTTCACTCGGCGCACGCCCAGAAGCGATACCGTAGATGCTATACCTGCCGTGTTCAGCATGGACTTTTCTAAAACCTTCAGCAGCTTTATCAAGCGCATCTTTCCACGTGACTTCATGGAGTTCGCCATCTTCACCACGGACAAGCGGTGTTTTCAATCGGTCAGGATGTTGCACGAAGTCGTAAGCGAACTGTCCCTTGACGCAGAGCGCGCCTTGATTGGCAGGTCCATCCATAGCCGGATGAATACCAACAATTTTTTCGTCATTTGTTAGCACATCAACGGAGCAACCAACGCCGCAATAAGGGCAAATGGTACGGGTTTTGTTGAGTGCAGCATCAGCAACCTCATCAACAGCGCGGAGCGCTTTTTTGTCGGCAAGTGCACCTGTCGGACAGGTCTGGATACATTGTCCACAAAAAGTACAAGCGGAATCTTTGAGAAGGCCATCAAATTCTGTTGTGATCTGTGTGCGAAAACCGCGATTCATCACGTTGATGGCATGATCCCCCTCTTGTTCAGCGCACACCCTTACACAACGGTAACAAGAGATACAGAGATCGTAATCTCTGAGTATAAAAGGATTATCATCAGCTTTGCTTGTACCAGATTTTGCTCCGGTGATTTTTGGTTCGTTGATAGCATACTTGTCACGAAGATTTGTCAGTTCCCCTGAGGCATAACCGCGTAACGGATGCACATCTACTTCGCGATTTTCGCCAATCACCATCTCAAGCAGTGTTTTCCGATAAGCCTCTATTGTATCGGTTGCGGTACGGATAACCATTCCAGCGGTGGCTTTTGTAGTACAAGATGCGACAGGATTACGTGCGCCTTCTAATTCAACGATGCACAGTCGACATCCACCAAACGGTTCCAGGCGTGGATCGTAGCAAAGCGTTGGTATCTCTTTTTGATGTCGTTGTGCAACTTCAAGCACAGTTTCACCTTCGGAAAAGGTGACTTCAACGTCATCAATTTGCATTTTTTGCGCCATAGTCCGTGCTTCCACCTTCAAAAAGGATTACAGATTGTGCTGAATAAATAATACCATTTCTATCAATTTTTATCCATTAGCGGTTGTTAGAAATGAAGCAGAATGTGGCACAAACTGGAAAGTTTATGCTACAAAAAAGAGACATTATATATCAGAAATGGTATAAGATTTCACTCCTCTTCAGTGAAATCAATTTGCGGAACCTCAAGTTCACCGGCAAGAATTTTGGCTTTTGCCGCTTCAACGGCATCAAGTACCTCTTGTGGTATTTTATCTTTTAGCTTAGGGTTATAAGTCAGCGTGATTGCTTGATCTGTCAGCATGTTGAATGTGTAGATCTGTTTTTTGAATTTACCTTCTTTAACGATTTTAGCAATCTTAACAAAGGCTTTCGGGGTAATCACAGCGTTCGCAAGCACTGTTGTCTCGGATATCTCACTTTTGTCTCGATTTGCCCCAAATGTGTATACCGTTTTCCCTTCTGCTTGGGCGTTTTCTGCAGCGTGAAAAGCACCAAGTCCGGCTGCATCTGCATTCGGGAACAGAAAGTCGACACCTTCATTAATAAGTGCTAATGAGAGCTCCTTACCTTTCACAGCATCTTCCCAATTGCCCACATATACCTTGCGGACCTCTATATCAGGATTAACACTTTTCGCGCCAGCTTCAAAAGCGATAAAAGTACTCTTGACAGAAGGAATTTCATCGCCGCCAATAGTGCCAAGTTTATTTTCTTGTGTCATCATGCCTGCCATTATGCCTAAAAGGTAGGCGGGTTGCTCAACGCGAAAATTCACTGGCGAAATATTGTCAGTAATAGTGCCGCCCGAAGACGTAATAAAAATTGTGTCAGGAAAATCGGAGGCTACCGCTTTTGCGGGGCCTTGAAATTCATAACCGTGCCCGAAGACGAGGTCGTACCCTTTTTCCGCGTAAAAACGGAAGTGTTGTTCTTGTTCGGTAGGTGTGCCACTCACAACATATTTAACTGTTGCCTCAAGTTCCTTTTCTATCGCTTGAAGCCCTTCATAAGCTAAAGCATTCCACCCTGCGTCGGTAATATCGGCTGGCAGTAGCATCGCAACCTTAAATCCATCTTTTGTCGTTGTATCTGCACATCCAACAAGCAGGGATCCGAGGACGAATAGACATCCCATGCACAGCACAACTTTTGCGCTAATCTTATTTGACCAACAAACCTGTTTCATAAAATATTTCTCCTGTATAGTATTGACTGACACTATTATAACATATTTGTCAAGGGTTGTAAATTGTAAAGTTGCCTGAGGTAGGGTTATTTAGTTTCTATATTTCTGGCGCGCTTCACCACATACGTTAATGCTCAATATCGCCAATTTTCGTGTGCCAACGGTGCCGCATTCAGTTGGTCACGATAGGTGCGCCACTGCGGTAAATAGGTGTCCATTAACTCACGAAACCTATCATTGTGATGACGTTCCAGCAGATGCACCATCTCATGCACCAATACATATACCAAACACGATTTCGGTTTCTTCGCAAGTTCAAGATTAAGCCAGATGCGTTTTGCTTCAATGTTGCAGGAACCCCAGAGCGTTTTCATTTTCTTGATGCGTACCTCGTGGACAGTCAACCCCATTTTCTGTTCCCATTTGGCAATGAGTGGTGGTAATTGTGCGCGAAGATGTCCACGATACCATTCATAAACCACCGCCTCACGTTTGTCTCGATCTGTACCTGGGCGCACTATGAGTCCGATTCTGGTATTGTTGAGCAGATGAACTTTTGGTGGGCAATCCTGTTCAGTCACTTTTAGTCTGTAACGTTTTCCTGCAAAATAGTGGCTTTCACCAGACACATATTCACGTTGTGATTGGCGTTCCTGCTTTGCAAAAGATGCTTGTTTCCGTTTAATCCATCCCAAACGTGAAATGATAGCCAACCGAACGGCATCATCGTCAAGGCGCATCGGTGCAGATACACGTACCTGTCCGTTCGGTGGATGAACACCGATATAGAAATGTTTGATGTCTTTTCGGACGACTTCTATAGAAAGACCGCTTATTTCCATGTGATAATTGTCGGTTTTAGTATTCATCTTGACTTTTTGCGATATTAAATATTAAATCAACATCAATGGTGATGTCATTATATTCATCGTTGACCATTTCAATAGCGTTCCGAACTTCAAGTTCTTTGATTCTATTGCCTCTCCACGCATCACTTCTTTCATCTTTGATAGACTCGTCTATCGCTATTGCTATCTCTGCTTTAAGATTATCAGGGATGTCGTCACCTAAGTTATCAAAAAATGCTTGGCGTGCTGCTGTTCCAATGTCAGGTGGATAGGCTTCGGTTGGCGGATCGGTGACCTCTTTGCTTAACGCTGTAACTTTGGACAGATATTGCTGATAATCAATTTTTTCCTGTCTGCGCTGTTCTATTAATTCATCAAGCAGTCGGGACATCTCTTCATAATATTTGGGATTAACCTCAGTTCTGTCCACAATGACGCGACGTATGTTGTTATCAATTGCTGCTGACATTGCCTCTTGGTTTGTGCGGATACCTTCAGGTAGGTTTTGAACCGCCTCCTCAGCACCGTTATTGACAATCAGTTGTACAAGTGGGACGTTGTCAAAATCGGTGAGTAGTTCACTATCATCAGCACTGACATAAGTATCCAACAGATGTCGCATATCTGGTTCATACATTTTTAGGGCAATGTAGTCGCCACTTGCCAATTTCACTTGATGACGTATATATTCGTAATTTTTCACCTCTTCGTCAATATTTTCTGCTTCCGTTGCTGTATAGCCCGCCGCCTCCATCTCGTTTGCAAGGTTAGCATAAGCACGTACCAAAGCTGCGGTCATTTTATAGAGTTTTATCCGTTTCTGCTCATTAGCCTTTATCTGTTTGTCGTTTCCGCTTTCCGCACTACAGAAATAACGGATATAATCTTCAATCTGTTTCGGTGGATCAACAGGTTCACACAACCGTTTAATCGCCTCGCGTGCGTCCTCTAATCGTTCTCTACCTTTTTCCAGTCTATCTTTCAATAATCCTTCAACATCTTCCTTGTCGAAGTTATCAAATGCCCCGCCTGTGTAGTCCGTCATTGCCTCCTCTAATGACATAAAAAGGTTTTTGTAGTCAATGATGTAACCGAATTCCTTGTCTTCAGTATGAATGCGATTGACGCGACAAATTGCTTGAAACAACCCGTGATCCTGCATGCTTTTGTCTATGTAGAGATAGGTGGCAGGTGGTGCGTCAAAACCTGTGAGCAATTTATCCACAACGATGAGGAGTTTCATCTGTGCAGGTTCATCAATGAAACATCTTTTTACCTCGCGTTCAAAATGATTAACCTTGTCGTTTGTGAGACTAACAGAATCTCCGAAATATGCAGTAAGCATATCTTTATAGGTGTTGTATTTCTCTTGGTTTTCGGTCAGACCTGCTCCCGTTTCTTCAAGCCTGATGGATTCTGGAGTTGGTCTGTAGGATGTTATGACGGCACATTTCCCTTGCAATGTTGTCTCTTGAAAAAGATTATAGAGTCGACAAGCAGATAGGATACTGTTTGCCACAAGCATTGCGTTTCCATTACCACTTTTCAGTCGATCGTACCTGCCCATATCTAATAAAATATCAGCGACTATTTTCTGTAAGCGATTCTTTGAACTTTCCACATTTAGCATCGTTCCCCAACGCGCCTTGAGTCGTGCTTTTGCTACGTCGTTTAACCCACGTGTTTTGTTATCAAAGAATTGGTCAATCCGTTTTTGTGAAGTGAGATTCTGGTCGATGTCGCGTGCCTCATACCGCAGGTCAAGCACGACACCGTCATTGACTGCCTCGTCATATTTGTAGGTGTCAATATACCTACCGAAAGTCGCAATGCTCCGCCGTTTGTCACTTGTCAGTAGAGGTGTTCCTGTAAAGCCAATCAACATTGCATCGGGTAGAAGTGTTTTCATTGCATTGTGAAGTTTTCCGGACTGTGTGCGGTGGCATTCGTCTACGAAGACAAAGAAATCGTCCTCTACGCGAAAATTATCTGATAGATTACTTTTGAAGTCTGCAACATAACCGTCATAATCGGGTTCACTTTCCTCATCGTTTTCACGGAACTTATGAACGAGGGAACATGCTAACCGCACAGATGAATCACTGAGTACTCGGAATAAATGCTCACAACTCTCTGTGCGTATGATGTCCTCACGGACACCTTTAAAGACACCTTCTATTTGGTCATCTAATTCTGTGCGGTCAGTGATGATGAGTACCCGTGCGTTAGGGTTGTTTTCCAGGATCCATTTTGCTAACCAGACCATCACCAAACTTTTGCCGCTACCTTGTGTGTGCCAGATAATGCCGCCTTCTCTGATCTTGACGCGTTCTTGGGCTGCCTTCACACCGTAGTATTGATTATGTCGACATATCTTCTTTTTTCCAGCATCAAATACAATAAAGTCGTGCAGGACTTCAAGTATCCGTTCTTTGTTGCAAAATTGACCGAGTTCTCTGAGTAAAGGATTGGGTTCGATATCTTGCTGTGTCCGCTTCTCTTTCCATCGCAACCAATATTTTTCAGGTGTCTTAATAACCCCATAACGCAAACCCTCCGTATCATTCCCTGCCATCACAAGCTGCACCGTGCTGAAAAACCACTCTATGAAATCCTCCGTTTGGTTTGCAAGGTTTTGACGGATACCTTCAGAAACAGAGACGATGGAACGTTTCAACTCTAACACACCGATAGCGATGCCGTTGATATATAGGACAAGATCGGGACGTTTGTTGTTCCTGCCTCTGATCGTTACCTCTTCTGCAATTCCGAAGTCGTTGTTTTCCGGGTTTTTCCAATCTATTAGCCAGACGGTTTCATGTTGTTTGCTGACATCCGGTTGCACCTTTACACCGTAGCGTAGACTTTCATAGACTTCAAAATTCGCGTCATAAAGCGTCCTACTGCCCCCGATTTTCGCTGCTTGTTGTAGTTGATAAACTGCTCTGTTGATGTGATCGGGTTCGTTTCCTTGTCTCCGCAGCCAGTCAGATAAGTCTTCGGGGATGATATTGCTGTTTTCGTCAACGCTATCTGTCCAGTTGCCGAGGTATTCGTAGTTCAAGACTTCTTGGAAGAATTCTATGACGCGTTCTTGTGTATCTTGTTCTGTTTCGCGAATGATCTGCATGCCTTCCCTCTTCCCGAATGATTTTTGGGTTTCGTTCATCTACCAATCTACATATACTGCATTTTATACTGCATTTCCTGATTTCAGTCTGGATAGTTCAGTCTTTCCTTTGTCTGTCAAACGATATTTTTGTAGTCTGCTATTGGGTTTGTCGGGTATCGTGTATTCTATTAACTGATCTATCACAAGTTTCCGGACAACAGCGTTAAGTTGTGCAGAAATTGCTTTCTGTCCTAAACTTTTGGACAATTCAGATTTTGGCATTGGTCCGGTAGCGAGTAGTTTTATCACTTTGGATTGCATATCTTCAGGTTGTGACTCTGGCAGTGACTCTGGCAGTGACTCTGGCAGTCCTGCAGGTTTAGCACGCCAAATTGTTGTCTTAAATCCGCTGTTGTCACTGAATTCTGGTTCGGGTAAACCGGCATCACGGCAACGGTGTATCATGTCTAACGTCCCTGTCCCCATCTCTTCAATGTATCGGTTGAGGTACAAGGAGCGCGCAAGTAAGCGGTTAATGGGAACTGACGGGTGCGTATCTCGCAGTTGTTCCAGAGTCAAGGAGGGTGGTAATCTACCAGGATTCCAGACCTCAAGCCGATCTGAGAATAGCATCACCTGGACGCTGGCATTACTAGTATAGTCTCTATGTGCTACAGCATTGACAATGGCTTCAGTTACCACTTCTTTCGGAATTTCATAGGCGACAGGTACTTGCACGCTTTCTGCGCGTGTCCCTACCCATAGATTGATCTTGCTAAGTACAAAATCCACCGCTTGATCGACGAGTTGAAACGCTGTTCCGTTGTAGATTTGATGAGACGGGATTGGTTTCGCTACCTGAGTTCCGTGGTAATGGGCACATTTAACCCCTGAGGAAATTAGGAAATGCTGTGGTGATTTGCCAAACAGTAGCACCGCAGCGTTCGTCGGTCGTCCATCATTTAGGAGATTGAGGTGTCCTAACAATTCTTCCATTGAAACATCTTCAGTTAGCGGGAATGCTCTTGCCATACGCGCTATTCGGATAAACCGAGTCATTGGCTCGGAGTCGAGATCGTCCAGCGATGCTTTCAAACAGGGTGCCGCGTCAAAAGGTTCTGAACGGACGAAGTCTTTGCTATCAAGGTATTCAACTAATGCTGCGTAGAGTGCCGTTACTAATTCTTCCGGTGTGTTGAATCGTTTTCGGATGAGCCCAGCTTGTACTTTACGGATGAGTGTCTGCATCTTCGGATGCCGGACACTGTCATCTGTCCCTTTCACGAAAATGAGTCGGTGTATACTGGAAGTGGTTGCTTGGTCGAATTCGCGTTCTGTCGGGGATATACCGTCTGCATCCTCAAAGCCGTAGTCGTTACCGAACAAGCCCACATAGAGGTCGGACTGTTCAACCTCGTCCAGATAGAGTGCATCTGGACGGCGATCTGACGCTGGGACATCTTCAAACAGGAAAACATCAAAGAACCGCCGCATCAATGGGTCGTTCTGTAGAAAATCGCGCAGTGCCTTCCGTTCCTGTGCAAATTCTCTTTGAACGCGGCTGATGAAAATACGGATGGTGTTCATGATTATTTGTGTTGGTTCTGTGACTACTCTCGCCACTGTAGCAAAATACGCTCTAATTCTTCTACGAAGGGTTGAATGTCGCTTTCTTTTCGCTCCGCCTCTAACCTTGCAAGAATTCGGCAGACCTCTGGGGGCTTTCTACTTAGATGCTCAGACAAGGTGCGAAATTTGGTTTTAGGTGTTTCTGGTGATTCGGACACCGCGGCATAAGTCGCATCCAATTGCTCCATTAAGTTGGATAAAATGCCCGGATTGGTGCCTAATTGCGCTGCATCAACAGCGGAGATTCGCTGAAGTTTCTCCCAGATCCAATTTTCCGGTGCGCCGTTACCGGGCAGGAACAATATTGGAATGTTGGTGCTGTGTCCTGCAGCTGCCTGTATTTTTTGTGCGATTTCTCCATCTTTCTGGTCACCATCAAGAATGAAAACGGTGTTTTGAAGTTGACCAAATTTTGCTAAAGCGCGAGCGTGCATTGGAAACTCACTTGCACCTGTATCTCGCCCGATGTGAACAGATTCCCACTTAATCCTTTGGTTGGATAATAGCAGATCGAATACACCTTTTAAAATACCTTCAGCGATATTATCTTCACAAAGTAGTTTGAGCACCTCACTGGAACGACCATAGAGTGCGTTCTGAATTACATCGCGATAGGGTGGACGGACAATAATTTTGCCTGATGCATCATCTCTGTCAAGAAAGATGCGACCGCGTGCGGGGACTGAGTCGAGAACGACAGGACTGTGTGAAGTCACGATAATTTGGAGGTCGTTGCGAAGTGCTAACTGCTGTAAATGCAACATGAGAAGTTGCTGCACCCAAGGATGTAGGCCAGCTTCCACTTCATCGATTAGCACAAGTGCACCATCGAACTGAGCGATCTCTTTTGACAACCGCAACAGGGCACGTTCACCAGCAGCCATTTGTAACTCAGAGTAAGCAGCACCGTCTTCCTGCGCAGCAAAAAGCAAATTTTTATTACCGCTGGACAGGTCAACAACTTCTGAATATCTAAAGGGAAGCATCTGGTGAGCAAATTCAATCTGTGACGGTGTCAACGGTATTTCTTGCGGTTCAAGCTTCAGACGCGACATGCTGAGAACACCGCGCACTTCTGAGGGATTACTTAAATTACTGAGTGTTCTGAGGTAGACTTGCCGTTCCGGTTGACTGGCGTTTTTGCGCCCGAAGAAACTCCGATTCCAACCTTTGCCCCGTCGCCATCGCATAGAACGCATGCCGTCTGGTGTCTGGTAATTGAATTCTAACGTTATTTTTTGCAGTCTATCTTGGCGGGCACCGAGTTTCGGGTTATAATATGGAAAAAGCGTAGACGGTACAAAGTCCTTAACACCTGCTCCCGGGACTTTATAGGCACATGCAGCAGCAAACAATACTGTTGATTTTCCGGTAGCGTTTCCACCAGCAATAACACTCACGGGATAATCAAACAGCACCCGTAAATTGTCAAGACCACGAATACCGTCCAAGTAAATTTCTGATAGGAAATGTGGGAGATGCGGTTTTTTGCCTTGCAAATTGTCCCAGAGCTCTCTTAACCGACTTTCAAGCATAACACGCCTCCCATTCGGACAAGTGCCTGTGCAAAAGAGTATAATGCATCGCCAAAGCGATCTTCTTCAACCCTTAAAATTAACTCTCCAAAACGATCTTTAACGTTAAATGTTTCAAGGGCATTTGAAATAATTTGATTGCGTGTACCACTAAACAATTTCTTTTCACTAATATCGTAGGTAAGGTGCATATAGGTATGCCCTTCATCTGAAAGCACCCAACCCCCTTGTTCTTTTTTTAGAACAATGGAAATATGGTCACCGTCGTCAAACATAAAGGGGGTAAACACGCGAAATCGGTCTTCGCCATCAGGAACAACCCGAACCTTTGCAGAGACTTTATCAATAAAGTCTTGCTCTATAGATTTTATCGACATTGTTTACGCCTCTTCTATGGTATACCTTTCGCAATAAGTAGTTGTCTACTTTGCCTCATCACGTTAAACCACTTACCTTAAAGCAAGGTTAGATGTAGCAAGGGTTTATAGTAAACTTGCTTATGCGTATTATACCGTAAGCAAAGCACGGGCAGCAATAAAAAATTATTGTGCTTGCTTTTTGTTATCATTTTACAATGTTTCGTTACACGAAAATTTACGTTACATAATCACGTTCTATTGTAAGGTTGCCATAAATTATCAAAAAGCTTGTAAAAATTTTGTTTTTCCGTTATAATGCTTTATGACACAATAGCAACAGATTTTAAACCGAAAGCTATAAGGCATCCAGAGTCTGTAAAAAGTGTTCCTTTAGGATATGATCCAGATACCTGGCATTGTGAAACACACGGAATTTCGGTGTTTACAGATCAAACAGAGGCATTAAAAATTAAAAAGGAATTCTATTTTTTTAGGAATTGGAAACTTGCAGCAGCAGAATTAACTTCGGTTTGTGGATATATTAAAAGAACGCCAAGAGAGGATAAACAATCTCATCATACATTATGGGTATTTAAAGATGTAAAAATATGGGATCTATTTAAGACATTTTAACACAACGAGGAAAGTCTTATGTATAACATTCTTAATAATCCGCAATTAGGCGAACTTGAAATTATAGAAGTATATGAATATTTTAATATGCCGCTACTTTTTTCATGCAAAAATTTAGTAGATTCCTTTTATATAGCTTTATGTGCGGATGACTTACCTGAGCATGATATGTGGCTTTATACCGAGGTGTCCCTAAAACGTCTTAATCTTTTACGCTCCGGGTTAATTAGTATACACGACGTTTTTGCGAAACCTGAAATGGGACGTTTACTAAAAGCAACAATTCCAAATAATAGCTCTGCAGAGTTTAATTCTAAATATGTTGCCCCAGAAGAACTTAACGAAAATGTGTTTCCGCCAGTTGATAAATTCCTTGTTCCTAAAAATACACCGCTTATGCCTCAGACAAATTCGGTTGAAATTGCAAAGGCGCAAGGTAGAGAAATAATAAGTCTTAATTTTAACTCTAACCAAGAATAAAACACGGTGGATCCTGCTTTAAAGTTTGGAAATGTTTTAACTTCTTTTCAGACTACGAAGTAGCAGATGGTATTATAAAAATAGAACATCTATTGCTTAATCTTGAGGAGGTATAATATAATTTGCATCTCCGATGCTTGTTTGTAACCCCAGCGGGACGACAAGTGTCCAACGGTATTATATCACATCACCGTTCAGGTTTCACCAACCGCACCTTCCCCGTAAGCAGCTGCTGCATCATGCCTTGTTTGATGGCGATGGTTTTGTCTCTACGCTGTTCCAGTGCGGCGATTTCGGCATCCATATCGGAGAGGACAGCGGTGATGGCGCGTTGTTCCGCACCAGATGGAATAGACAATTCAAGGTCTCGAAATTGACTTTTTGACATATTGTATCGCGTGGCACCTTGTGCTAATGCATTCATAATTGCACGCCCAACGGATCCTCTAAAATAATAGGCAAAGAACAAAGGTATATATTTATTCTTATCGTGAATTCTAAAACCAAAACAGAAGCTATTTAGATATAGATTTTCCAATTGTTCTCCCATCACTGCACCTATTGCAAGGTCGCCCGGTGTTTCAGATGAGGCGTTAAACAATAAATCTCCTTCCATTACAGAATTTTGTGATTCGCCTTGTCTGACATGAACACGTTCCGTATGGCGCATATCAAGAATAACATTTTCTAAAACACCCAGAAATGTTACATAAAGTGCATTACCGCCTTCAAAATCTGTTTTAGTTTTACCGGACAATCCACCATAGATTGAACCGATTTGTCCCATTTTTTTCATTTCCCATTCCCCGCTGAAACCCGGTAGGCGCGTATCGCCAGTAAGCAGTTGCTGCATGGTAGCTTGCTTGATGGCGCGCTTCTTGGCGATGAGTGCGTCCAATGCATTGATTAACCCGTCCACATCTGACAGGACTTCGGCGATGGCGCGTTGTTCCTGCATTGAGGGTAACATAACCGTAAAGTTACACATGACTGTCCAATCTGTGCGCGGCATATGCGTGCCGTAAGAAAGATTTGCCATTGCAAAGAATTCATCAGTCTGAACGATGGCATGCAGGAATGCACTATCCACTTGCTTAGAATCTACCATTAACGGCCATATTTCAGTCGTACAGATTCCATCTCGGTCAGCTAGCCAGTATTTCCGAAGATATGAACGAAGTCGACCGAAGAGAACGTCACCAGTGAAAAATCGATATTTTGACGCTGTTGAGTATTCTGCAGAGGAATTCTCCAACAACTGCCCATTACCTGACCCGATATGCTCTAATTCTACGCAAAGAGTGTTAGGATTTACATCTTCGGGCATTACTTTTTGGTTCCGAATTGATGCGATTTCTCCCAACCGCTTTATTTTCCACTCTCCGCTGAATCTTTGCTGATTACTCATCCCAGTCCACCCTCATATTTGACAAATGCTTCTCAACTTTCATGCTAAACTCCTG
Source organism: Candidatus Poribacteria bacterium (assembly GCA_003635185.1). Lineage (GTDB taxonomy): Bacteria > Poribacteria > WGA-4E > WGA-4E > WGA-3G > MSPOR6. The sequence continues at coordinate 3,095 of PYJA01000113.1, read as the reverse complement.
CACATCCTGAATCAGAGATGGCAAGGTCTGTGCGTAACGTTCCTCTAATTCCTTGACGCGTTCAGTGAGGTTCTGCGTCAACCGCTGCACCTCACCTGCAACTGCGGCTTGGATTGTGGCGTACCATTTATCGTCAATCACGAGTTGCTTAATTTCGGTTTCGGTGAGCGTTTTGTAACGTGCCAACACCTGTTCATCCAGCGCGAGTTGTGCATCTTTCACCGCCTTGTCCGCTTTTGACTTTGCATCAATTAATGATAAGCAGTGTTCAAGTGCATCGTGTTCCTCATCGTTATCTTGTGTTTCGTTGAGCATCAACAAGTCGGGTGTGAGTTCCTTAAGACGGTTACTCACAGCACTCTTTGTTATGTTTCCACTATCGTTAACTACATCCGAGAGTAATCCCTCGTCGCCAATGTGTTCCTCAATGTATTCGTCAAGCGTTTGTGTGGCAGTCTCCAGCACGGTTTGGAGTGTGTCAATTTCTGCTTGTTCATCGGCAAAATAGCGTGCAATAATCAAGGTAGGCGGGATGAGATCCATCTTATATTTTTTTTTCTTTATGGTGAGGTCAGGCGTTTCCTTGAGATTTTTCTCTTGGATAATGTCGCGCGGTTGCGATGCCTTCACCCATCCATCTGTGGCGATCAGATATACATCGTCCTGCATCACGTCATCCCAATAATCCATCAGTTCTTGATAGACACCGTAGGGATCAAGCAGTGGCACGTCAGCAAACTGCGTTAGCATGTCCTCTGACATGGAATCAATAATTTTTCTGGGATTCGAACCGACAGACATACCGAGCAGTAGTGGGAACTGACTATCTTCCCACTCCTTGCAGATATGTAACACATATTCCTGATAGGCAATAAATGCGCGATTGTTATGAATAGTGTTTTTTATCTCTTGCGTTTCTACTGCCAGACTGCTGTATCCTGATCTGAAGTTCGGTTCAAACAGATAGGCACACAATGTAGGGATAGCACTCCAATAGTCTTCAAGCTCATCTATATCTTCGTCGGGGATGCCGCCGTTGAGGTGTGCGTCAAGGTCGTGCAGGTCTTCGGGTTCGCTGTTGTCTATATAGCGCGGGATATTGAGGTTATAGTCGTTGGTGGAGTCAGCAATTTCGGATGTCGGCACTATTCGGGAATACCCCTCTATTTCAGTCTGATTGTTGAAAACGGACACGATTTTGTGAATATCCTGTGCACGAAGTCGATTCTTGTTGCCGTCTTTTTTAAACCCCTTGCTTGCGTCAATCATAAAGATGTCTGTACGGTCTTCAGATTTCTCCTTATCAATTACGATGATACATGCAGGGATGCCAGTGCCGTAAAATAGATTGGCAGGTAAACCGATGGTCCCTTTGATATATCCACGTTGGATGAGTTTTCTACGGATGTCTGCTTCCTTGTTGCCGCGGAACAGCACACCGTGCGGTAAGATAATTGCGCCTTTTCCTGTGCTTTTGAGCGAGGCAATGAAGTGTAGCAGAAACGCATAATCGCCATTTTTCGCGGGTGGGATGCCGTCCTCAAAACGATTATACGGGTCGTCATTTAGATTGACACCGCTTGTCCATCCCTTGTCAGAAAAAGGTGGATTTGCGACAGCAAAGTCAAATCTTTTGAGTTCATTGACTGCTTCCCACGTGTGGGGGACAGAAAGCGTGTTACCGTGCCAAAGTTCCGCGTTGGTAATATCGTGTATAATCATATTCATCAAGGCAAGCGCATAAGTAGCATTATCCTTTTCTTGTCCATAAGGTGTTAGTCCACGTGGTGCTTCATCCGTTGCCCTGATAAGAAGTGAACCGGAACCACAAGTAGGGTCATATATTGTCCAGCTCTTTCTGGTTTCCGGACCTATACCAATCACCTTCGCCATAATGCGCGAGACTTCTGCGGGGGTGTAGAACTGTCCTTTGCTTTTACCCGATTCTGTGGCGAAGTGCCGCATCAGATACTCATAGGCATCGCCAAGCAGATCATCGCCTTCTGCCCTGTTTGCGCCGAGGTCCAGATCGTTGAAGATAGCGACCAGTTTAGAGAGGCGATCCACCATCTCTTTACCACTGCCGAGTTTGCTGGGATCGTTGAAGTCTGCTAATACGAGAACATTATCCAACTCATTTTCTTCAACGAATTTATTGATAATCTTGTTAATGCCATCACCGATCTCTGGATTACCAATCAATTCGACCATATCTGCGAAACTTCCGCCTTCAGGTGCTTTTATAAGCAGACGAGAATTTGTTTCTGTTTTATCAGAGATGTATTTCATGAAAAGGAGTGTGAGGATGTAGTCTTTGTATTGGGAGGCATCCATACCGCCGCGGAGTTCATCGCAGCTTTGCCAGAGCGAGGCATAGAGTTGGGATTTTTTGATTGCCATGTATGTACTTCCTTTCGTGTAGTGATAGAAAGAGTATACCAAAAAGTTGAATATTGGTCAATAGGTTCACCATATTTCACAGGGTTATTTAGTTTTAAGAGTTTTCCGTGGGTGTGTAAAGTTTTTGTCACTAAGTAAAGGATTATGCGGCTATTGTGTCTGGATACCAATATCTGTCCCAAGCGTTATTTTTTAACAAACATCTCCATTCAAGGATGGGATTGAGCCCTTGCTCTGTCCATCTCATAGAGGTTCGCCTGCATCTTTGGGCAACAACATGTTTGCAGGCACTTTCAATCACACCACTCCCGATCTGATACCCTTTTTCTCTAAACGCTTTATATTGCATCCGTTTCGCATGTTTTTCAAAATACCTCGCTTCTCTTTCTAACATATCCGATACTTCCGGATGCTCTGTGGCTAAAGCACGGATGCGTGCCACGACTGCTGGAATATGCCCATCAAAAAGTAGCGGTTCTACCGCTTTTATCCAAGACCCGATCCCTTCAATCTCTGGTTCACCAAAGGCAGCTTTTGCCACATCATAAAGATGTGATTTCGCATGCATAATATCCACAATCTCAACAGCATTCGGAAAGTATTCATCCGCTATGTTCCATATCCACGCAGCACCATCACCGATAAACACAACTTCTTGGTTCGCTATATCTTCTTGATAGATACCACTATTGACA
>PYJA01000112.1 GCA_003635185.1 Candidatus Poribacteria bacterium | reverse complement strand
TACAGGACTTACGCAAAATACTTGTAATATTTCTCTCCTATGGCTAATATAGTCTATAAGGAGGTTCATAAAATGACAAAACCAACACGTCTTGATTATTGTCAATATCTACTCACGACCCGTGTCAACTATACTCTCACTCATTATGCGGATCACTGTGAGCGTTTTAGTCATGATCAAATTAATCGTTATCTTGCGGGTGATCGTTTGCCCCCTCGTCTTGTCTGGGAAAGTGTCCAACCCCACTTGGTGCAAACTCCCGATGGATATATTATCTTTGATGATACTATTTTAGATAAAAGACATGCACAAGATATAGCCTTTGCTCAGAAACAATATAGTGGAAATGCTCACACCACGATAAATGGTATAGGTGTTGTCACCTGTGTTTATGTCAACCCGGAGTTAGACCGGTATTGGATTATTGATTTTCGTATTTACGATAAGCAAGGTGATGGCAAATCCAAGTTAGATCATGTTCAGGATATGCTTGATGTTTTAGTGAACTCCCGCCATGTTGCTTTTAGCACAGTGTTGATGGATAGTTGGTATGCCAGCAAAGTGCTTATGTTATTCATTGAAAGTCTTGGTAAAAAGTTCTATTGTCCACTGAAAAGGAACAGACTTGTTGATGATTCTAACGGCACAAAACCATATCAACACATTGACAGCTTAGAGTGGAGCCAAACAGAACAGAAGTCGGGTAAACGTGTGAAAATCAACAAGTTCCCCAAAAATCATAAGGTGAAAGTATTCCGGGTAGTGTCTAATAAACGCACGGATTATGTTGCTACAAATGACTTGAACCAATCAGATGTGTCCGCTGTGCGACAGGTGTGTAGCGCACGCTGGAAGATTGAACAATTTCACCGTGAAACGAAACAACTCACAGGGATCGAAAAATGTCAATGCCGTTTACCCCGTATTGTGAGAAACCACATCACTTGTGCTGTATTAGTATGGATTTACCTGATGCAAAAAGCAAATGAAATGGGGCAAACGCTTTATCGAGTCAAAAATGAACCGTATTCTGATTTTCTACGCCAACAGCTAAAATCACCTACTTTGAAAATGGATATTGCGTAAGTCCTGTTAATGATATTTCAGTGATTTATCTCCCCACACGCTATCGCTATGGGGCCCGCCCCCTAAATCCCCCTTATCAGTGGGACTTTAAGAGAAAATGCGTAAGTCCTGAATCAGTGTTTTTCGTCTTTTTAACCCCCTAAATCCCCCTTATCAAGGGGGACTTTAAGAGAAAATGCGTAAGTCCTATTAAATAAAAAGATAGCATATTCCTTGAGAATATGCTATCTTAATATAAACATCATAAGGATACCTTTGGTGACAGAAACACAAACTGATGACGATAGAGATAATGAAATTGTTACTTTTATCGGCATCCCACGAAAATGGGTAAACCCCGTTTTAAAAATCTATTCTTTCCTCTTCTTAGGATATGCAATATGGGTTATCCTCAAGGAGTTTAGTAGTGGGACAAAGGCGCTGCAGGAAAGATTAGGTGCAATTTTTACGCATCTCGCGGCTTTTGGTGCCGTAGAAGTTCTCGCTATTGTCGCTATTATTCAGGTGGTGGATTTAATTATGTATCTGACAAATAAGTTCAAAACAAAAGTAAAGAAGCAGGTTAAAGAAGCAAAGGCTGAGGGAATTGCAGAAGGCAGAGCACAAGGCGAAGCAAAAGGTAGAACCCAAGGTAGAGCCCAAGGTAGGACAGAAAACCATCAAATGTGGGTAGCCTGGAATACACGCCGCATGGAGGCGGAGGCAAGAGGAATACCATTTGATGAACCGCCTCCCGAGCTGCCTAAAGACACGCAGGATACAGCAAATATAAAACCGGAGTAAATTATGGCAGAAATTCCGACAATTACTTTCCAAATCCTTGGTCCAAATGAAGGTGTAGCGGAGGGATCAACCCAAGGCTTGTGGTTTAAGTTAAAATCAGATCCGTCACCATCAGAGGACCTTGTCATAGCCTTGAAAGTGTGTTCATCTAACGGAAATATCAGACAAACCGGTGTTATCATGATTCTAAAACATGAAAGTCATTCTGCGGACTTCTTTTATAAAACAGTGATCGGTGATCTTGACGTATGGCTGGAAATTGAACCTGTTGACTCCCTCACCAAACTTGAATTCCCTATCTTCACAAATGAAGGTTATATTATAGAAGCAGAGTATAAGTTCCCCGAATACAGTGTGGGAAATTTATCAAAAATTGTACCTTACCAATGGAACGGTCCAGATCGAGGTTTATGGACAGACGAAAATCATTGAAACGGAGGCAAATGATGAAGAAAAAAGTTTTTACAAACGGTGCAACCGTCATTTTAAGCGTAGTTACACTTATTTTTTGTATAAGTAGTTGTGCACAAAAAACACCCGATACGGATGTCGAGGTTACAGAGGCAATTCCTAAAAATTGGTCCCAATGGCGGGGACCAAACAACGGCGGCATAAGCGATGAAACGGATGTGCCTATCCAGTGGAGCCAGACTGAGAATGTCCGATGGCGTTTACCACTGCCCGGCGAAGCAGCTGCCACACCCGTTGTCTGGGGAGATAAGATTTTTCTAACATCCGCTGACGGAAGCGAACTTGTTCTGATGTGTGTCAGTACCGAAGGTGAAGAACTATGGAAACGTACTTTAGCACAAGGCAACCGTACCTCCCGTGGTGATGAAGTAAACTATGCTGCGCCCTCACCAACAACTGATGGTGAACATATTTGGGCGTTTCTCGGAACGGGTGATCTCGCTTGTTACGATTTTGAAGGAAATCCTATCTGGCAAACAAATTTAGAGGAACGTTACGGTAAGTTCAGACTCGGCTTTCTGATGTCAATGACACCGCTGCTGGACAAAGACAAATTATACCTTCAACTCATTCATAGCAATGCATGGTTAGTCCTGGCACTTGATAAAATGACAGGCGAAGAAATTTGGAAGCATGACCGCAAAAGTGATGCGACAAGAGAATGTGAACACGCCTATACCTCTCCTATTCTTTATCGTGATGCGGAACGTGAATTCCTTGTTGTGCATGGCGCAGATTATGTTACTGCACACAACCTTGAAGATGGCAGCGAAATTTGGCGATGTGGCGGTTTGAATTCTCGAGAAAGGTATAACCCTTCGTTCCGACTCGTTGCTTCTCCTGTAGCAACAGAAGGACTCATTGTCGTTCCTTCAGCCAAAAACGGACCCGTTTTAGGTTTAGCCCCGTCAGGAACAGGCGATATTACGGAAACTAAATGGCAAATCTGGAAACTCCAACGAGGCACACCAGACGTGCCATCTCCGCTTATTCATGATGGTTTAGTCTATCTGTGTAGGGAAAATGGCGACCTAATCTGCTTGGATGCCGAAACAGGAGAGCAGCTTTATCGGCAACGAACGCATCGTCACCGCCACCGCTCCTCGCCTATCTATGCTAACGGCTATATCTATCTAACGGCGCGGGATGGTGTCGTCAGTGTTGTTAAGGCAGGACGCGAATTTGAAATCGTTGCAACCAATTCAATTAACGAAGCCGTTGCTGCATCGCCGGTAATTGTAGATGGCACGCTTTATCTCCGCAGCTACGATGCCTTATATGCCATCGGCCAGTAAAAGTCAAAAGTGAAAAGTTACAAGGAACTTCCGGATGATGCCGGTTCCAACATTATTGGGCAAGTAACAGCGCAAGCAAACCGCCTCACCAAACGTCTCGCCTTGATAAAACGAACAGTCGCTATAATGAGTGGGAAAGGTGGTGTCGGCAAAAGTGCTGTTACTGCCAACCTCGCTACCGCACTGACACTGGCGGGTTATGCTGTCGGTATCGTTGATGCCGACATCAACGGCCCAACGATTGCCAAAATGATGGGGGTCCGCAACGCAACGCTTGAATATACCTCCGCAGGTGTCAAACCCGCCATCAGTTCCCTTGGCACGAAGATCATCTCAATGGATTTGCTGCTGTCTGAAGATGATGCACCGGTGCTGTGGAGTGCACACACACAAAAGGATGCTTTCACATGGCGTTCCACCATGGAAGTCGGCGCACTGCGGGAGTTCATCGGTGATACCGAATGGGGCGAGTTGGATTATCTTTTGCTCGATCTGCCCCCAGGTTCTGACCGCCTACCGAACGTAGCTGAACTTATCCCAAATCTCGGTGGCGTGATCGTTGTAACAATCCCTTCCGAAGTTTCACACCTGATTGTCAAAAAATCTATCACAATGGCAAGAGATATTTTCAAGGTGCCGATTATCGGTGTTGTAGAAAATATGGCATTCTATGTGTGTAAACACTGCGGTGAACACGAACCCCTCTTTTCTGCTGAAGACACACCTGATAACACGTTTCAGTTAACTACGCTTGGTAAAATCCCTTTCGATCCAAAACTATCACATTGTAACGACAACGGCACGCCTTATATCTATGAATACCCAGAGTCCCTTGCAAGCGCAGCAATTATAGAGATAGCACAAAAGATTCAAGATTTCTTTAAGGCATGAAATTAGCTGCGCTTATCCCTCTTCCCTTACGCTAAAATATGGAGACAAAACGATGAAATTCTTATGTATAGACTGCGACACAGCAATGAAATTTAAAGACGTAACCCGTCCTGAACAGGGTTCCGTCACCGCTGTTTTTGAATGTCCCGACTGTTTTACAGAGATTGCCATGTTCCTCAATCCGTGGGAAACCCAGATGTTAAAATCCTTGGACCTAAAACTCGGTGGTAGCGGCGAAGCAGCACAACCGATGCAAATGGTACGTTCACAATTAGAGACTGCAAAGCAGGATTCAATGCCAAACACAGTGTCAGAAATAGGTTCTGAGGAAACTGCAGAAGGCGGTAAATGTCCCTTTACCACTGTCATTTCGGACGCTTTTGAGGAAAAACCAGAATCTGAACCTGAAGGTCCAACGTGGACACCTGAAGCATTGGAACGTTTAGAACGTATCCCAAGTTTTGTTCGTCCGATGGCAAAGATGGGCATCGAAAGTTTTGCCAAAGAAAACGGACATACCGAAATTACTGGTGAAGTGATGGATGCCGCACGCGGAAACTTCCCTGCGCAGTTCTAATCCTAAAATGCTTGATACCCTCTCGGTTTTCGGTTATAATTAATGCACAATATTGGCAAAAGTCATAGTCTTAATCGCTGGCTACACACATCTTATGTTATAGGAGCAACATTATGGCAACCAAAACAGAGAAGGAAAAACTCTCTTATGTCCCCACAGATGCACTTTATCCTGAAGAGGATGGTGAACCGATGGCAGCAAGCGACCTACACAGGCATCAGTTGTTTAGAACATTAAGCACACTTGAGGCGCACTTCTCCCAAGATCCAACAGTCTATATTTCTGGTGATATATTGATGTATTACGTGCAAGGTGACCCCAGAAAATCTATAGCTCCGGATGTGCTTGTCTCTTTTGGGATAGGCATGAAAAAACGCAGAACCTACTTGGTCTGGGAAGAGGGGAAAGTGCCAGAGTTCGTCATGGAGTTCAGCAGCAAAAACACATACCACGATGACTTAACTAAAAAAATGGACATCTACGCATCACTTGAGGTCCATGACTATTTCTTGTATGATGCGGAGGGTCTGTATTTACCATCACAACTAATAGGTTTTGAGTTGGTTGATGGCAACTATGTTCCTATTCTACCGGATGAGAATGGTGCTATCCGTTCATCGTCTTTGGGTTTAGATTTCCGCATACGAGATGGGGAAATAGCTGTTTTTGATCCGGTTACAGGTACCTGGGTGCAAACACGCGCGGAAGCTGAGGCGATACGTGCAGACACCGCTGAAGCACGCGCAGAACAAGAGGCAAACGCACGACAGAAGGAAACTACACGTGCGAACACCGCTGAAGCACGCGCAGAACAGGAAGCCACACGCGCAGAACAGGAAGCCACTCGGGCGGACACTGCTGAGGCGGAAGTCGCACAACTCCGAGAACAACTTGCACGCTTACAAGCACGCTCTTAGTCCCCTATTTGAGACATTGTTGGCAAAAATAGAACAACTAAAACAGGAAGAGTCACCATGAAATACGACTTATCAGACAAGACTATTCAAAAAATACATAGCGTTTTCAAGCAGTATCCACAAGTTGAAAAGGCGATTCTGTACGGTTCGCGTGCTACAGGTAACTACCGAAACGGATCCGACATTGACCTGACGCTCTGTGGTGAGGGATTAACACACAGCGTGCTCACTAAAATTGACTTTGATCTTGATGATCTGCTTTTACCCTATACGATTGACCTATCTGTTTTCAATAAAATAAACAATCCAGATATGGTTGCACAAATTGAGCGAGTTGGAGCGATCTTTTATGAGAAATCTGAGAATGTATAATTCCATACCTAATCGTAAGGCAAATGCAGTGTAAAAAAACAATGCGGACGTTTGTAGAACTTCTCATCCGGTATCTTCATCTCATTGCAGCAATAGTCTGGTTCGGAGGTGTCGTTTTTTCAACCTTGATTGCAATGCCGATAGTTCGGCAAAACTTACCAGCACAAGACCTATTAGAAATTCACAATCGCTTTCGCCACTGGGTCCGATTGATGATTAATATGCTTTTATTGACAGGTGGAATTGTAATTTTTATTGTGGCATGGAATAGTGACATGAAACTAAGTGCAGAATATATGATATATTCTGCTGCAAAGTTAGCAGCATTCGGATTGATGGCACTCTTTTGGGGGCTATACAGTTCATTCTATCGGCGGCACCTTGAGGCTGCACAACCAGAAAGCAAAGTTATCGTTCCCCGTCACATCAATGTTTTTGGGCATTTAACGCTTTTTTCAGGATTAATTGTTTTCGCGCTTGCATTGCTATTGAGAAATTAAAATATGCGCCCCTGGTAGGTGCGGTTGGAAACCGCACCATTTGCCCAGACCATTAGGTTCGGTTAGGAAACCGCACCTACCGCAGAGAAAAATATAACGGATTCACTAAAATGCAAAACACAAAAGTTCAGGCAGTCTCATGGAATATCACCAGATTATGCAATCTGAAATGTACACACTGCTATCTTCCCGCAGGGTTTGTTGACACAGACGAATTCCCGCAAGGGTATCATAGAGATACAGAGTTGACACAATCTGAGTGTTTCCGTGTCATCGATGAAATAGCCGAAATCAATCCGCATATTCTGCTGATACTTACGGGTGGCGAACCGTTGTTACGTCCCGATATTCTGGAGATTTCAAAATACGCTTCAGATACCGGTTTTCTTGTTGTGATGGGAACAAACGGTGTCCTACTGAACAATGAAGTCGTTGAAAAGATGCAACAGCACGGCGTTACTGGCGCGGGCATCAGTCTTGATTCTATCCAACCATCAAATCACGACAAATTTCGTGGCATGGAGGGCGCGTGGAAAGCAACTATGAACGGCGTTGAAGCACTCAAGCGCGCACAACTTGATTTCCTCGTCCAAACCTCTGTGACGCAGTGGAATTACGATGAAATCCCTGAGATTGTTGAATATGCCTATCAGTTAGGTGCGAAGGTGCTAAACCTCTATTTTCTCGTGCGGACAGGTAGGGGTAAGACGGTAATGGACATCACACCTGCACAATATGAGAAGATGCTTGAGACAATGTTTCAATTGCAGGCAGAGTATAGCGGGAAAATGCTCATCGCAGCGAAATGCGCGCCGCACTACAAACGTGTTATCTACGAACAACAGTCCGATTCAGCCTTCTTGCAAGGCTATCCGAGTGGCACGTGCCCTTGCGGCATCTATTATTGTCGTATCAGTCCGGAAGGGGAACTGACACCGTGTCCATATCTACCTGTGAGCGTTGGCAACCTCAAAGAGGAGAGTTTTGTCAAACTGTGGAATGAATCGGAAACTTTTCATGACTTGCGAAATCGGGATATGCTACAAGGCAAGTGTGGCGCATGCGAATTCAGAGAGGTGTGCGGCGGATGTAGAGCGCGCGCTTATGCCACGACAGGAAACTATCTCGCAGCAGATGAATCTTGTGAATATCAACCGGGGCAGCAAGCACAACAACCCGTTCAACTTGAAAAACGGACTGCCTTTGCAACTGAACCCGATTACGATTTAAAATGGAATGAGGCGGCGGAAAAAAGATTGAAACGTGTCCCCTCATTTGCGCGCGGCATGGTTATCAAAAGCGTTGAAAAATATGCTCGTGAACACGGTTATCGTGAAATAACGCCAGAACTTATGAAAGCGGTCAAAAAACGGTTTGATAAAACAGGCATCCCTTCTTTTCGACCGCGGCGATAGGATTTTATATTTTTTCTGTAGGAGGGATTTGTAATCCCGATTTCTTGTATATTTCTTTGTAGGAGGGGTTTATAATACCATTTCTGATATATAATGTCTCTTTTTTGTCCCATAAACTTTCCAGTTTGTGCTACATTCCGCTTCATTTCAAACAATCGCTAATGGACAAAAATTGATAGAAATAGTATAACCCCGATTTCTTGTATATTTTTTTTGTAATCCCGATTACTACATTTAACAATAGAGGCAACTTATATGCTAACAACAAAACAGGTGGAATCCTTTCAAGAAAACGGATACCTTATCCTTGAAAACTTGGTAGATTCAGATATAATTGATGGATGGCGGGAACAGATTTGGAAACATTTCAATTCCAGCTTAGAAACACCAGAAACCTGGCCCGACAATTATGTGGTAGAAAACTTCGGTTTCTCCCCAAACTTTGGACAAGTGCCTCCGATGCAAGCGATTATTCAGCAGCTCGGTGGCGGTGAGTTTGCAGGCGGCGGTGGTGCACCGCTTGTGAAATGGCCTAATCCAGATGGGGAATGGTCAATGCCCGGGAGCGGACACATTGATGCTTATGGTCCTGGCGGATGGAGTCCATTCATGATGGGTGCCACAACCTATCTATACGATGTTGAACCCGGCGGCGGTGCCTTCGTCTTTTGGCCCAAAAGCCATCGGACAACGCACGAGTACTTTCTCAAATATCCCGAACAAGTTGATGGGAGTTTTAGAGATATTGAAGGGTGGGGGTGGCATACATTTTCAGATTTATCACCAGAGGGGCCGCGTGAGTTCATCGCATCTGCGGGAGATGTTGTGTTATGGCACGCATATTTGTGTCATACTGGTTCTGGCAATATCAGGAATGTCCCACGAGTTGGCATTTTTGCCCGTTACCACCACAAAAGACGTGAAGAAATTAGATACGAAATTCCGGAAGACCTTTGGAAATACTGGACAATTTAAGGAGGAAACATGAGCGAGCAAACTAACGTTCAAGAACGACTCACGAGTGTTGAAGACCGCTTAGAACGTCTGGAAACTCTGCTTACCAGCATCAATGAGAAGTTAGAGCAGACACCGCAAAACAGTGTTGCAGAATCTGAAAACACAGAAAAGTTTCAAGAGTGGGTAACAGACTATGTTTCAATGCGGTTACAGCAACTTGTACCAGAGACGTGCGATCATCCTGCTGAAGCTGTAGTACAGGACGGGCCTTTTCTTGATAACACCAATGTCCCTTGCACGGAAGACGTAGTACATCGTGTCAAACGCATTCCGATTCCATTTGTGCGAGAGATGGTTGTGCAACGTGTGGCAGAGAATGCGCGTTCCGCTCAAATAGAACGTGTGGATATTGAATTCTTTGAAAAAGCTGCCACGTTCTGACAATGTAAAGCCACAGAGGAGTTCCCTCTGCCCGATTTTGATTGGAAGGACTTCTTGAAGGCTCCTGGGTTATAATGGCACCTGACATATCGGTAGACATAATTTTTACTATACCATTTACTCAATCTTGGTAGATGCGGTTTCCTAACCGCATCCTACTGTAGCGCAAAAAAAAAATTAGGTTTTACTATAATCACATCCAAGGAGGCAAACATGTCATCTCTTGGCGCACAAACACTCTATACACCAGAAGAGTATCTTTTTATGGAACGCAAGGCAACGCTCAAAAGCGAATATCTCAGCGGAGAGATACTCGCAATGTCCGGAGCAAGTCGCGCACATAATTTTATTACGCTTGATATTGCAACCGAGCTTAATATCCAATTACGCGGTCGTGATTGCGAAGTTTATACCGGGGACATGCGCGTCAAGGTAAGACAATCAAATTCCTATTTCTATCCTGATGTTGTTGTTGCTTGTGGTGAATCCCAATTTGAGGATAATCATTTTGATTCGCTTCTCAATCCGGTTGTTATTATAGAAGTGCTTTCACCTTCAACTGAGATATATGACAGAACAGAAAAATTTGATTACTATAAACAGATTGCTACCTTACAAGAGTATATATTGGTCTCACAAAATAAGGTTAAAGTTGAACGTTATCGCATTCAAGGCAATCAATGGGGATTAAATGAATATCATTCACTTCAGACCTCACTTACACTCTCTTCCATCGGATGCAGACTCCCTTTAAGCGATGTTTATAGACGTGTAAAATTAAATTAACAAATCGAGATTTCGGTTGTTATTTATTTATAGGAACATTAAGAATTATTAGTACTTAACGTGAGTGCTGGGCAGATTAGTCGTCTGATTCACTTTTGACGAAAGTATTGTCATAAATGAAGTATAATTTATTAGAAATGGTATAATGTTAAGGAGAACAGCATGTCATCTCTTGGTGCACGAACACTCTATACACCAGAAGAATATCTTTTTATGGAACGCAAGGCAACGCTCAAAAGCGAATATCTTAGCGGAGAGATACTCGCGATGTCCGGAGCAAGTCTTGCACATACACGCATCACATTGGACATAGCCATTGAACTTGACAACCAATTGAGAGGAAAAGAATGTGAAGTTGTTACTAACGATTTGCGTGTGAAAACCAGTCCGGTGGTTGCCTATTTCTATCCAGATGTTGTCGTTTTCTGCGGCGAACCCGAACTTGAAGACGATACCTTTGACACACTCCTCAACCCAGTCATTATTATAGAGGTGCTTTCACCCTCTACCGAGGTTTATGACAGAGGCGAAAAATTTGAATACTATCAACAAATACCATCCTTAAAAGAATATATCCTCGTTTCACAAGACAAAGTCCACGTTGAACACTATCACCTTCAAGATAAACAATGGAAGTCGAAAGAGTTTCACACGCTCCAAAATATGCTAACGCTCTCTTCCATCGGATGCAAACTACCTTTACGCGATATCTATACACGCGTTGATTTTGATTAACAGTTCGTATTCCATATAATAAGGACAAATCATGGATTGGGTATTTAACACGTTCTCAGAATACCTTGAAAACGACTTCAAAAAGCGAATCGGCAATCCGAATCCCTCTGTCGCTGACTTGTGGGATGCTTTTCAGGTGCTATTTCCTGCAACTTCCGCGCAGCTGTTGGTGCAGGAACCTGTGGGGAACACCGTACGATTCAAACCGCTTGCTTTCTACTATGCAGACGAAATGGGGCCATTGATTGACGCACCTTTGGATTATCTTAAACAGAATTTTGGCGGTGGTAAGTTTAAAATCAACTTTTATCACGGCATGCAGTTCATCGCAACAATTAATTTCAAACCAGAAGGCCCAGAAATATGGCGAGATTTACCAGAAATGGAGGCTATAGGTCCCTCATGAATCAACAAGAGTACGGGGAATGCCCGAAGTGTGGCAATGTGAACGTCCAGCAGTTAGACAGAAATTCATGGTTCTGCTTGGATTGTGATTGGGATAACCTCTCCACTATAAGTAATGAAAATGACGAACTACTTGCGTCCTTACGGCATGGTGATATACACTCTCGACGCATTGCAGCACAATCCCTAATTAATATCGGTGATATAGAACGACACCTCGCCACCCCTTCAGACACCGAAGCACTGCTGGCAGCACTTGATGATGAGGACGCGGATGTCCGTTTTTTCGTTGCAGTAGCACTTGGCAAACTGGAAGCAAAACATAGCCTTAATAAACTTAAACAGCTGGCACAAAATGATACTTCCGCGCTTGTACGGGAAGGCGCGCAAACTGCAGTAGCGCAGATAGAATCGCTTGCGGATTAAGGAGACCGCTAAAATGGATAGAATTAAAATCGGTTATATCGGATGCGGGTTTATGGCACAAAAGGTGCATATACCGAATTTTGCAAGTATTCCGGAATGTGAGATTGTCGGACTTGCAGAGGTGCGTTCCGAACTCGGCAAAAAAGTCCAACAACGATTCAACATACCGCATCTCTATCGAGACCACACCGAACTTGCCCACAACACCGATATTGAAGCGGTCGCAGTATCCGCAGATTTTGCTTTACAAGGTGAGATTGCCAAAGACCTTCTACGTGCTGGAAAACACGTCTTTA
Organism: Candidatus Poribacteria bacterium; assembly: GCA_003635185.1. GTDB lineage: Bacteria > Poribacteria > WGA-4E > WGA-4E > WGA-3G > MSPOR6. Next base: position 19,907 of record PYJA01000112.1, on the reverse strand, counting down.
TGGAAAAACCGATGGCTGTTTCAGTTGAACAAGCACAAGCAATCGTAGATGCCTCACAAGAATCTGGCAAAAAATTGATGGTCGGCTACATGAAACGCTACGATGCTGGCAACGAGATTGTAAAAGAGAAGATCGCACAATTCCGTGAAACAGGGGAAATGGGACGTTTAACCTATGCCCGCAATCACGCCTTTGGCGGCGATTGGGTATGCAATCTTGATACACCGATGGACGGCACAGATGAACCCAAACCCAGCGCACCACAGAAATTCCCCGATTGGCTCCCTGAAAAATGGTGGGACGGATACATCGGATACCTTCAGCAGTATACACACAACATCAATCTAATGCGGTGGTTTCTTGATGCTGGTGATAACATTACCGTTAAAGCAGTTGATTTAAATGAAAACGGGTATACAGGCGTTGTGATTTTTGATATGAATGGTACACGCGTGACTCTGGAAACCGGACATGTTTCTCACTACCGTTGGGATGAGCATTCACAGATTTATTTTCAGCACGGCTGGATTCACACCTGGGCACCGCCGCTATTGCTAAAAAACACACCGGCAGAGGTCGAAATCTACCGAGCTGGCGAAGAGCAGGAGATTACACGACCAATTCCGAGACCGTCCTGGACATGGGCATATCACAGAGAAGCAGAATACTTTATCAAAAACCTACGCAATCCTGAACCGTTCCGTTCCTCTGCCGAAGATACACTAACGGATGTAAGATTGTTTGAAGACATCTACCGCATTTTTGTCGCACAGCAAGAACGCTAAATATTCTTCCTTAGTCATAATAGGACTTACGCATTCCCCCTTGATAAGGGGGGTAGGGGGGTTAAATAGTCCGGTATTTTACTGTTTTTCGTCTTTTTAACCCCCTAAATCCCCCTTATCAAGGGGGATTTAAGAGAAAATGCGTAAGTCCTGGTCATAAAAAACGTTGCAATTCCACTTGGCAACATATATACTATACTTTAATCTTGTCCTGTTAATTAACACCAGATTATACCGAAATGCACTTGGGGGCATCCTATAATGAAACTCAAAATATTGCTATGTCTATTCCTTATTGTGATTATATCACCGACAGCAATGACTCAAAACGATTCTGCAGATCAAGAAACGCGCCTGACCCGTATTGAAGTGACTTTGGAGCAAATGAACCACCGCATTAGCAGTATAGAAAGCGATGTAAATAGAATAGATGGTCGTTTGGATACGCTCATCCTGTCGGTTGTTGGATTGCTCGCTGCGTCATTTATCTCTATCTTCGTTTTAATCCTTCAAATTAAAACACGACTCAGTGAAATGAATCTGAAATTCGAAACACAACTCATTGAGATGAACGCGAAATTCGAAGCACATCTCAGTGAAATGAATTTAAAATTCGAAACACAACTCATTGAGATGAACGCGAAATTCGGTCTGCTGCAGAAGGATATGAGTACTTTAAACGAAAAAGTTGGTGGACTTGAAAAACGGGTTGATAGAGTTGAGGAACAGATTGATGGAATTGAAGAACGTGTTGATGGGTTTGAACGTCGAATTGGTGCGCAACTCAACCAAATTCAGAAGGCACTTGCCAAACAATTGGACATGGATATTGATGATGAACCGTTAACTTGATGGTGTTAAGAAGACTAAAGCAATTAGATCCAAATGTGGGAAATGACCACAAAAAATAAAGTTAGAGGTTTCCATTTATGAAACGAACAGAAAGGTTTTATTGGCATTAGGATTTTTGCTCTTTTGTGCGCTGGCTCCACACCAGATAGTTGCTGAAGAATCGATCGCACCTACGACAAATACCATACGGGTAATCATGGCGAATACAAGACGCGTATTCACCCAATGACATTGGTCCCGTTGATTTGGCGTATTCTGCCTTATGCGTCAATTTTAGCACCACCCAGGCCGGTAGGTGCGGTTTCCTAACCGCACCGATGCTCTGAAATTCCGAACTTGACATACCTCCCAAATTCTGCTACAATTTTATCTCAAATCAGACTTTAGAATACTGCTATTAAACAAGAACATCACTATGATAACGAAAAGCAATTTTAAAGACTTACTCAAAACACTTGGCTTCACAACTGAAGGTAACACCTTCCAAAAATCAATTGGCGATGCTGAGTTAAAAGTGGACTTTGGTAAAAAAGAAATAATTTATCCAGAAGATCAAGGTCTAAAAGTCCACGAACGCCAAACATGCAACTTCTTACAAAATGAGAATTTCGTTGTTTTTGAATGTGTCCACAGACTATTGAATAAAGGATACAAACCCGAACATTTAGAACTTGAAAAACCATATAGGATTGGACACAGTGCAAGTGGCGGACGGTTTGATATATTAGTAAAAGACCATCAAGAGAATCCATTGCTGATTATTGAATGTAAAACAGCAGGCGAGCAATTTGAAGATGCATGGGAAGGAACACGGGAAGATGGAGGACAGTTATTCAGTTATGTTCACCAAGAAGCCGATACCAAATATCTATGTTTATACGCTTCCAGTTTTATTAACAATGAGTTAGATTATGAATACAAACTGATTCCACATTTTGACAATAAGCAAATTTTAGCTGAAGATACAACGCTGATGTCCTTTGAAAAGGCAAACAAAGCTGAACAACGTTTCGCTGTTTGGCGTGATACCTACAATTTGGAATCTACAGAGGTTGGAATTTTTGAAGACAGTATTCAACCTTACCTTATCGGCAAAAACAACTACACCCTTGCAGAGTACACCAAACCTATTGAGACAGCGGATAAAGGAAGTAGACACCTTGAATTTCAAAAAATTTTAAGACAGCACAACATCGCAAGGCGCGAACAAGCTTTTGAGGTATTAGTCAATTTGTTTTTATGTAAATTAGTTGATGAGGAAGAAAACAGAGACAACCTCAAATTTTACTGGAACGGCCCCGCTTTTGACAACTACTTCGATTTTGTTGATAGACTGCAAAACCTCTATCATAGAGGGATGCGTAAGTTTCTAAACGAAGAAATTAGTTACATCAGTCGCGAAAAAATTGACGAGGCATTTTGGCCCGTCAAAAATGACCGAAACGCCACCAAGAAACAAATTCAGGAATATTTTACGGAGCTTAAGTTTTTCTCCAACTCTGCATTTTCCTTTTTGGACACCCACAACAAGGATTTATTCGACAGAAACACAGCAGTCTTGTCAGAGGTAGTACAAATGTGGCAAGGTGTAAGGCTCAAAACAGATGGGCAAAACCAGTTTTTAGGGGATATGTTTGAAGTCTTCCTTGACGATGGCATCAAGCAATCGGAAGGGCAGTTTTTTACGCCGATCCCTATATGCAAATTTATCGTTAGTTCCTTACCACTTGCACAAAAAATAGATGCTAACCCAGAACCGCTAAAAGTAATTGATTATGCATGTGGATCTGGGCATTTCCTAAATGAATACGCCTATCAGATAAAGCAGATAGACGAAAATGATAAAATAAATAGAAAGATAGATCTAAACGATTATTATGCCAACATCACCGGTATTGAAAAAGAAGATCGCTTGGCTAAGGTTGCCAAAGTTGCCGCCTATATGCACGGTCAAGAGCAGATTAAGATTTTAGATGCGGACGCACTTGCTTCTCACTCTGAAATCTCACCCAAAAGTTTTGATGTCTTGGTAGCAAATCCTCCTTTTGCCGTGGAAAGATTTTTAAAAACCTTGAGCGAAGCAGACAAAAATGAGTATAAACTCATCCAAGCTACGGGTGAAAACAGTAATAGCGATACCATTGAATGTTTCTTTTTAGAACGGATTCATCACTTAATGGCTCCAGGTGGGGTGATAGGTGTAATTGTTCCCCGGAGCATCTTATCTAATATCGACAAAGTTTTTACTAGCACGCGTGAGATTCTGTTACAATTTTTTGATATAGTGAGTATTGCCGAATTAGGGAGTGGTACCTTTGGCAAGACAGGCACCAATACAGTGGTGCTTTTTTTAAGACGGAAAGCAAAAACCCCAGAACCCTCTGAGCATTACCGCAATCGGGTTGAGGACTTCTTTGAAGGTGACGGTCAAGTGCAATATCAAGACAAAAACCTGATTGAAGCGTATTGTAACCATATTGATGTCTCTTATGAAGAATACATTAAGCTTTTTGCCCAAACCCACCTTGAGCCGCTTTCTAACCTACTGGAATACGATATTTTTAAAGACTACAGACAAGACTTCGACCAAAGCACGGAAATTAAAAATCTGAAAAAATCCAAAAGGTTCAAAGAAAAAACAGGAATAGAGCAATCCGCAGAATTAGAGCAACGTCTTATCAAATACTTACACAGGATAGAAAAAGACAAACTCTATTATTTCATTTTAGCACACGAGCAAACTGGTAAAGTGCTAATTGTTACTGCACCGAATACCAACAAAGAACGAAAGCAATTTTTAGGTTATGAATGGAGCAGTGCCAAAGGCAGAGAAGGCATTAAATACGAGGGGGGCGAAACCGTTAACGATATAATCACACCCCTATTTGACCCAAAGGATCCAGATAACAACGCAAAAATAAACACAGCAATTAAACGAAACTTTATCGGTGAAACTACTGATTCGCTATCTGAACACTGCCAGTACGCCAAACTCACCGATATGTTGATTCTTGACCGCGTAGTTTTTGATAAGATCATTATCTTAAACCCTCAGCAGAATACTGATATTGAAACGCGATGGCCATTAGTGAAGTTAGGAGATGAGATAGAAACAATTGAAACTGGAAATAGACCGAAAGGCGGTGTTGAAAATATATCGAGCGGTGCTTGGAGTTTGGGAGGTGAACATATACATCCAACAAATGGAAGGGTTGACTTAAGCACCCCTAAATATGTTTCGTTAGATTTTTATGATGGCAGCACAAGAGGTATATTACAAGAAAATGATATTTTACTTTGCAAAGATGGGGCTTTAACTGGAAAAATTGCACTTTTAAGAAATGAACTGAACAATGAAAAAGCTATGGTAAATGAACATGTTTTTCTTTTGCGGTGTGAATCACAACTAAAGCAATATTATATTTTTAATTTCCTTTTTTCTGAGAACGGTCAAAATCTACTAAAACAAAACATCACAGGTTCCGCTCAAGGGGGACTAAATTCAACCAACCTTAAAGAAATAAAAATTCCTTTTCCGGAGACTCAAATTCAACAGAAGATTGTTGATGAATGCAAAGCAGTAGATCATGAGACTGACGAAGCCCGCCAAACCATCACCGCAGCCAAACAGCAAATTGAAGAAAAGCTACAGACTGTTGTAAGTGCTAGTTCTGAAATAAAAAAATTAGGTGATATAACAGATATTAAAAGCGGTGGTACGCCTTCAAGAAAAAATAACGTTTATTGGGAAAACGGATTGATACCTTGGTTGCGATCAGAAGTTTGTAAAGAAACACATATCAGTGAGAATATTGACTATGAATGTATTACCGAAGAAGGATTAAACAATTCCAGTGCAAAGTGGCTTACCTCAAATACGACTTTAATTGCTTTAGTAGGTGCTACAAAAGGCAAAACTGCCTTTTTGACATTTGAAGCAACTACGAATCAGAATATTGCAGGAATAAAATCTTTGTCAAAGAACATACTGGATATTTATATCTTTTATTGTCTGAAATCACTTTATAAGCGAATAATACAAGATTTATCTCAATATGACATGCTTAATCTAACAGAAATTAAAAACATAAGAATCCCCGTTCCTCCGCTTAATATTCAACAGCAATTAGCGGCAGAAGTTGAACAATTAGAGACAGAAATCACCGAGGCACAAGCCGTAATTGATAAAGCCACCGAACGTAAAAATGCCATTCTTACACAGTATCTATAAAAAGTAAAATTTACAGAATGCTTTAAAAATTTATTGACAAACAGGACAGAGGTAAAAGAAACGATGAAAAAAACGATGTATGAAAAGATATGGGAGACGCATCTCGTACGCGCCTCCGCAGATGAGGTGCCGATTCTTTATATTGACACGCACCTTGTTCACGAAGTGACATCCCCGCAAGCATTTGAAGGATTGCGGCTCAACAACCGAAAGGTGCGCTGTCCCGATCTCACATTCGCTACGATGGATCACAACGTGCCGACAACAGATAGAAGTCTGCCGATCAAAGATCAAATCGCAGCAAAACAGATGGAAACACTTGCACAAAACTGCGCTGAGTTTGATATTCCACTCTACGACATCAACAGTCCTGAACAGGGCATTGTCCACGTCATCGGACCAGAACTGGGCATCACCCAGCCCGGAAAGACGATTGTGTGTGGGGATAGCCATACCTCAACACACGGTGCGCTCGGTGCGCTTGCATTCGGTATCGGTACAAGTGAAATTGAGCATGTGCTTGCCACGCAGTGCCTTTTACAACACAAGTCGGAAACCTTTGAGATACGGGTTGATGGCACACTGCCTTACGGCGTAACAGCAAAAGACATTATCCTCTCTATTATCGGACATATCGGCATAGACGGCGGCAACGGTGCTGTAGTGGAATACACAGGTTCCACGATTCGCGCCCTCAGTATTGAAGAACGGATGACGATATGCAATATGTCAATTGAAGCAGGTGCTCGCGCTGGAATGATCGCACCTGATGACACGACATACCAATATATCGCTGGTAAACGTTTTGCTCCGAAAGGCGAGGCTTTTGATGCCGCAGTTGAACGTTGGAAACAACTCCCAACTGACGAGGGAGCGAGTTACGATCGCACTCTAACCCTTGATGCAGCCGATATAGCACCGCAGGTGACATGGGGCACAAATCCAGGTATGGTCACTGATGTAACAGGGCGTGTGCCGAATCCAGCGGATATGGACACAACCGACGAAAAACGCGCTGCAGAACACGCTTTGGCATATATGGACCTCCAACCCGACACCCCGATGACAGATATTGCGGTGGACAGAGTTTTTATCGGTAGTTGCACGAACTCCCGTATCAGTGATTTACGTGCTGCAGCCGAGGTTGTGAAAGGCAGGAAAGTAGCAGATACCGTCAATGCTATGGTTGTCCCCGGTTCGCAAGCGGTTAAACGTCAGGCAGAAGCAGAAGGGCTTGACGAAGTTTTTCGGACCGCAGGTTTCGAATGGCGTGAGGCGGGTTGCAGTATGTGTCTCGGCATGAACCCCGATACTCTGATGCCAGGGCAACGTTGTGCAAGCACATCAAACCGGAATTTTGAAGGCAGACAGGGTAAAGGTGGACGCACACACCTTGTCAGTCCGCAGATGGCTGCGGCAACCGCAGTTACAGGCCACTTTGTAGACATCCGCACATTTGGATAGATCATCAAATAAGGGCTTGCACAAGGTCGAAAAAAGCATACAATAATACCATTTCTGATATATAATGTCTCTCTTTTGTAGCATAAACTTCCAGTTTGTGCCACATTCCACTTCATTTCTAATAACCGCTAATGAAACAAAAATTAATAGAAATGGTGTAACGTCCCGCCCTACCAAGAAAATATGGAGGCAACAATGGAATCTATCATTATTGAAAAGATCAGAGAGCTTCCACCGGAGCTCCAAGCAGAAGTCATCCATTTCATTGATTTCTTACGAACGAAAAAAAGTTCAAAACAGAAGAAAAAACCGAATTTGGAATGGATTGGCGGATTAAAAGCGTATCGTGACCAGTTTACAGCCCTTGAACTTCAGAAAAAGGCATCAGATTGGAGGGATTAGTGTACCTCGCGGATACCAATATTTTTCTTGAAGCCTTGTTAGAACAAGACAAAAAGGATGATGTCCAATCATTTTTACAGAATATTGATTTGAGCACAATCTTCATAACAGATTTGTCGCTTCATTCCATAGGTATTATTCTGTATCGATTGAAGAATTTTGCACTCTTTAGTTCGTTCTTAGAGGATATAATTGTTGACGGAGTTGGTGTTCTTTCATTACCTCCGGAAAATCTTAAAACGCTGGATATGACAGCCAGCAAATTTAACCTTGATTTTGACGATGCCTACCAATATGTTGTCGCCGCGAAATATGAGCTGCAACTCATCAGTTTCGATACGGATTTTGATCGAACTGAAAGGAAACGAAAGGAACCCATTGAGGTGTTATAATAATATTCTTAGATAGTATAAACCTCGTTCACCAGAAAATGCCAAAAGGAGAAAACAGAAAAATGGAAGCATTCAAAGAACACGTTGGACTTGTCGTCCCACTTGACCGAATTAATGTTGACACCGACCAGATTATCCCAAAACAATTCCTGAAACGAATTGAGCGGACAGGCTTCGGTGAATTTTTATTTTACGATTGGCGTTATCTTGAAAATGGTGACCCGAACCCAGAATTCGTGCTGAACCACTCACGCTACACGGGCGCGAGTATCCTAATTGCAGGTGCAAACTTCGGCTGTGGCAGTTCACGTGAACATGCACCATGGGCATTGCAGCAGTACGGTTTCAAAGCGATTCTTGCCCCATCATTTGCCGACATTTTCCGCAACAATTGTTATAAAAACGGCATCCTGCCTATCGCTTTACCTGCAGACGTTATCGCATCGCTTAGCCAAGAAGCACACGACACCGAAGGGTATCGGTTAATGGTTGATTTAGAGGAACAATCGGTTATCTGTCCTGATGGAACAGCACACACTTATGAAATCGGTGACTTTGAGAAGTACTGTCTGCTAAACGGACTCGATGAAATCGGTTGGACTTTGCAGTTCGAAGCGGACATTGCTGCGTATGAAAACCAAAATCGCTTATAGACGCAAAGGCTGCTCGCTTCAAACTACTTCTCGGCGACTTTAATCCTATTATAACCCAATTTGACGGATTGAAAAACTCATACTTAACCTAATGCACAAAACTAACGCTAACAAACTAATTGTCGACTCTTTGATTGCCGAACCCGGCACACGGGTAGAAGGACGTTTATCCGTTGGCAATATGGCAGACGGAACACCGATTCGTGTGCCTATTGTCCTTATCAATGGAAAACAACCAGGGAAAACCCTCTACCTCCAAGCAATTAGCGATGGAAATGAACTGAACGGCATTGCAGTTATCCATGAAATTTTAAATCAGATTGACCCTGCTGAATTAAGCGGTAGCCTCATCGCAGTGCCAATTGTCAATGTTCACGCTTTTCATGCTAAGCAAGCGTATAGTCCAGTTGATAACGTCAAAATGAACCGTTGTTTTCCTGGACGATCTGATGGCACATCAAGTGAACGTATCGCGTATCAGTTGTTTGAGAAAGCCATCCAAAACGCGGACTATTGTATCGATCTACATCAGGGCGGCGTTCAACCGATGATTGATGAGGTACGCGTGCGTGTTGACCAGAAGCATCGATGCCACAGTGCGTGCCTTGCGTTAGCACGGGTTTTCGGTATCGGTTATATTCTTGACCAAAAGGGACCGAAAGGACAACTCGCACAAGCTGCGCCGGATATTGGAATACCTACAATTGACCCTGAACTCGGAGGAACACACGGATGGGACACCGTCAGTATCAAAAAAGGGGTGCAAGGGATTCTAAACGTACTCAAACACTATCAATTTATTGATGGAACACCTGAAATTCCTGATCAGCAGATTGTTGTCCACCGGTTTGTGTCCATCCTCAGCAATAAAGGGGGCTTTGTCTACTATAAGGCAAAATTATACGATCGACTTGAGGCACGGCAACCGATAGCTGAAATCCGGGATGTATTCGGAAATATATCTGAAGTTGTTCGCGTCCCTGAGGAGGGTATATTCTGGTCCCACCCAGTCTACCCAATGGTCGCGAGCGGTGGGACCATCGGTAAAATAGGCACACCAATTAGCTGTCTTTAAAGAACTCTCCTGCGGTTTGAAAATATCAAAAAATCAGTCTTATCGTTTCTTTGGTTTTATAGTAAAAACCATAATTATTTACACACTACGAATCAACGCCTCATGCGCGTATGGCATTCGTCGGGTGCGGTTTCCTAACCTCGCCAATGTTAAGGCAATTGTGGATTTCACTATAAAATAGTCTACGCAAGATGTTCCTTCAAAAACCGCCCAGTAAAAGATTTACGCACCTTCGCAACCTCTTCTGGCGTGCCTTGCGCTAAAACCTGTCCACCCTTATGTCCACCCTCCGGACCAAGGTCAATCACATAATCAGCAGTTTTAATCACATCCAGATGGTGTTCAATTACAATCACCGTATGCCCAGAATCTACAAGTCGTCCGATGCTATCCAAGAGTTTCTGAATATCAGCAAGATGTAGCCCAGTCGTTGGTTCATCAAGAATATAGAGATTGTGTTTTCCGCGCTTGATTTTACTGAGTTCGTTAGCAAGTTTAATCCGTTGCGCTTCGCCACCTGAAAGGATAGGCGCAGGATGCCCAATCTTGAGATAGCCGAGACCGAGTTCGTTAAGAACCCCTAATTTATGGCAAATCAGACGTTGGTCAACAAAGAATTCAACCCCATCTTCAATTGACATCTCAAGGATTTGAGAGATATTCTTGTCGTTATAGGTAACTTCAAGCGTATCCTCATTGTAGCGCGCACCCTTACAAGTTGGGCATGTAACCTCAACGTCCGGCATAAAGTGCAGCTGCGTGGTGATTGTGCCCTCCCCGTGGCACTCTTCGCAACGTCCACCCTTGACATTAAAGCTAAATCGTGATGCAGTATAACCGCGTAATTCTGCTGCGGGGGTGCTTGCAAAAAGTTTGCGGATATTGTCATAAAAACCGATATAGGTCGCAGGGTTAGAACGCGGGGACCGTCCAATCGGGGATTGATCAATGTTAATTACATCACTGATATTTTCGTGCCCTTCAAGTTCATCGTGTTCGCCATAAAGTGTGCGGCTATCGTGATAGATAGAATAGAGTCTCTTGTAGATAATCTCATTAAGAAGCGTGCTTTTACCCGATCCCGATGCACCCGTAATACAGATAAACGCACCTAACGGAATATCCACACTAATATTTTGTAGATTATTTTCTCTTGCGCCAGTAACACTGAGAAATTTGCCGTTCAAAGCACGACGTTCAAGGGGCATAGGAATCTCGCGTTTCCCGCTCATATATAGACCCGTCAAGGAATCGTCGCTCTTAATAATCTTTTCAAATGGACCTTGGACGACAACATATCCACCGTGAACACCCGGACCTGGCCCCATCTCAATGATATGATCCGCAGCGCGGATTGTGCTTTCATCGTGTTCAACGACAATCACTGTGTTACCGATGTCGCGTAATTTACGAAGCGTCTCAATCATCTTCTCATTGTCTTTCGGATGTAAACCAATACTCGGTTCATCAAGCACATACAACATGCCCATTAACCCCGAACCGATTTGTGTTGAAAGACGGATACGTTGCGATTCTCCACCCGAAAGCGTGGCGGAACGCCTATTGAGGTTCAAATAGTCAAGACCGATACCGAGCAGTAATTCTATGCGATTGACTAACTCTCTGATAACCCGTTGACCAGCTTCGCGCTGTTTTTCAGGTAAGTCCGTGATTTCAGATAAGAAGTCGCGCAACTGCTCAAGATGCAATTCACCTACATCGTGGATAGTCTTGTCATCAATGGTAACAAGGAGTCGCTGTCGCTTAAGTTTCATGCCGTGGCAATCCGGACAAGTATGTTCAACCATTACTTTTCGGAGGTAATCCTCCATACCTGAATGTGCCTCGCCCTGTTTCCGGTAATTCCGATAACGCCTGTCAATGCGGGTGATAATGCCATCAAAACGGACAGGCATACCGATGTGTCGTTCCTGCATCGGTTTTGCGTCTGGCGCTTGGCAGAGCGGAAATTCCTCACCTTTTGTGCCGTAAAATACGATCTCCACAATCTCATCAGGGAGGTCGGCAAAAGGGGCATTCAGATCAATTTTATAGTGCTGTGCCAGGCTGTACATCATCCGCCCATCCCATCTATCCGGCTCATAGTTAAACGCTTGCTTAACAAACGCGCCATCTGCAATACTCCGTGTTTTGTCAGGAACAAGAAGATTAGGATGTACCTGTAGATAAGTACCAAGACCTGAACAGGTTACGCACGCACCAGTCGGTTCGTTAAAGGTAAAATGATGTGGCCCTAATTCACACATCAACACGCCGTGTTCAGCACAGCCAAAATCTTGCAGTAATTCGTCAACGTCAGCGTCTTCGTCATCTGGCAATTGCACATGAAAACGCATAAAACCTTCACCGACCAACATTGCGTGTTCAAGCGCAGCTAAAACCTGTTTATCAATGTCTTTTTTGACGAAAAATTTGTCAACGATAACCTGAATATCGTATTCTTTATCTTGATCCAATTCAATTTCTTCACTGATGTCGTGTTCAACACCGTCAATACGCACATGTCTGCAACCTTTAGTCCTTATATCGTCAAAAAGATATTCATAATCTTCACCATAAATTTTGAAGACGGGGGCATGGATTTCTACTTCGGTGTCATCGGGAAAAGAAAGGAGTCGCTCTAAAATTTGATAATGCGAACGGATCGGAATTTCTGCTTCACAATAAGGGCAATGTGATATACCGATAGTAGCAAAAAGCATTCGCAAGTAGTCTTGCAAATCGGTCATCGTGCCCACGGTGGAACGCGGGTTCGCTGTGATTGTTTTCTGCTCAATTGAAACAACAGGCGACAACCCATCAATAAAATCAACGTCCGGTTTTTTTAACTGCGTGATGAACCGCTTGGCATAAGTAGACATCGATTCAAGGAATCGGCGTTGTCCCTCAGCATAAACAGTGTCAAATGCTAATGAAGATTTTCCCGATCCGCTAATCCCCGTAACAACGACAAGTTGATCGCGTGGTATCTCCAATTCTATATTTTGCAGATTATTTTCTCGCGCTCCTTTGACTGAGACCGTTTGCCTCATGCTTTTCCTCCTTGATTAACCACAATTTCTATTGGTAAAGAATTTTGTCTCCGTGTCTTGATGAGACCTAATTTGATGGAATTTGATAAGCGATATCTAATTCAACAGCAACTTTATGCAAATCTGCGTCTAAGGTTGCTAAAGGAAAACCTCGGCGTATAGCAAGTTCAAGGTAACTTGTATCATAAGTTGTCAATCCGTGCTTATCTGCCAGTTCACAAACCACCTTGATTGTGTTTCCCTGTATAGCAGCATCAGTATCAATTATAATGGGTAATATAGAAATAACATCAAGGTATTGATGCATGGAATCTCGACTAATGCGGTTACGCCGATATGCAGTTAGTAACACATTACTAATTTCCATATAAAATAACGAAGGAACAATGGCTTCAGTTACACCTTTCCTACAGGTTATCCAAAAGGAGCTGCGCCTCATCTTCTTTCTCATCAGGTAATAGAGCCGCTATTAGAATTGAACAATCGACTACGATCATTTGCGGCCTTCGTTTTTCCAATCCATCACCTCTTGAACTGTTCCTACTGGAAATTTAGCTCTCAATGTTATCAATCTTGAATATGCTTCATTTGCGTTTTTTTTCTGAATATCAGGGTGGGGCATCATGACTGCGACCACTTTTCCTCTATTCGTAATTGAAAAACTTTCTCCATTTTCAACCCGCTTTAGAAGACTTGATAAATGGTTTTTTGCTTCATTAACGCCTATTTCAGTCATTTTATACTCCTTGCTTTTAAACAGATTAAAAAATATTTTCTACAAAAATGGATTTTCAACATCGTAATAATAAGCAGGCTCTTCCACCGAAACCTTACTGTCTTTAGTCAGTCGGACAGGTGAAGAAAATTGCTCCAAAATCTCCTTACGGGCAAGCCATTCACACGCCATATTAATCCATAGTTTGCGATGACCGAAATGATCATAGATATCAGACAAGGATTGTTCACCGCCCGCATCCTCTAAAAAATCGAGTAACGGTTTAAAAAACATCTGCGCGTTATCTTCTAAATATGTGTCAATCAGTTGCAACACCTCACCAAGGTTTTCCTCATTTTTCGGAACATTGATAATATCGGTGAAAATGGCATTAAAAAACTCTGGATTATGTTTAAGTGCTTGGTAAATCACTTTCCGTTTTGGCGTTTCACCATGCCTGATGGTTTCAAGACGCGCTAACCCTCTCACAGCGTACATTAAATAATGGAACGTATAATTGTAATCTTTCTTGACATAGAACCATTTTTCCGTTTTGTCAAGGACTGTAGTTACCTCACTGGCTGCGTTAAATAGTTGGGATTCTTTATCACGTTTACCGATGACATCAAGGTCTTTATGCAAATCAGCAAGAGACGGATCTTTAGTCCAAAGTATTTCACTTTGCGACATGATAGAGAAGATTCCACTCCCTTGTAAGTTCCTTTCCATCAACTTTTTATATGCATTTCGGTTTTGAAGTCTTACGCGGATCGGTATCCCATCCTCAATTAATTGACACTCTCTTTGTTGAAATTTCGTGCCATCTCTCATAATCAGCGTAATATGAATATTTGTCTTTTCCCAAACGTTATCTTCTGCCAAATTACTGGTGAGAATAGCCGCAACGATGTAACGATCCTCAGCAATCGTATCTGTAAACCTTTGGACAGCATCTTCAATTTGAGAGTGGATATCAGATTTGAGACGAGGAGGATGCAATTCGGGTTCGGAATTATCGCAGTAATAAGCGGGTTCTTCTACTGCAATTTGGCTTTTGACAGTGAGTTTTATGGGAGCAGAAACCTGCTTAATAATCTCTTTCCATGTCAACCATTGGCATATCACATCAACAGATGCATCGCGAAATTTTGAATGAAAATGGGAATTCATCTCCGAGTTTGTTCGAGGTCCCTTCTGCTCCGCGAGATAATCCAAAATCGGTTGGAAGATAAATTGACGCTCGTCAATGTAGGCATTGATCGCATCAAGTGCCTCTTGAATAACTGCCGCGTTCTTTTCGCAATTAATCAGGTCGGTATAAACATGATTGAAGAAATCGGGATTGTAATCAAGGGCTGGTTGGATAACTTCACGTGCGGGCACCTGATTATTCAATAGCACCTCTATCCGCGCTAATCCTTGCACAACACTTAGAAGTGATAAGAAAGAGGTTATAAGATCGTTATTAACATAAAACTGCTTTTCGGCATAGATAAGCGCTGGCAAGGTCTCGGCAATAACGTTTAGCACTTGAAGTTGCTTATCACGCTCGCCTATGCTATCACGGCTTGCGTTTTTATCGTACCACTCTTTGATCGAGTCATCGCGAGAAAATAGAAGCGTACTGTGGGAAAAGTAGGAGTGCATGAATGAACCTTGTTGCGCACTCTCTATTGATCGTTTAAAGGAACTGCGCGGAGACAAACCCGCATGTATGTTCACGCCATTTTCTACAAGTGAGAAAAACGATTGTGTCGGACGTATGCCATCTTTGCCGATAATTTCTACATCCAAATCCGACCTTTCCCATACCTGCGCATGAGAGAAACTACCAGCAACAATCGCCGCGAGGATATACGGATCTTCCTGCACCTTTTCAACAAGCGAATCTACTGCTTCATAATACTGTTGTTCAACAACATCTTGGGGTTTCATCAGTCGTTTCTCCTATTCAGTAATTTTCGGTCTGAACGAAACACGCTTACCCTGCTGCTGGCGAGGTTTCCTAACCTCACCACAGGACCGATTCATTTTATTAATCTTCATTTAGTTTGTGTCGTTTCCGCAAACTAAAAGTTTACGCTACATCAGTGTTCAGATTTTACTATAATTTGTGATATGCTTTTGCCGATATACCTTACCACCTTTAATAACAACGATAGGTTCAAGTTTTTGTCTACAGATCTTAGCCTTGCCCCGGGCATCAACCAATTGGAATTCACCCTCGCGCATTTCGAATATAACCGCATCTCCCCATGCCCCCGTAGCTAATGTTCCAACCTGCCCTGGCATCAATATCGTATCCGCAGGAACACTGGTCACTTTTGCCAACGCATCGTCAAGCGACATACCGAGGTAAAGGAATTTGTTTACGACATTAACCAGATCATAAACCGGTCCGT
This sequence comes from Candidatus Poribacteria bacterium, assembly GCA_003635185.1. Lineage (GTDB taxonomy): Bacteria > Poribacteria > WGA-4E > WGA-4E > WGA-3G > MSPOR6. The sequence continues at coordinate 3,883 of PYJA01000112.1, read as the reverse complement.
TGATATTATAGACATGCAAGTCCGATGAAATCGAAGTAGGTTCAACCCCTTGTGCCATCGCTTTTTCAACGACATCCCAACTGAAAGAACCTGCCCCATGCCCAACGTCAAAGATAACACCGCGTTCAATCGCTGCATGCACAGAATCTCGGATTTTACCATTTTTGTCTAAAATACCGCATGCCATATCGTGGAAACAGTGTGTAAGAATATCGCGCTTCCCCATCACTGCTAATATATCATCTATGGATTCACACCATGCATCTTGCGGGTGAACCATCATCGGAAGACCAGCCGCGTCAGCAGCCTCACGCGCTTTGTGCAGCGGTTGCATGCCTGCCCGTTCTCCAACAATAGAATTACGCGTCAATCGCACCTTGACACCTAAGATTATATCACGATGCTGTTCTATCATTCGGCATGCTTTATCAACATCCGCATAATCAGGATTTTCTAATTCGCCAATTTCACGTGTTAGCATCCCTTGTGAAGATATGTTCAATTGTGCAAGTATTCGGGTATCGCTTACATCTATAACGTATTTACGAAATCCGGGGAAAGTATCTGCACCAGCTGACCCCGCATCAACAACTGTCGTAGCACCGCGTGCTAAGCATGTCGGGTCAGGTTCAATGCCGAAATGACTAACACCGTGAAAAACATGCACGTGCAAATCTATCAAACCAGGGGTAACATAACAACCATCAGCGTTTACCACGTCTCGTGCCTCAGACGAAGGAATGTCATCATTAACGGTAGAGACGCAGCCATCCTTAAACGCTATATCTTTTTTGGCGTGGAGCCCTTGTGCTGGATCAATTAAAGTTCCGTATTTGATTATCAGATCATATTTCATTAGTTTGCATTCTCTTTAATAGGTAATTTCAACTGTGCGCGAACTGCTTGGCGCACCATTTCACAGGTTTGCATCGCATGCTCAGCATCAGCAGCAGTCGGCGACGTGCCTAGATATCTTGTTTCTACCGCATGTTCAGAAAGTTTTGACATATCTGATTTCCAGGCATCCCAAGCAGGAATAGTCGGGAGAATCAAATTTAGCAATTCTTCTAAATTGTGTGTCCTCTGAATAGGGATATTGTTCTCTTGAAGCCATGCTTTTAGATACTTTTCAGTACACTGCTGAGCAAGGAAACAAATAACATGATATACCGGATTTTGCCCCTGCTGGTTTTCCTTTGCAACAGAATAATCACCCTCTGCTTTTTCTACCCATTCCAAAGTTAAAGGATTCATTTCAGTATTCTTTCTTTTGTGCGGTTTAACATAAAAATCTTCAGATTCATACAGCACTTCCCCTTTTTCAGTGACTTCCCGAAGAAACCAATCGTTGTGCGATATACGGTAAGCGATCTCTTCTGGTGAACGCACAAGGATGTCCATACTGAATCGGCGTGGGATCCGTTCCCGAATTTCTGATGCTTGGCGACGCGTTTCCGATTTCTCTACCGGCATCACGACTAACAGATCAACATCCGAATATTCGGAAGGCATGCCATACGCATAGGAGCCAAAAAGAATGATTTGTAACGGCGCAAATTCACGCACGATGTCATCACATGTAGCTTGAATGTCTTTGCGGTTAACCATCTTTCTCTATCCTATGCAAGATTTATGGGAGAGCAGTTTGTTTGCAGTTTATCAACCTATGTGTTTTTGTCAGACTGAATCAATTATGCTATAAATTTATTAAGCTTGCAAGTAAAATTCATGAAGCGCAATGTGATGCTAAGTGTTCTCTATGTATCGCTTGTCTGATTACTGAAATTGAAACTACCCTTTTCATATATACTTTCTTTGTATCGGACTTACAAAGCCCTCCTACAAGAGGCTTGTAAGCATTGAAGTCTGGAAGAATCTTGTTGATTTTCATTATATGATATGTTATTCTATACTTACAATCTTATTGATGAAGAACACGGTATTTAGATTGTCACTACCTTCCGTAATTATTTTGGCAAAATCTCTTGTTTCTTTGCATAACCTTAAAAATGGAGATTATTATGAAACATTTTTTGGAGAATCAACTGAATATCTATAGTTTATGTATTATATTGATGTGCAGTTTATTCATTGTAGAGATGCTTCCTGCCGATGAAATAATTTTTCAACCAATGGAGAGAGGGATATGGCAGAGCAATATTAATGGAGACAATGCACGTCATCTATTTAATCCGCCTATAATTGTAAGTAGATTTTCAATTCAGAAAGGTAACCGATACATCTTGTGTGTTGGTGTAGGGCAAGGAATAGAAGGTGGTGTTGATGCATATCTATTTGACAGCAATAATTGGAAAAAAGGTCGCAAAGATTTAACTGATGGAAGGTATGGTACTGTTTTAGATGCTGCCATTTCACCTAATGGAGATGTGATATTTTCGAACAGAATCTTTAACGAAGTTTCTGATGGTATCTATCTCATACCAAATGACGAAATACATGAGCCACTACCACAAGCACAAAAATTGTATGATGGGCCTGCTATCTATGTAGACTGGGCACCTAATGGAAAAGAAGTTGCTTTTTCAAATAAAGAGGGTATATTCCTCCTGGATGTATTTACAAAAGAAGTTACACAACTATTGGATTACGGGTATCGTCCAGTCTTTTCACCAGATGGAAGTAAATTAGCTTTTGCGGTCTCTACTTCTGCGGAAAATAATCTACAAGCACTTAGAGAACAAGGATTTAGAAAAATAGGTTTTTTCTCTCTTGATGATCCTCAAAATGTGAAGATACTTAAGAGGACAAAAACGACTTCTTTTTCCTATTATATCACTTGGACACCAGATGGAAAGTCAATTGCCTATGTATTAATTGAATTCAAAGGGTTTATATTCATCTTTCCGATTTTCGAACATACAAATTTCGTTGTATCAATTGCCAATGGAAAACCTGAACGTATTTTAGAAGACATTAAGGGCGGTGCCAGGGCATTTGACTGGACACAGAAATCGTATCCAGTTGAACCTAAATCAAAACTTACAACTACATGGGGACACTTGAAACGCGAAATAGGGAATGGAGGTAAAAATGAATAATTTAATTCAGACTTACGGACGTTTATGTTTTTTATATATCAGTTTGTTTTTTGTATTAACACCTATATGCTATATATACCTTAAAACTTTCAAGTAAAATTTCACGAAGCGCGAATGCTACGGACTACAATATTTTTTGGCAATAAGTAGATAAGGGGTTGTGTAATCTACGTTTGTAGGATATGCAACTCCTTAATTTATGTGCTGGAGGGGTTTGAAACCCCTCCAATTATGACTATTCTTCCGCAACAGGAATTGGTGGATGTACTAAAGTGTCCGCTTTTTTAGAAGAACGGATTACAAAAGACGCATAGATATTTGATACATTTCCCCAATCTTCATGCGTCTTGATTTCATAAATCCGACATGTAAATATGTATTTGTGGTCTGGGGTTAGATAAACTTCATCACCTTCTTCATTTTCTATTAGAACAGGTACACCGTGAGAAGCAATTAGAAATCTCAAGTTGTTTCTGCCTGTATAAAGCTCGGGTTCCTTGGTATGATGATGCAGTTTTTTCACGTAGGCTTCAAAGGTCAACATCTTTCCCATGTGCGCAATAGGATTGCGTAAGATTTCTTCAAAACTTGCATCAGATACAATTGTATCAGGCAGCGAGTTTCCTTCTGAAATCTTTGAAATGCAAGGAACATTCAGCTTAATAACCATATTCCCATCTTCATCAATCTGTGAAGTTTCTATTAAACATTCAGATAGACGATCTATATCTCGATCATCAGCTAACATGTTGATAAAATAGTTGGGTTTAATATCTGTGCCACAACCCGCAAAAATAAGAGTTGACAAAATATACGCGATTAGC
>PYJA01000111.1 GCA_003635185.1 Candidatus Poribacteria bacterium | reverse complement strand
ATTGCATTATACGAGGTTAACTTCCATAATTCGCATCCTAAGTTCAACACGTTTTTTCCGGTGCGTACATTCCAATGGTCAATTTGACTTGTTCTATCCACACTAATGAGTGTTTCACCACTAAATGCTAAAGACTCCACCGGGTAGTGCGCTTCTATTATTTGATTTAAAGGAAGTGTTTTAGTTTTCTTGTCCATATCCCATATCTGAATCATCGAATTTTCTTTCCCAGCACTTGCGATAAATTTTCCATCTGAGGAGATTGCAAGCGAACTGATATGTTTGGTTGGTTTAGAAAACAAAGCGGTCTCTTTCCCACTTGCAACATCGTATAGCCACACCCCGACATCTGTTCCTACGGCGAGATACGTGCCATCCGGTGAAAACCGCATGATATTAATCCCGCCTTTCCCAAGCCGTGCGATTGCACCTTCTGGTAGACCAGCTTGTGTGTTGTCTTGTGCGGAACTGATAGCGATCAACACTGTTGTCAATAGAATAATGGTGAAGGATAGAAGTTTGGTTTTCATGATTTAATTTCCTTTATTTTCTTTTGCTTTAGCGATGACTTTTTCCCAATCCCAGAGGAGGACTGTACCATCTGCATCACCACTTGCAAGTGTTTTTCCGTCGTTCGAAAAAACTAAGGTTTGTATTCCCAGTGTATGTCCAGTCCGGATTGGCGGGAATTGTTGTCCCGACTTTACATCCCATAATTGGATTTCTCTCGGTATTTTGAAGTCACGAGTGGTAATCAAAAGCGTTTTTCCATCAGGAGAGAATGTCAATTTTTTTATCCATATCTTCTTTTGCGCAGTAAGCGGTGTGTTGATCTCCTTATTTGTTTTGAGATCCCATAAACGGATATGGTTGTTGACATACACTACTGCCAACATAGAGGTGTCGGGTGAGAATGTAATGAATTTGGTATATTCTCGGATAGCTGCCTTCAGTGTTACAAGCTTCTCTCCGGTGTTTATATTCCACAAATGTGCCTCACCATTCATGCCGCCTGTCGCAAGGATAGTACCGTCCGGGGAAAAAGTCACAACCACATCAGTAAAAAATTGTCGTGCCTGCAAACGAGACAATTCAGTTGCAGTTTCCACATCCCATAAACGAGTCTCTTCAGTATCACTCGCTGCGAGTATTTTGTTATTTGGTGAGAACGCTAATGCTTTGCAGCCTTGCGGAAGAGAAGGTAGTTCTTCACCTATAGGCAGTTTCCAGAGTCGTGTATCTTTATGAGGCAACCAACTTGTCCTTGTGTTACCGCCTCTTGAACGGACAGTTGTGTCTGCCCCGTGACTCGCAAAAAGCGTAGCATCTGACGAGAAAGCCGAAGCTTCAGCCTTGTCGTAATGTGCAACAGTGGGAGAAGGAAGTTCTCTCCTTTTTTTCACATCCCATATCTGTACCGTGCCGATAGAATCTGCACTGACAAGCATTGTGTTATCCGCCGAGAACGCCATGCTCCCAATCCACCCTGTATGTCCAGTGGCAAAGATAGACATTTCACGTTCAGTATTGACATCCCAAAACCGAACTGTGCCATCGGGACTTCCGCTGACAAGGATTTTCCCATCAGGTGAGAACGTGAGTTCTCTCACACCGGCACGGTGCCCAGTGAGAATTGCTTGCTTGCGTTTCTTACCCACATCCCATAATAGAATCGTTTTATCAGCACTGCAACTGGCAAGTATTGTATTATTAGGTGAAAAAATAACGGTGTTAATCCGTCCAGTATGTCCCTTGAGCGTGGCAATTTCGGTGCTGGAATCGGTCCTCCATAATCGCACCGTGTTGTCATCATGACCACTCGCAACTGTCTTCCCATCCGATGAGAATGCAATTGCATTTACGCCTTTCTGGGGTTCAGGTTCTTGTCGTGAGATTCCCGCAAACTTAGATTTTGCCTTGAAAATAGAAAGTTGCCGCCCTGTAGCTGCATCCCATAAACGGATTTTTCCGTCCTTCGGATCACCGCTGACGAAGGTTGTACTGTTTTGCGCGAATGCCAAAACATCATAAGAATGCATGCTGTATTTGCCATCTTCTTCTAAAAATGCAAGGTTTGGACGATAATTTCCTATCTGTAACTGCAATTTACCAGAAGGAACATCCCAATGGATAATTTCACCAGAATTATTAGGTGTAATAAGAGTTCTGCCATTTGCGGAAAATGCAATCGCCGAAACCGAATCACTTTCATTGGTTAAGGGGAGTGTTAAAAGTTCTTTGCCAGATGCCACATCCCATAATTGAACAACACCGTTTTTTGATTCTCCCGTGGCAAGAATACGATTGTCCGGCGAAAATGCCAAATGGTTCACATAAGCGACTGCGTCAGGCTGCCATTCTTCTGGCTCAGACGGTTTGAATACCTTATTGTCAACGCTCCTTGACTGTGAAGGAAACAAAGCTTTTGCGTTACGGGTGTTCACATCGTATAACCACACGCTGACGGTAGTTCCTACAGCGAGATGCGCGCCATCGGATGAGAACTGCATTACAGTTACTCTGCCTTTGCCAAGTCGAGCGATTGCACCGTCTGGTAGACCGACCTGTGTGTTGTCTTGCGCGAAGCTGGCTGAAATCGGAAAAAGACTCAGAACTAAAATTGAAAAATGAAAAATAAAACGGAAGCGTCGTCCCTTTTTCATAACTAAAATCCTCCAAAAATGCATGGGTGAACACGGTTAGAATTAGACCATTTATGAGGTCCGTTGTACCTTCAATTTAGGCACACCCCTTTTACTTTAGGAGTGTGCCTACCATTTTATGCTAAAATGTCGCGGACAACATGCCCGTGCACGTCTGTGAGGCGGAAATCTCGACCTTGGAAACGATACGTCAGTTTTTCGTGGTCAATGCCCAATAGATGCAGCATTGTCGCATGGAAGTCATGCACATGTACGATATTTTCAACGGCGTTGTAGCCAAGTTCATCAGTGTTACCGTAGCTAACACCGCCTTTGACACCGCCGCCTGCCATCCACATCGAAAATCCCTTGATGTGGTGGTCACGTCCGCTACCTTGTGCCATCGGTGTTCTGCCGAACTCGCCACCCCAGATAATCAAAGTCTCATCTAACATGCCGCGCTGTTTCAGATCGTTAACGAGCGCTGCTGTTGCCTTATCAACATATCCAGCAGTTGTCTTAATAGCATTCTGTATACCACCGTGATGATCCCATCCGCGATGGTAGAGTTGAATAAACCGCACACCACGTTCTGCTAACCTTCGGGCAAGTAGGCAGTTTGATGCGTAAGACCCATCGCCCGGCTTTGCACCATACATATCAAGGATGTTCTGTGGTTCTTTGGAAATATCAGTTAATTCAGGGACACTCGTTTGCATGCGGAATGCCATCTCATATTGATTGATACGTGTAGCTATAGTTGGGTCATCAACCGTTTCGTTCAACATGCTGTTTAGGGTTTGTACTGCGCCAACAACGTCATGCTGCTGTTCCTGACTTACGCCGCCGGGACTTGAGACATAATGAACAGGATCACCGCTTGAGTGGAACTGAACACCCTGAAATTGTCCAGGGAGAAACCCGCTATGCCACTGCCGCGTTGCAATCGGTTGGTCTTGTCCACCACCAGAAGAAATAAGAACGACATACCCAGGAAGGTTTTCGTTTTCGCTTCCCAATCCATATAGCAGCCATGACCCCATGCTGGGTCTTCCTGAAATAGCAGTACCTGTGTTCATAAAGGTGTGTGCAGGATCGTGATTGATCTGCTCAGTACGTAGTGATCTAACAATACAAATATCGTCTGCGAGACTACCAATGTGTGGAAACGCAGAACTCATCTCCTGTCCCGACTCCCCGAATTTTTTAAATTCATGAGTTGGTCCAAGACATTTAAGCGAATTTGCCTGCCCCTGTAGCTGCGCAATCGGTTGGCCTTTAGTGAACGACTGCGGCATCGGTTTGCCGTGCATTTCTGCCAATTTCGGTTTGTAATCCAAAGTCTCTAAATGTGAGGGACCGCCCGCCATACAGAGATGAATCACGCATTTTGCTTTCGGTGCCACGTGCGGTTCTGTAATTATACCGGGCCACCGTTCAATCTGCGGTGCGGCATCTAATATTGAGGGTGTGAGTAGGGATGCAAGTGCAAGCGACCCAATGCCGCGTGCTGTTTTCCCTAAAAATGTACGCCTTGTAAGGCGAAGTTTCGTTTCTTCATGAATATCCATAGTCATATTTCTCCTTTCATAGTTATCAGAGGATTTTTATCATCCATGCACCATCATGTGCGGGATTATAAATTAATCCTTTTTTCATGTCAACACAGAGGTCCAGAGCTTCCAAAATCATGTGTCCAAGGAGGACAGGCATGCCAGCAGGAAGGTCTGTTATCCGGATGATGTCGCTTCGTTCCAGGACAGTATATTCCACCTCTGAATAAATGGTACGCGTCACAATGCCGTTAGCTGTTTCGGCTTGAGTTTTTCTGAGTGGCGTGAGTCCGAGCTGATTGATAAGTGGTATCGGTAAGCAGAGCCCGGTTGCCCCAGTATCAACAAGTGCGTCTTCGACGGTCAGTCGTCGAACATCGGCGGGGTTCATGACACCTAATCTTACCGCAACCAGATCGTTCTGATTTGCAAGTTTCAGTCGTGTTGTCTGTTCCATTTTTATTCCCTCTTGTTTTTCATTAGTAGTACTGACACAATTTGTCAATATAAGATGCTTTTGTGTTGGTTTCTTCATTTTTTGTAAAACCATATTCTTGCAAGCGTCTTGACCATCTTTTGAAATATCGCGCAGGATGCAAAACTTGTGTTGCTGCTAAGAAATTACGAATGAGAACAGCATAGCGTGAAAAGTGTTCTAATTGCTTTAACAAGTTGTGAGTTTGTTGAACGATGAACAACCTAATCTCACTGAACGAAGTTTTGCGGTAAAAGTAGAGGGCAAACAACTCATCGGATGTCACTTCGCGTTCTTCAACGAGTTTTAACATCCCTTCCAGTATGTAACGTGCAGTAACTTTATCCAGCAGACATCGCATCTGGACGCACCTCTAATTCATCTAATTCTTCAATTGCAACCTTACTCCATTGATCCCATAATTTCGCACGTTCTTCTTCTGGTAATTCGAGATATTGTCCAAGCGTTAATCCATTTAAGAAAGGTTCGTTAGGGGATAAAGGTTGTCCTCCAAGTTCCTCCAAAAGTTCTTGTCTTAATTCCTCAACGTTTTGATTAGCATCCTCTAATAACTCTTTTTGCTTAACGGCATCAGCCACCAATTCTGGCACCATTGCCAGCAGCTGTTGCCGGTCTTGTGGACGCATTCTTTTTATCAATGCTGCAACTTGTTCAAGGCTAACAGGCAAAGTAAGCACGTTTGTTCCCATGACTTTCTCCTACAATATTTTATACGGTTAGTTTAAAGCATACTACCAGTTTTGAATTTTTGTTCCGTTATGTATAATACCAAATTTGCGCAGTGCCAACTTACAAGTTTCGCCCTACAGCATGACTAAAGGTATCTGTTACCCATTGTTCAAGATTTTTTCCGCTTGCTTCAGCAGCTCTTACAATGGCTACGTGAATGTCCGGCGGAATTCGCAACTTTAAATCCCCGGAATAAGGTTTTTGCGGCGGCTTATTCAGTCTCTGGCACATTTCCAGATAATCTTCAACTGCTTCTTCAAATGCTTCTTGAAGTTGTTGAACAGTGTCTCCGTGAAAACCTACAATGTCGGTGATTCCGGCAATATGACCGACAAAACATCCATCTTCTTCGCTGTACTCAATAAGCGCATTATAACCTTTGTACTTCATGGAATTATTCCTGCCTCCTCAAGAAACTGCCGCACATCTTTCACTTGATAAGGGAGTGTTTCTTTTCGATTGTGGGGACGGTGAAACGTTGCAGTAACACCATTCAATTCAAACCTCACTCTTGATCCTCTTCCCTCAATAGTTTTTACCCCGCATGCTATTAAGAGAGACTCTATTTTCCGCCATTCCAACGTTTTCGGGACCGGTGTTCTGAAAATAGCATTTAAAGTTCTTTCATGTTTTCTATTCATTAGGAATTATAATAACAAGAAACTGTAATGTTATTACCAGAACATCAAACTAACTATCTGGACTTATCAACTTGTATCCTGGAGTTTGGAAAAACAACACGAGTTACTACGAAGTAGATTAGCCATGTCAAACCGAAAGGCACAGCAAAAGCAATAAGAAATTCAGCAGCAATGTATAGTTCTGTCCCTAACTGTCTGGGGGCATGAACCCACACCACATCCATCTTTTGACGAGACATTGATCTAAGAAATTCCATGTAAAGAGATGATTTTGTAATCCCCCAAAACCCCAATAGAAGGGACGATATAAGCGTTAGGATGAAAAAACCTCGCTGCCAAATGATTGATTTCATTAGTAACCTCCTGTGAGTTAGATTGACGAACAAATTTTACATACAATTTGACAATAAGAATACATATAGACTAATACCGTGTAATCGTTTCATGCAGGTTCAAAATTACTCGTGCCACAGAGGTCCACGCTGCAAGTTCAATAGGTTCTATACCTTGTATTGCAGGTGCTTCGCCCAATACCGCTAAAGTCTTCGCAGCTTCAGGATTGTCGGTATATTCGGTTCTGTGCTTTTCGAACAAACCTGTCATAATTTCCAACTCTTTCGGTTGAGGCAGTCGTGATAATGCTCTATGGTACGCCCAATTGATACGGTCTTCTGGGGTCTGCCCGCCTTCTTTGATAATTCGTGCAGCAAACACGCGTGCCGCCTCAACATAAGTAGGATCATTAAGCAAGGTAAGTGCCTGCATAGGTGTGTTTGAAGTTGATCTTTCCGCAGTACACTCCTGTCTACTTGGGGCATCAAAAGCCATCATGCTTGGATGTAAGAAGGTTCGCTGCCAGTGTGTATAAAGCCCTCGGCGATATTGACTTTCCCCTTTGTCATGCACATATTTGCGCTTGGGGAAATTGAGATTAGAATAATATCCCACAGGTTGATAAGGTCTAACACTCGGCCCACCAATTTTAGGTACGAGAAGTCCGCTTAGCAATAAAGCGTTGTCACGCACAATTTCTGCGTCCAATCGCCAGCGGGACTGTCGTGCAATTAGGCGATTGTAAGGATCTTTTTCGCGCAGGGTTTCATTCGGTCTCGAAGACTGGCGATAGGCGTTTGAGGAAACAATCAGTTTCACCATGTGTTTAACGTTCCATCCACTTTCCATAAATTCCACCGCTAACCAATCAAGCAGTTCAGAATGTTCTGGCGGTTCACCTTGTGCGCCGAGGTCATCAAGCACACGAGAGATACCAGTGCCAAAGTAAAGTGCCCAGAGCCTGTTTACAAATGTCCGCGCGGTCAATGGGTTGTTCCTGGAGACCACCCATTTCGCCAAGTCAAGTCGTGTCGCGCGACGATTTTTGATACCGAGATCTCCCATAAAATCCGGTATCGTCGGTTCAACAATTTTACCTGAATCGTCCAGCCAATTGCCTCTCGGTAAAATACGGGTTGTTCGGGGTTGAACCGAAACGGTTGTAAGGGAATATGGACTTTTGGAATTAATCTCATTTTTACGTTTTTCAAGGTCGGCGATCTGGTTACGGATACCATCAAGTGCAGGGGCAATACGCCGATAATAATCAGCAATCTGTTTCCGTTGGTTTGTGGTCCTGACAAAAGAATCAACTTGGATTGCTTTTATGACAGCATCATCATGGGTATTTTTGGTTGCTATGCCGAGAGTAGTTGCGATACCAGCCATATCCCAATAAACTTTACCGCCAAACTGTGTGAAAGCCATCCCGTTCAGCACACTCCCCGCTTTCAATCCAACTACCGTCGGATCAACTTCAAGACGCACCCATTCGCCGAGGTTAGGCAGATCGCCCATCGGTTTGTGAGCAGGTGTGTCATTTCCTATTTCACCGTAGGTAATTTTATCTTCGCCCCAGAATGCTCGATGGTCCCAGTTGCCATCGTTCCACTGCAGCATAACCGTTTTAGGCGGATTTTCGGGGTCTAACCATACATAAGCAAAAAGTTTGTCGCCTTCAGCCAACGTAATTTTTCGGTTTGCGCCTCGGAATGCATGCTGCACAAGTTGTTCAGGTGCTGCGGTCTGGACCCGTGAACGCTCTTTGCTGAAAACGGGTGCCTCATTTTTGCCTACAAATTTCCACGTCCCTTCAGTTCTACCACCGTTTGATTGTGCATCGTCCACCCAAGCAAAATCGGCGGCTTCTGTTGAAACGAGAAGTGAACGGATCTCCTCCTCCCACTTTGCTTGTTCTGCTTCCAATCCAGGTGACGACAATTCAAACACTGTGCGCAATCTTGCTAACTCAGTATCGATCTCTTGCAATTCAGTTTGTTGTTCCAGTGACGGCAGCATTACAACGGGATCCCATTTACTTCCGCCGCCATACACACCAGGGCCCTGTATATCAGCAAAGAACGCAGCAAAACTGTAAAAATCTTTTGCGGTAAAAGGATCGAATTTATGATCGTGGCATTGTGCGCAGCCAAGTGTAGCGCCTAACCAGACAGATGCAGTGGTCCGCACTCTGTCTGCTGCATAGATTGCAAGGTATTCTTTTGCCTGCGCGCCACCTTCGGCAGTCGTTTGATTTAACCTATTGTAACCCGATGCAACCCTTTGTTCTGGTGATGCATTTGGCAGCAGATCGCCTGCAAGGTTTTCCAGTGTAAATTGATCGAATGGCATGTTGTCATTGAATGCCTTAATCACATAGTCCCGGTAAGGCCAAACACTAACGTTCTCGTCCGAATGGTAGCCACTTGTATCAGCATAACGCACCAGATCAAGCCAGTAAATTGCAAGCTTCTCACCGTACTGCGGTTTGGATAACAACCGATTGACCAATTCTTCATAAGCTTCAGGCCGTTTATCTCGGACAAATTGATCAACTTCTGCTGGTGCCGGTAGTAAGCCAGTCAAATCAAAGTGTAGTCGACGGATGAGCGTGCGTTTATCTGCTTCTGGAGATAGCTCAAGCCCTTCCGTTTCCAATCTATTAAGAATGAATTGGTCAATGGGATTTCGCACCCAATCGGACTTTTTTACTTCCGGCGGATTACCCTGTTTCGGTGGGTTATACGCCCAATGTTCCTCCCACTCAGCACCTTCAGCAATCCATTGAATTAAAGTGTCAATCTGTTCTTGTGTAGGTTGTCGATTTGAGATCTGTGGTGGCATTCGCCTATCAATGTCTTCGTGTGTGATGCGCAATACTAATTCACTGTTCTCAGGATCACCCGGAACAATAATTGGGTAACCGCTCGGTTCAGAAAATGCGCCTTCTTTGGTGTCAAGCCGTAGTTCAGCTTGCCGTACCGCCGGATCGGGACCGTGGCACGCGTAGCACTTATCGGACAAAATTGGACGAATATCTCGGTCAAATTGAATTTTCTTAGCATCGGCGAGCTGCATTACTGTCGTTAGCAGTATGCCAATCACTAAAAGACTAACGAATCCTTTGTATAATGGTATCAACGAAAATAACCTTTTTTGTTGGTGCGCCCTAAACATTGTAGAACATCTCCTCCTTGCAAGTAGACGAAAATATTGGTACTATAAACTTTAGATTTGTATGTCAAATAATTTATCATAAGAACGAAATATATGCAAATCAAAACTTTCAGTCGTTGTGGATAAGCATGGATTAAGTACAGTAAAAGTGCTATAATTTCTGACATGGGTGATTGTCCTTTTCTAAGTTATGGTATAATTTTTAAGACAAACACCCCATTTATTCAACGATTTTTGGTGAAGATATTGGGTTGAAGGATCGTAGCATTTATAGGAGTCCGAAGCAATGAAAAGCAAACTATCTTCCATGTTTTTGACATTAATTATCTTTTCAACACCGTTTCTACCGAACACCTTTGCGCAAGACTATACGCAATTGAATCTACCTGAGGGAGCCAAAGCACGTCTCGGAAAAGGGACAATTATTGATATGCAATTGTCTCCCGACAACAACCGCTTGGTAATATCCACTTCTGCGGGGATATGGCTTTATGATGTTAGTATAAAGACACAGAAAGTTCCGCTGATAAAATTTGGTCAGCAATATGCTTCCCATATTGCATTTTCACCAGATAGCAAAACACTCGCTCTCAGTGCTTATGACAAGACTATTCGACTCTGGAATACCGACAATGGTGTAAACAGACTGAAATTTGATACGCCTGACGGACCTTTCAAATCTTTGAAGTTCTCACCCGATGGTAAAACCCTCATAGGCCAGAATTGGCAAGGGGCAATTTGGTTATGGGATACCACAAACGGAGAACAGTTAATCGCTTTCAACCCAAATTTACCCAAACTCAATCCAAGAAAATATAAAAATTGGAACCTTGCGGCAGATTTCTATGTCGACCATACTGGTGATATTATTATTGCTGTTGGCAATAAGGATGGTACAATTAGTATTCGAAACGGAAAAACCAATAGAGAAATAAGGAAACTTACATCGAGTACAGATGATAGTCCATCTTTACCTATTCAATATTTACGACCATTTTCTCCCGATCCCGATGTTTGGGATGGAGGGCCTTATATAAAGTGGGTGAACACCTTATATTTTGCACCGGATGGTAAAACGCTCGTGAGCAAAGCAGACTACCGGCGCGCACGTTGGGATGGATGGGAAGGACAAGGAGGTCCCTTAGAACTTTGGGATGTTAGTACAGGTGAGCAACTAGCGGTACTTCAGTGGAGGTTAAATATATCGTTCTCAGGAGATGGCAAAACATTTGCTATTTCTGAGGGCAGCGATCATGTGTTATGGGACATTCCTTCACGTCGTAAAATCGCCGAGTTTCAAGATGTGAAAATAAGGTTTTCGGGTGATGGCAAAACACTTGCTATTATAGATAGCAGCGGGTATAAGATATGGGACATCACCACACAACGTGAAACCGTAAAACATAGTCAACTTATAGAATGGTTAGAAACTTCTCCAGAACGTTTTGTATTATCACACGATGGCACAATCCTTGCCACTGCAGATAGAAACGGTATATTAGCTTTGTGGGAGACACAAAACACTAAACAGCTGCGATGCCTCTTGACAGGTTATACATACCCGTTCACGGCATTGGCGTTCTCACACGATAACAAAACACTCGCAAGCGGGGATGTTGCTGGTAACATTCGGCTTTGGGATTTAAACAGTGGTAGCAAACGGAGTACAATTAAAACTAAAAGTATTGAAAATTTAGTTTTTACTAAAGATGATGCAACCCTTATCAGTGAGGGTAAAATTAGTAAGAGTGAAAGCAATATTGAAGTGTGGAATGTCTTGACAGGAGAACAGATTGATGTTTTTACTGCCCCAAATACATCACGCAATGATTACTATATCGGGTTTGGGGATGGAACAGCACTTAGTATCCATCACACAAGTATGTTTTCCCCAAATGGGGAGAAATTGGCTATTGAGACGAAAGGTGGAATTGAAATATGGGATGTTCCTATTCATAAACATTTGAATACCCTTACACAGGTTAGGAGTCGTTTTAATGCATGGGCGTTTACACCTGATGGTAAAATTTTGGCGGTTAATATGGGAAGTGCCGTACGTTTGTGGAATACACAAACAGGTAAACATTTCACCCTCAAAATACTCAAAGGTTGGAGAAATAAATTATTAGAAGCATTCCGCTTGCTTGAATTCAGAATTTATGCGCTGGCATTCGCATCTGATGGTAAAACGCTTGCAGCTGGAGGTCAAGATAAGAAAATTTATTTATGGGATATTTCTACAAAACGCCACATTACAACACTCAAGCATGAATACGCAGTTAGTAAGTTAGCATTCTCACCGGATGGTAAAATTCTCGCAAGTGGGGATACAAGCGGTAAAATTCATCTGTGGGAATTTGCCACTGGACATCTCCTCACAATGTACAATGGACATGGAAATTATATTAGCGGGCTATCGTTCACACCGGATGGTAAAACACTTGCAAGCGTAAGTGGTGGTTCTGGCAGCTTTGGTTACAACTCCGGAACCATCCTCCT
This sequence comes from Candidatus Poribacteria bacterium, assembly GCA_003635185.1. GTDB lineage: Bacteria > Poribacteria > WGA-4E > WGA-4E > WGA-3G > MSPOR6. Next base: position 1,055 of record PYJA01000111.1, on the reverse strand, counting down.
CTGGGACATGCCTTCTAAATGAGAAATTGCAATCAATTTTGTGAATCTATTGTAAGGAATTTAACACCTGATATTTCTCATAATGGTCTTGGACCTAATAATAATCAACGGAAACAAGCTCTAACATCATGAAAATGCGTTTTTGTTTTAAAAATTTAGCTTGACATTTAGTGCATGAAATACCATCCTAATTAAAAAAACTTAATTCGAAATCAATACCTTCGCCAATAATAGACATTCTGTTAGATGGTGCATGTTGTCCCACATTCTGTTAGATGGTGCATGTTGTCCCACATTCTGTTAGATTGTGCATGTTGTCCCACATTCTGTTAGATTGTGCATGTTGTCCCACCATTAGCGTCAATTTTTAGAAGCTAACTTTTCTGGGATTTCTTTAGTCCCGTCCGGACGATATGTTTATAGATAAACGTCTTGGAGCCCTCTTTAGTGGTTGACTCGGTAAGTATTTGCGTTTTGAATTCTCTAAATACACCCCCCTTTATCCCCCCGCAAGCGAGGGGAAGGGACTTTTGAACCTATTACGTAAGTTTTGTCCATAATAAATGTTTAGCGAGTAAACCATTTAGTCCCGTAGGGACGATATGTGTAGAATAAACACACAAGATAAACATATCGTCCCTACGGGACTAAAGAAATGGGGGCAATCCTGATCTATAAACATATCGTCCCTACGGGACTGAAAAGGGGACACTCCAATCACAATGCATATTAATGATAGTTAAAAACACTTCAGCATAAACCTGAAGCTATTTTTATTCATGCAATTCTGCAATATGATAGATCAACACTATATTCTCATAAAACTGAAGTACTAAAAAATGGCGAAGGTATTGATATATAATGTTCTCTTTGTAGCATAAACTGCCCAGTTTGTGGGACATTCTGCTTCATTTCTAACAAACGGTAATGGAATAAAAATTAATAGAAATGGTCCTACTTGTTCTAAAAACTCTTCTGAATAGGCATGACGATTGGGACTGTCCCACATTTCAGTCCCGTAGGGACGATATGTTTACAGAAAAACGGTGAACAAC
>PYJA01000110.1 GCA_003635185.1 Candidatus Poribacteria bacterium | reverse complement strand
GTTTTTTGGACAAGTGCTTCAGCTTTTTCATGCTGGTTATTGACTGTATAGAATTGAGCTAAAGCCATGATAGTATTTAATTGTGCAGGAAGATCTAATTCAGAAACATCAATTAGATTGTTTAACATTTCGACATATCCGTCTTCGTCTTTGATATTTTTTCCTGCTTTAACAATCCTTGCGAACATGTCTCGCTCTGTATATTCATAATACCCCGAGTTTAGAAAACTATGGATGCGTTGGAAAGCGTCATGATACATCTCATTGATGAGAAGTGCATGTGCAATAATTTTCGGCATGATATTCCCACCGCACTACCAAACGCCGGAAGTCTTCACACCAACTGAAAAAACGCTCCACTTTGAAACGGCGTTTATACCAGCGGAGACGACGGCCATCTTGTGTAACCGGTTTCTTGCGATTTTTTTTATGCGGTGATACCATTTCAGTGCCACGACACCTCAAAACTGCATCCAAAGGATCCGAGTCTATGCTTTGTCCCCAATCAACACCACAGGGGGTTCGGATGTCCAACACGCATCCAATGCCGGTTCAACCAGACGCACTTCATGACAAGAAGCATCTGTAATCAGAACACTCACAGGCCTACCGGACTTTTCTGTCCTCGCTACCAGTTTCGTCTCTTTGCCACACTTTGTCTTGCCTACACACTCACCCCCTTCTTAGCAGCAACGAACTTCACATCAATACTGCATTCACTCATATTTATTTTTTTCGTTTTTCAAGCATTTCTGTGAGTGTCATTTGAACTCTTTCAAGCGTTCCATCCGATGACCATTGCTGAAAACGACGATGACACGTTTGATAGGGCGGATACTTTTCTGGTAAATCCCGCCAAGGGGATCCTGTTCGCAACACCCAGAGTGGACCATCTAATACTTCTCTATTATCACGCTAAGGTCTCCCGCGCACGTCTTTAGGGAGTTCCGGCAAAAGGGGTTCAATAATTTTCCACTCTTTATCACTCAGTTCCATTCAAATCATCTTCTAACCATAGAATATATAATCAATAATAGTCTAACAGAAATGATCCATGAGTCCAAGACAATTTAATGCTTTTGACTGTTTATGAGATACGCTGTATACATAATTGAAGTGGCGTTGCCACTACATCGCAGCGGGTTCGAAAGGCTCAAGGGATAGTGAAGGTTTTCCTGTCGTAAGTAATTCGGCAATAAGTTTTCCCGTAATCGGGGCAAGCAGAATACCATTTTTGAAGTGTCCCGATGCTAAGACCACATTGTCATAGCTGGGAAGATATCCAAGACATGGCCCATTTTTGTAATATGGACGTAAACCTGACCATGTTTGCACAAATGTGCTTTGTCCAAGTTCAGGTACAATAACAACCGCAGCGTCAATCATCTGCTTAACACCATCAACGGATGGCGTTTTATCGTAACCCACAAACTCAACCGTCGCACCGAGTAGAATCTTACCATCTGCACGCGGTACAATATAGATGCCGAGACCATCTATAGTCCGTTGAATAAGCGGTGGCATCGTTTCAAGCAGAACAATTTGCCCCTTCACTGGAGAAATTGAAATCGGTAAATCAAGTAAGGCTGTCAAGTTACCTGCCCAACACCCTGCAGCAATAACAAATGAATCGGCATAAATTGTTTCACCGTTGACTACTGTTCCGACAACTCGTCCATTTTCTCTTTGGAATCCAGTAACTGGATTACCTAACAGGAATTTTGCACCGAATTTCGCTGCACCTTTTGCTAAGGTTGTTACCATTTTGGGGTTCCGGACATGTCCATCTTCAGGGAACAGCACAGCTCCCGCAATAGCTTTTGAAACAGCAGGTTCTGATTTCCATGTCTGTTCTGGTGTTAAAACCTCCGCAGAAAATCCTCGGTTGACTCGCCTTTCCGCTAAACCTATCAGACCTGCTGCTTCCGCTTCATCAAAAAATACCGAGAGCGTCCCTGAACGGATAAATTCTATATCTATGTCTGTCTCGGCTTTCAATTCTGTCGCTAATAAAGGATACAAAGCAAGACTTGCACGGCATAATTCCGGATACGGTTCGTGCGTTGATGCGTGTGAAGTTAAAATCCCCGCACCTGCCCAAGATGCTTCCGTGCCAACACGTGATGCCTTCTCAATTAAGATGACATCCACCTGCCTTTTAGCAAGTTGGTATGCAATCGCACATCCAATAATACCGCCGCCGATAATCGCAACGTCTGCCTTATTCTGGTTCAAATTTTTCTCCATTCACGAGAAGAAGTCGCAAAGAAAATTGCCACAACTACAGATTATGGATAGTTTAGCATGTTCTGTGTAGGTTGTCAATTAGTTGAGGGGTGTGCATAAATATTGATAACAAAATAGTAATTTCGCATCTTGTTTGTTTAGCGAAATAAAGTCTTCATTCGTGATATCTCTCTGCAAGGTCTGTTATCAGTGAAATATCGGTATACGCTTTAGGATGCCCTTTCTGTTCAGTTTGATTGTAGTAGTTAGACTTCTCAAAATCTTTGTAACATCTAAAGAAAAATGTGATATAATAACTCATGTCAGGATAACTCAAGGGTAAGACTCCTTAATATTTTAGGATTTGAAAACCTTTTTTAAAGAGTCTAACCTTTATCCTGACTAAAGTCAATCACCATTTAATTTATGCACACCCCTAATTTAAATTGACATATTTTGCGAAATATGTTACACTTAAATGATAAATGTACGAAAACTCCCGACAAGGAAGAATGTCCTTATGGGAATTGTATATCCGCGTTCCCGAATTAAAACGTACGTTTTCAAAGAGGGAACCGATTTTTCAATATTGGAGGAAACACAAATGAAATTTGTAAATCAGAGTGGAGTTATGTTAGTTTGGTTAAATATTATCATTTTCGCATTGTCAGTCACCTGCATCACCCATGCTGCTTTGGTTGACAAAGAAACAATTGAAGTTCTCTATCTCTTTGATGAAGGAGAAGGCGAGATAGCTGTAGACTCTTCTCCTAATGGCCGGGATGGCTCGATTATTGGAGCACAGTATGCCGAGGGCATTTTTGGAATGTGTCTATTATACGATGGACAAGATGATAATCTGATTGTTACCGGTTATACTGGCGTGGGAGGCGTAGACCCCAGAACAACGCTCTTTTGGTTTAAAGCCAATGGCACACGGGATCACTCATGGGTAAAATGGGGACCAAATACTTCCGGGGCAAAATATTACATCCGCGCGCATGTAACCGGACAGGCATGTTTCTTGAGAATTGAGGTTAATGGCGGACAAAATTACGGGAATGATGACGTATGTGATGGTGAATGGCATCATTTAGCAGTAGTTTTCCCCGAAGGTGCGGACTCCGTGCAAGACCATGATCTCTACGTTGATGGTAAACTTCAAGAAAAAATAGGTAACGATAAAGAGATGAACACAAATGTTGAAGCACAAGAGATTAACATCGGAGCACGTCTGACAGGCCATACATTTTTGATGGGCTTTTTGGATGAACTCGCTATTTTCAGTGCTGCCCTGGATGTGGATCAAATCAATGCTATCCGAGAAGATGGATTGCAAGGAACCGTTAGCGTTGAACCGCAAGGCAAATTAGCCACAAGTTGGGCAAGAATTAAGAAGTACTAGTGGACTGTTCATTCTAAAATACTGCACTATAATAATTCTTAATTGTTCTAAACCCCTGTAATACCAAATTAACAGGATTTATCTTGTTTTATTGAAGACAGGTGCGGTTTCTAACCGCACCATAACTGTCAATTTAAGAAAACGTTTATGTTTTTATGAGTGCTTCTCAACCCTTAGGGTGATTGAAACTGTCCCATATTTGGTCCCGTAGGGACGATATGTTTATAGAAAACGTTGAACAACTTCTCTTTAGTCCCGTAGGGACGATATATAGAAAATGTGTCGTTGGGGGACACATATCGTCCCTACGGGACTAAAGACATATGGACATCTTATATCTATAAACATATCGTCCGGATGGGACTGAAGACACTACCACAGCGGATTTATCCCTTAAATTGACACCTATGGTGCGGTTAGGAAACCGAACCTACCGAGAATTATCACATTAATTTGGTATAATGCTTGGAAATAAAGGAGGGACGATTATGGCTAATAAAGAAGTGATTGAAGTAACTGGCTCTAATATTTCCACACCCCGTATACGCTATGCGCCTACGAATGGCGCAATTATCTATCCTGAATCGGATGGGAAACCTATGGCAGAAACAGAACGCCACCGAGATGCACTTATGGATGTGCTGCTAATCCTTATTGAAGCTTTCAAAGATAAACCTGATGTGTGTGTGTCAGGAAATATGATGATGTACTATGTTGAAGGAGACCCTCATAAATCAATCTCACCTGATGTTTTTGTTTCTTTTGGGATAGGCAAAAAACAGCGGCGCACTTATCGCGTTTGGGAAGAGGGGAAACCCCCAGACTTTGTGTTGGAATTTTCAAGTCAGAAAACTCACAGGACAGACCAAAAGGAAAAGAAACTACTGTATGCCTCAATAGGTGTGCGAGAATACTTTCTGTATGATCCCGAAAGGCAATACCTCCCGGCACCCCTCCTGGGTTTTCGTCTTGCTGAAGGCGAGTATGTGCCAATACCGATGAACTCTGATGGGGGCGTTGCGTCTGCAACATTGGATTTAGAACTGCGTTTAAGGGGTAAAACTCTCGGTTTTTATGATAAGGTTTCATCAGAGTGGTTAGAAACCCCAGCAGATATAGCGGAAGCCCGAGCGGATGAGGAAGCTGCCCGAGCAGATGAGGAAGCTGCCCGAGCAGATGAGGAAGCTGCCCGAGCAGATGAGGAAGCTGCCCGAGCAGATGAGGAAGCTGCCCGAGCAGATGAGGAAGCTGCGAGGGCAGACCAAGAAACCGAGATGAGAAAGCAGGTTGAAGCAGAAGCAGCGAGACTCCGAGAAGAACTTGAGCGTTTGAAAGCACAAAACACATCGTAGCACACATAGGCGGACGCGAATATAACTATCAATTGTTCTAAATCCTATAATGCTTGGAAATAAAGGAGGGACGATTATGGCTAATAAAGAAGTGATTGAAGTAACTGGCTCTAATATTTCCACACCCCGTATACGCTATGCGCCTACGAATGGCGCAATTATCTATCCTGAATCGGA
>PYJA01000109.1 GCA_003635185.1 Candidatus Poribacteria bacterium | reverse complement strand
TTACTTGAGGGTGTTTCATAAATGCAGGACTTACGCATTTTCTCTTAAAGTCCCACTGATAAGGGGGATTTAGGGGGTTAAATCACTGAAATATCATTAAAATAACGCCTTTTTAACCCCCCTACCCCCTTATCAAGGGGGATGCGTAAGTCCTGAAATGTTTATTTATTATCGAAAACAGGTTTTAATGTAACAGGACTTACGCATTTTCTCTTAAAGTCCCACTGATAAGGGGGATTTAGGGGGTTAAATCACTGAAATATCATTAAAATAACGCCTTTTTAACCCCCCTACCCCCTTATCAAGGGGGATGCGTAAGTCCTGAAATGTTTATTTATTATCGAAAACAGGTTTTAATGTAACAGGACTTACGCATTTTCTCTTAAAGTCCCACTGATAAGGGGGATTTAGGGGGTTAAAAAGACTAAAAACAGTGAAATACCGGACTATTTAACCCCCCTGCCCCCTTATCAAGGGGGAATGCGTAAGTCCTGTGTAAGAAACATTTCGGGTAGGTATCCCGTATTGGACATTCATTAACATTGCTACCTGCAAAAGTAGGATACCGAGTCCCAAAAAGGTAAAAACATATGCCAAGTTTCGCACGGGTAAAGGTTTATGCTTCCTTGTGGTCGACAAGAGTTTGCTCACCAAATCAAAGACGGGTTCAATCGCTGTTTTTCGTGCCTTTTGGTATGTCTCGATTTGTGTCGCTGTATAGAGAGGGGCTGCTCCTAAGAGTGCGTTAGCTTCATCTAAGGGTGTCTTGGGTGTCAACAAAAGCACGTCGGATTCAGCAAAAGTCGCGGCGCGTTTTTTATCAACATACCCGTTATCAGTCACGATACACCGCGTGCCTCGGTCAATGAGTTTCTCTTTCTTGGTGTCCAATACGTTGCGCTCATTGGCGCTGGCAGGTTCAACGTGAAACATCACGGGAAACCCACCGTGAGTTGCGGTGAGATGGAGTCCATAGCCATAGACCCATCCGTGATACCCACTTTTCGACCAAGTGGCAGTTGTATCAATACCCCGTAAACCTTTGGGGATCTCATTATTGAGGCGATCCTTCTGATGCCAGACGGGTCCCGCAGCTTTAAATAAGCTCTTATCTTCATAAACGACTTCTTGGAGGAAGTATCCACCATTATCCAAATGCCATGCTGCGACATATTCCGTGAAGGCTTCAAGTGTCGGTGTCAACGCTTTGTATCTACGCCCGAGTGTCACGTGAGATGGACACCTCGGCAGTCGACATCTTTCGAGCCAAAGCGGATGGTGAAATAAGTAATCTTGTTGTGCACGCATAAAGGAAGCATCAAACACCCGCTCCCGCCGCCGCTGATTTACACTCAAAATTCTAAATTTCATTTTCACTCCTTTTGTGCCAACCACTTTAGACAAGTACGTAGAATAATTCAATAAGAGACACTATATTGTTCTTTGAACTTCTACGTGATAAGATACTTGATTAGGTTAGTCTATCATTTTTTCAGGAGAGCTAAATTTTGTAAAAAGGTTCAGAAAATGCAAAATTTTCAAATACATTAGTTGGAACTTACCATAGCAGGAATTAATAATACTTCAAAATGTTAATCTTCTGAGAACATCATCAAGCGCTTCACACATTAAACCGATGTGCTGAGATATTTCCATGCTCAGCCCTAAACTTTTTCGATCTGATTCAGGAAGGCAACATCGGTCTGAGCTGAGATATTTCCATGCTCAGCCCTAAACCACTATTCCAACTATGAGATGGTTCAGACAATCAGCAGGGAAGATGGAGAAAAGTTATCACCTGTTTCGTGCTCGGAATTCGCCGTGAATGTTCAAAAATCTTGCTGTTTGCACTTTCCGACTTACCTTCATTCATTCGCGATTCTTTTGGTTTGCACCAGTAATTTAGTGGCACTTCACCCATTAACTCACCAGCGCTTACCCTATTATTAAACTGAGACGCGAATGCCTTCGGATGAAGCGGTTGTCCGCTCACCAAATAGCAGTCCTTGTTTTCGCGAAACGCATCAGAATAAGCGAAGTAACGAATAACACCCTCTTCCGAAAACACAATCGCGCACACAAATTTGGATAATCTTGTATAATGAATTCCTGTGCTTGTTAAAGACGTGCCGTACTGTGAAGCAAGCGCAGCAATCGCTGGCAACCCTACTTGTGCATGTGAAGATGAATCCGCCGAAAAGATAGGCGTAGGCATTAGCAATTCAGCAGCAAATTGATTCGCTCGCTGTTCACTTTGTAGATACGCCTGTTTGTTAGGTTTTCCCTGTTCGGTGTTTTCATCCTGCTCTGCCATCACAGCATTTAAGCGTTCATCCAGTGAACAGGAACCGACGGAATCACGCTCTAACAAGTAGTGACCGATTTCATGCGCGATGGTAAAATTTCGTCGAGACTCTGATCGGATCCGCGCGTTGATAAGAATACCCCACGCATTCCCGACTCGCATCAGACAACCGTCGCAAGTATCGGGAAGTTCACGTTCCCAAATTACGATACCGAGTTGTGTCGCGATTTGCCTTGGGTCTATCGGAAAATTTTGGACTTTAAGATCGCGAAGGATGCCCCACGCCGCAGCAGCGGGGCTGCCCTTCACATATCGCAACCGGTTATTCAGCATCAGCGGAACCTTTACCTGGCGTTTCTGTTTCCGCTTGTGTCTTTAGGAATTTATAGAACTCGTAAAAGATTTCTTTATCTTTTTCCGTAAATCCCATCATTCCTCTGAACATTACTTCGACCCTTGGATCCGCCAATAAGTCATCGTAATCCATATCCTTTTTGCCGAGTAGGTAATCTGTTGTCACCTTCAGGGCATCAGATAGACTGGAAAGCGTTTTAAAAGAGGGTTTTCGGCTACCCGACTCAAATTGAGAAATAGCTGCAGGCGTTAGATTCGCTTCTTTTGCTAATTCAGTTTGTGTCATTTTTAGTTCACGTCGACGTTGTTTTATCCGGGAGGTAACTTTTTCACTCATAAGTAATTCCTTTCATTTGTAAATAAAAAGCATAAATTTCTGAATAATAAACGAAATCCAATAAAAGCGTGAAATATAGTTTAACATATAATTTAATTAAATGCAAACTTTTTTTGCTCTATTTTTTTAAATCTATCGGAATTCCGTTCCTAACTCAAAATTTGTTAGCTCTGAATCACGGATTAGGCGGATTACACGGATTTCGCGGATTATAGTAGACTTTAGAATTAATTGGACATCATGTTCGGTTAGGAAATCAAAACCTACCAGGGGTGCTGTAGCACAACCTATATGAAGATTAAGAAAATATTTCGGTCCGGAGGCGAGGTTAGGAAACCTCGCCAGCAGCAGGTGTACATCTCTGCTGGCGAGGTTTCCTAACCTCGCCAAAGGCCCCAATTTATTCTTTAATCTTCATACAAGTTGTGCTACAAAATGTCCAAATAATTATATGCTTTACTATAATCCGTGAAATCCGTGAAATCCGCGATAATCCGTGATTCTGACAGATAAGTGACAAAAACTTTACACACCATAAGCGTCAATTTAAGAAAAGAATTATGCGCTAAATGCCCCAGGCCGGTAGGTTCGGTTTGAAACCGAACCGGATCGGACGCAGAAACCTTCACCTATCCTGTCCACTCAGCAGTGCTGCTGAACAAAACACCCAGGATTCGCCTGGGCTCAGTTCGGTTCGGTTACATGAAGATTAATTTTTTAATCGGGTAATTTTCCGTCCGCACAAGGAAGGTTTCCACCTATGCTGGCGAGGTTTCCTAACCTCGCCAAATTACCCAATTTATTTTTTAATCTTCATCAAACCGAACTTACCGGGCCTGGATGCACGCTAAATTGACGCTTATGGTGACAAAAACTTTACACACCCCACCTAACATTAAAAAGATTGACGCTCATGTAAAAAGTGTGTGCGGTTGCTTTCAATGAACGCAATGGCAACATAGATTTAACTTTTTCATTAGCACTCATTCTTTACATGAGCCTAACTTATATAGTGGGACAGTGTTTGCTCAAAAGCAGTTTCGTCCTTCACAAGTAGTTCTGCTTTTGCACGGTTTTTGCAAAGGTGCTTCTTCCTCACAACTCTCACGTGAACTCGGGATAAGTTTTCCAACGGTGCTGTCTATAAGGCGGGTTCTTCAAGATGCTGCCCAGATGCTGCAACCGGAGGATGCTTTGCCGGACACTGAGATAGAAACAGATGAGATGTTTCAAAATGTGGGTGAAAAAGGCGAACCGCATAAAGACCCAGAGGATCCACCCGCGTCGGCGTGGGAATAGACGGAGAGGTCATGGCACTTATGCGAATGATCGTCCCCCTATAGTCGGCACAATAGGGTGCAAAAGCAAGCGCGTCCGGTTGCGTGTGGCACATCGGACTGATAGTGCGACCCTCTCCGCACACGTGCATCAGTTCACGCTCCCCATGGCGATTGTCCGGACAGATGGATGGCGTGGCTATAACGGTATTGATCGTTCCCATGCGATAGTGTGTCATAGTGATGGTGAATGGGCAAGAGATGACGATGCGGATGGGATTTGCGAAACTCACATCAACACGATTGAAGGTGTGTGGACAACGGTGCGTAACTTTCTCCGTCCCTTTCGCGGTGTTCATAAAAAGTTCCTTTCAGGATATATCGCTATCTGTGAATTTGTTATTAACCTCAAATCTGTCACCGTTGAGTTTATATCAAA
>PYJA01000108.1 GCA_003635185.1 Candidatus Poribacteria bacterium | reverse complement strand
GCACGCTTATGGACAAAAGCTGCCCCCGAAAATCTGCCTATAGCCAGTTGCGGTGGTAAAAATAACAAACAATGGCGTATTATTGGTGCACTGAATGCGATAACAGGTCAAGTGTCATATCTTGACAATTATAGTGTGGGACGCGCAAAAGTTATTGAAATGTATCAGCTCCTCCTTGAAACCTATTCACACACTCAGAAGATATTCGTTGTTCAAGATAATTGGTCTATTCATAAACACCCGGACGTATGTGCCGCTTTATCAGACATGCCTAAGATTGAACCTGTATGGCTGCCGACCTATGCACCGTGGCTGAACCCGATTGAGAAGTTGTGGCGATGGCTGCGAGAGTCCGTGCTAAAAATGCACCGATTTGGCAGTAAGTGGGTAGAATTACATACACGCGTCAACCAGTTTCTTTCACAATTTGCCTCCGGGTCAACCGAGCTACTTCGGTATGTAGGACTGCATGGAGACAGCAAACTTGCTCTCGCATGTAAACAAAATTAAATATTACCGAACTTGAACGTCAAAGTTCATTAGGTTGTATAGGCCCTGGCGTTGTACTCGGACACAATTTGTGCTGATGTGACCCACCTGTCGGATGTCCGATTCCATCGGGTGTCTGTGCTAAAAACATAACAGACATCACAATGCCTAATAATATCGCGCATTCAAAAAATCTTCTCTTCATTTTGTGTATCTCCTTACCACATTTTTTTGTGGCGATATGTGGAAAATAGTGAATTTGCGATGCTATCCGTTTTGGTTTTCAGTGTCCGCCTTTCGGACAGGTTATTCAGGTAGCGTTAATGCAATTCTACGTTTTCCACTGAATTTTGTCAAATCAAAAATAAGTAATAGTTACAGATTTCACCTGCAGTGCAGGGATAAGATGCATCGGAAGTTCCGTATGCAACAACAAAAGCCCGCGACGAAACACTCCGTACAAGACGAAGCGCGCGTGCAGGCACGAAAGCGGTAAAACCGCTAAAACTCCAAACATTACTTTGTTGTAACGTGCAATAGTTAAAAAATGTAAAAATAAAATTAACGAAGTGACGGGAGGACTCAAACCCAGATGCGGCGCAAACCCATATAGACACTGCGTTTAGGCAATTCTCGCTCAAGTAGCAGATGCCTAAAAACATGATCAATTTTGGGTTAATTGCGGTGTTTGCATATCGGTTATTCACTGTTAAATCCCTCTCGACAACAAAAAGTAAAAAAGAGGGTATCCTTTCAGAATACTCAGATGTCTACATATTCTTATTTAACTCAGGACTTACGCAATGTGTTTAAAAGTCACCTGATAAGGGGATTAAAAACCCCAATTTTTACCTATTTTTCCCCCCTACCCCCCTGCAAGCGAGGAGAATGCGTAAGTCCTGTGTTATAAAAGAGTGTTTCTGTAACCTATAATTAATTGCATACGTTTAAAGTGATTAAGTAGGGATGGAATATTGGACGCAAATGTTTCTGTTTCCGTAGATTCTTACTTATAGCGTTTGTATTCCTTGATGTCCGGACGGTGCTATTGCACAAACTTGGATAGGTTAGTAAAACTTGATATAACCGTTCGGACCCCTTCTTATTAGTAAGACCTACAATTATTGGGACATTTTTCAAGTATAATCAGGACTTACGCATTTTCTCTTAAAGTCCCACTGATAAGGAGGATTTAGGGGGTTAGATCACTGAAATATCATTGAAATAACGATTTTTTAACCCCCCTAACCCCCCTTATCAAGGGGGAATGCGTAAGTCTTGTATAATGCAAGGTTATCGTGAATGGAAAGAAAATATCCAGATGTTTTAGATTTTACTATAAATCTGATATAGTAAATGGGTAAAAATGAAAATTCATTTTGCGGAAGCAATTTTAAGAAGGAGGCTTAGGGATGGCGGCAAGTAGTGTAACTGGTAGTTTTCGGGGTATAGAGGTAAGTTTCACATTTAACGGGCCCCATATTGTCATGAGTGTTTTGAATAAAGCAGAGGAAGGTAGGCGGTTACGCGTGATGTTCCAACAACAACCTCTGAGTGGGCGCGTAAATTGGACTGCTTTCCAACTAAGTGGACAAAAACAAAAGGTTGTCGTTCCTTTAGAGGTTATTCAGTCACACAAGCTGGCATTTTATGTTGACAATCATGAGCCAATTTCCACTTATACAGAAAAGATATTAGAAGAATTAAAACAGATTCAAGATCAACACTTGGTAGATAATCAGTCAAACAGTTCAGCGTCCGAGTCGGATCCGCAGCTTCTTCAACATTCCCAAGCTGAACGCATGGGAATAACAGATATGGATGAAACCCATAAACATGAGAATGAGGTAAATGGCACAACACCAGAAAAGGAATCTGAGGTGACAGCACCAGTCGCAACTCCTCAGATTGCTGATAACCTTAACGCTGAGCAAAAAATTGATGAATTAGACAGCACCACATCCGACTTAGAAGTCTCTATATCCCTTGATTCACAAGACACAAGTGCTAATCAGAACGGAGATGGAGATCACACAGTACCACTTGAAAATGTGCCTGATGAAGCGGTACCAAAAGTGGAATCTGAGGTGACACCTATATCAACAAATGGCAACTCCGTTGAGGAACCTATTTCAACTCTTAAAGAGAAAAAGAAATCTATAAGTCAGTACATTCCGAGCGCGAATACTGAAATACAATTTCCAATTAAAGTACCAGCATATCCGAAGAGTGCCTCTAAGAAGCAAACCACTTTTATACCGCCACGTACTGCCTCAACTTCTAAATCTAACGTCAAAAAACACGGTTTTTTTGGACAGTTAGCAGGAACCTTCGGATTCACTCTTCCGAAGAGAAAAGAATATTATGTCCAGCAGAACAGACATATATATGACAAGTTTCATGGCAATTTAGAAAGCTTAGAAAGCGCCTACAACAACGGATACGGAATTCCGCTTGATAATTGGGACCTTGAATCATTGAGTGAACGAGAGATCGCTGTCCTTCTTCTGAATCTAATGGTTAATGAGCTGAGCGAGTGGAAAAAAGCTGCAAAACAAGGAGACGCTACTAAAGATACCCTTGCAAAATCTCTGGAAACTATTGAGGGCGAACTTAAGGAGACTCTCAAGCAGACAAGAGGTATTGAGGCACCAGCCCCAACGCTTTTCCCTGATAGAACTGCATCAACTGACAAAGATTTGATGGATATTCAGAAGGAGTGTGACAAATATCTCCAGCGCTTTTCTAAAAAATTGGCTGTTCTTGAACAGAAACATGCCGAAAAAGTTAAAGTGCCAGCATTCAAAAGATTCCTCGTGGATTTTGTAAAAGATAAACTCTTTCCAAGCGTCGCTGAGTTCAGTTCACTCAACATGGTCCAATCCCGGTTAAATTGGTTTCTTGATTTAGTTGATTATGAATTAATGCCGATTGAACCAGGGAAAACAAAATTCTCTCCGGAATTCCATGAACTTAAAGAGAAATGCAGCAGCGAATATGAACCCGATACGATTGTTGAAGTTGTTTCACCAGGTTTGCAATCAAAAGGTGGAAAACGTGTTATCCAAAACGCAGTCGTCGTTCAAGCGGAGTAGGTTGTGATAACCAGACAAAATCTACTTCAACGTATAGATCAAATCCCGCAAGTAAATATTGGGCATTTTCCTACCCCTTTTGAGGAATGCCCGCGCTTATCTGATGTGCTCGGCGGTCCACGCATCTTCATGAAACGTGAAGATTGTTCAGGGTTAGCATTCGGTGGAAATAAGGTGAGACAACTGACTTTTACTATTGGTGAAGGTGTGGATCAGGGGGCGGACACAATTATCCAGGGTGCTGCTTCACAATCGAACCATTGCCGACAAGCTGCCGCAGCTTGTAGTAAACTTGGCTTAAATTGCTATTTACGCCTTGCACGCGATCACAAAAGCATCATACAAGGCAATCTCTTGTTAGACCATTTGGCGGGAGCGGATGTTGAAGTTGTTGATGTTCCATTTGGACCAGAATTAGAGGAATTCAAATTCAGGCTTGCTGAGAAATTGAAAGCAGATGGGTTAAAACCTTATGTTATTGCCTCACCTCGTTCTACTGCACTCGCAGCAGTTGCCTTTACATGGTGCATCGCCGAAATTCATGAACAGCAAACACAAATTGGGATTGACGCTGATTGGATCTATACCGCTTCTGTCGGTGGAACGCAAGCAGGATTAGTGCTTGGTACCAAAGCACTTGGAATGAAACTTAAACCTTATGGATGTGCGCCGATCCATTGGGAAGGGAAGATAGATCGGATACGCGATGCTGCAAATACGGCTGCTTCTATTCTAAAACTTGATGTCAAAATCACTGATTCAGATATTCAAAATACCGATGATTACATTGGAAAAGCTTACGGATACCTTACGCCAGAGTGCATCTCCGCCCTCAAATTGGTAGCAAGCACAGAAGGCATTATTCTTGATCCTGTTTACACTGCTAAAGCAATGGCATGTCTTATTGAACATATCAAACAGGGTAGGTTTGATTCAAATGATACTGTTATCTTCCTGCATACCGGTGGCACGCCAGCACTGTTTGCATATCATGACGAGTTATATGAAAACGATTTATGATTTTTTGTCTGTGAAAGGCTTTTCTAATCCCAGACTGCTTAACATTCATTCCACAACTTTTTCAAAATGAACAAACTCAGACGGTTCCAGTCTGACAGCACTCCCACCCTCTGAACTGACATATCCCATCCTTAAGAGCGTCATCACTTCATGAAAGTCAGAAATATTAAACAGCTGACTGATACTCTTGCGGTCCGCTTCGGTTTCTAAAGGTGCACTAACAAATTGCACACCTATATCAAGTGAGGTTGCAGCGAGGAGCATGTTTTGTATTAACATCCCGATGCTAAGCCACATCCATCGGGTTCCGCCTTCACCCGGCGGACGCCTTTCAGTATTCATGGTAACCAAGATCAACAATGGTGCTTCGCGTACCTGGGTAGCAATCTCCTTTGCAGGTATTTTACCGGCCCCTAAATGCCCCATAATTGTTAATGACTTTGCATTTTTTAACAATCCCTTCAAAATGCTTCCTGTCAGTTTCTCAGGGCAATTTTGCAGCAATTTCGGTAAGGTAACATGGTCTGTGAGCAGCACGCCATCGCCACGTTCTTGCCATTCTGTTTCGTTGAGACACATCCACAGGCTATTGTCCTCCAGAAATTGGGCATCTTTGAATTGTTCAATAATTGCTTGTTCAGTTATCTCAGCGAGTGCATCTTTTCCTGCGGATTCTTGGATAATGATTAATTCCCACGGTTGAACGTTAAAAGGGGAAGGTGTCCATCGTGCTGCTTCAATCAACCGATTTAGGTCTCCCTCATCGATTGCACGACTCTGAAATTCACCTCGATAGCTGCGACGTCGCGTGATAGCATCAAATATATGCATTTAGACTCCAATACTTTCTAAAACTTCCTCTGGTGTGGCTGTACCTGTTGTGCCTATTTTTGTTACAGTAATGGAAGCAACCAGATTTCCAAGAAATGCGGCTTCAACAGCAGCCTCAGTTCCTAAGCTACAGAGTGTCGGGACTATCCCCGCAGAAACGCTATCCCCGGCTCCAACCGGATCAATTTTGTCGTCAATCCGAATTCCTGGAATATGCGTAAGTTGATCGTTGTGATACACAAGAATACCTTCTTCACCAAGTGTAATGAACACTGTGTTTTGTGTCTGTTCTGCAAGCGTAACTGCACACCGCTTTGCCGCTTCAATGCCAACAGTTTTTCCTTTCCAATCTGGAACAAGTGCGCGTTGTGCTTCAAATCGGTTTGGTTTTATGATAACATTTTGATATGACCCAATTCGAGTACGCGAGTCAGCCAAGAATACTTTATCGGGATGAGTCTCAGCAAGATCACACAATTCTTTGCACACGCGATTAGTAATCACACCTAAATTCTCATGTGGCGTTTGATCGCCGATGATTATTCCATCAACCTCCGGAATACACGTTTGAAGTGCATCCAAAACCTCTGTTTCAACACTGTCATTCATCGGGCCTTGGTTTTCAATATCAAAGCGCGGCCCTTCGGTCTCCACATCTTCATAGCCACGGTGAATCGGTTTTAAATACGTAGGTGTAACCCAATTCGGCGCGCTTACCATAAAATCTGTTCGACATCCTCTTTCCTGCAAACACCCCAGCAGCGTCTCTCCGAACCCGTCTTCTCCGATGACACCTAAAGTATAGACTACTCCTACCCCCAACGCTTTTAGATTATTTGTGACGGTTCCTGCTGCCCCCGGACTATAACGTTGTTCAACCACAGGATTGGTATGCCAAGGTGTTTCCAGCGACAATGTTGAACGTGTTTTGTCTATATACCAATAAGCATCCAGATAAAAATCCCCAATCACGAGGATTCGCAGGTCTTGAAATTGGGAAAGTAGTGCTTTTAGGTTGGCTTTATCAATCAACGCTATTCTCCAAAATTCTTATGTTATACAGGACTTACGCATTTTTAAAGTCCCCTTGATAAGGGGGATTTAGGGGGTTAAATAACAGAAATAGCGGCTTTTTAACCCCCCTAACCCCCCTAACCCCCCTTATCAAGGGGGGAATGCGTCCGTCCTGACTGATAAACATTGAATTATGAACGAATTTGATAAATATCAGACTATTCCCAACTCTCTATCGGTTCTGTTGATTGGACTATATGCATGCCCGCTTCAGAAAATTGGGCAAAAGCAGCATTTGCAGAGTCCGTATAGTCTACAATACCTGGCACCACTACAGGTGAAGTGAGGTCCTCCATCAGATAGATTTTCTTAGCAAGCATCGGGTCAGTCTGCTGGATTTCTTCAAGTAGATCGCTCACCGTCCATGCAACACAGTGGCTCTTTGCTTGACCTGCAATAATCACGCGGTCGTATTCTAATAGCGTTTCCAAAAAACCGCTGTTCTTTTGGGCAATCGGTTTCCCTTCTGCGTTATGAAGTACTTCTGGTCGCAGCACCGAGTAGTTTTCTGTCAACGGGTTTCGCCCTTTGAGTTCATAATGGGTTTGGCTGTTACGGGCAATTGCATAAAAAAAGCACGCTTCGTCAACAGCAGAAACTATAGCATGCCCAATCCCACCGAGCATTGCGTGATAGGGCCATATCGTAAGTGGGTACTTACCGTCAGATGTAAGGGTTTTGACATAATGTTCACCATATTCTTTGAACCATACGTATTGATTGGCATTTTTCATTAGGTTGCCAACGATCTCTGGGTTGACGCGCCACTTTCCTGTTTCAATATCATCCTGCGTAATAAGCGTCTGCAGCGGAACAGGATGCTCACCAGCAGCATCAATCCAAAAAATTTCGTGGAATATCTGCATCACAGTATGTGTATCCAGCGTGCAAGCGATTTTCGTAATATGCGGAAGATTGCGATAGATAAACTCACACAAGCGCACATTATCCTCTACAGCACCATTTCCCGATCTGCCGCCAACAAACAGCTCATAATCTGGAATACAGAACGTATTTTGGACATCAACAAGCAGCAAGCAGGTACGGAGGGTATCTTTAGATGCGGCGGGAATGTCGTGCTGTTGTGCCCATGCCCGCGCCTCATGCAGCCGATCTTGATACGGAACGCGCCAAACGCGTCCTACCTGATCAGAATTAAAATGCGTTGGGATTGGGATTTGAGATGCTGAAGGTGTGTCGTTCATTTCTTTTATCTTTCGGTTTTAAAATATGCGAATTATGTATAACTAAGAAAATATGGTGTTTTTTCCTATCTTTTTAAGGACAAATGCGTCTATAATATATAACAAGAATAAAATTGGAAACGTTTATTTTTCTTACTCTTACAGTTTTAACTATTTCGGTAAAGAGAGAACCATTAGGCTTAGGCGTGAACGAATTGTCGCTATTTTATAGCACACTCTGTTTTTTTACAAGAAAAAATGGGTTTATCACATCTAAAACGTAGTGATAACCTTGAAGTTGGTCAAATTTTTGAAAAATTATGAATTCTTTTAGAAAATATTTCGTTATTAACTTTGCAGGATTACGTATAAAGGGTTTTCTTGTTTCTTCAGAAGCATAAGAAATCAAATACGGATGTCCATGCATTAAAAGGGACTAAATCTATTATGCGAAGATCAAAAAAACGACGTCCAGAAATGGAGGAGAAACTTGCCCAAGCAGAAAGGCAGATGCGTGATGCGCGCAGAAGTTTGAGATGGCGAGTCGATGATGCACTCCTCCCGCTTGAAATTCAAGAGAGTCACTCTATTTCTCAATTGAAAGGTGATGTGTTGGTCATATCTTATAATCGTGATGTGCGGGACAAAATTGTAAATGTGCTTGAATCAGAAAACTATCGATGTGATATTATAGGACGTAGTTCACAGGCAGTCGCAATGCTGAAGTTAGCAAAATATCGTATGATAATTGCAGATTTCACACGATATCGACGCAGTCGTATCTTTGAATTTATCCAAAGATATCAATCCCACGTTAAAATCATCTCAATTGTTTCTGATGACAGGACGGCACGTTACCTCATGCAAAGGGGTAGTTACAGTTTCTTGATGGGACGGCATTTTGACCCTGAGCAGTTGCGAACTTGTTTGGAGAGTTCTCTGCGGTTGAAGCATCGCGTTTGTGGATTACAGGCGCACGGAGAACGGTGTAATCGCTCCTGTGTCAATAGTTACCAAACCGAAGAGGATTTAGATTTGGATTTAGATTTTATGGAACTTGAATGAGACCTACGGTGTGTATACTAACACTAAGGCACCGAATCCACTAAGAACAACTATTAAATCATATAATGGCAAAAAACTTAGAGTTCAAAGTACGGTATGAATCGCTTGACACACTCTTACCGAGGTTAGCAGGCTTAGAGGCAACGCACCGTGAAACAATATACCAAGTAGATACCTATTTCCACAATCCGAAAGGTAGGCTAAAACTACGCGAGACAGATGATGCTGATGAAGGTTGGCTAATCTACTATGAGCGTCCGAATGAATTGGAATCTCGCTACAGTATATACCAACTCTGTAAAATTGCTGAACCGACGGCACTAAAAGACTTGTTAGCTGCGGCGTTAGGTATAAAAACAATTGTCAAAAAACAACGATCACTGTGGATGTATAACAATACCCGAATTCACTTAGACAGAGTTGAAAGTTTAGGAGAATTCGTTGAATTAGAAACCGTTTTTCAGGGGCAATCCGAAACAGAGGCAATCAAAGAACATCAACATGTAAAAATCACTCTTGACTTAAACGCGGCAGAACCGATTGCCGTTTCTTACAGTGAACTGTAAAACTTTCAAAAACATAAATAGACAGAATAAAAATAGAACTGCCTATCTAAAACACATAAATTGGAGACACAACTATGGACTATTCACAATATTGTAAACTCCTTAAATCACAAGACGAAATGGATAGCGCCGATAAAAAAGAACTGTTAAAAATATATCTGCAAACCCCATCACTGCCGCAGTTACAGGCTTCCCGCGCACTATTAGTCGAACTAAAAACTACTTTAAATCGCTGTGATGTTTCGAAAAAGAAGTTTGTGAAGACGGTTCGACACGAGCTACATAAAAAACGTTCAATATGCCGTTAGTTTGATATAAAATATAAATGTTGCTGTACACTAAATCAACGCCAAGTGTGTAAACTGCACTTGGCGTTGATTTGTTGTGCTTGAGTTAGGTTCGGTTTCCTAACCGAACCTACCGAGAAGAATCGAGAAAATTGGGTATAATACCAGCTATCAGAAGCATTTAAAACCGGGAAAGTACTGCCTGTACCAAAAGCGGAATCATCAACTCATGATGTCCCGTGAAGGTCCAACCTTTACCGCCCATCTCAGTTGGGCGTTTAACGACATTCTCTGCGGGGCGATATTGTTGGAGCATATCAAAATCAGCAGCAGTGAATCGTGATACGGTATGCCCTAAATTCCGCGCGATCGTTAATGCCTTCAGAAACACCTCTGGCAAAATTACGGCTGAACCGAAATTTAGGACAACCCCACCATCTTCTAATTGCGTCACAAGTTGCGTTAGCAAACGAAAATCGGTAAAACTTGCCTCGCCAATCGCAGCACCGTTTGCAGACGGATGCTGATGAATTATATCTGTGCCGATAGCAACATGAACAGTAATCGGAATATCATGTTGAATTCCTGCAGCGAGAAGACTATAAGCGTTGTAAGGCGCGTCTAAAGCTGTCAGTTTTTTACCTAATGCTTCCCCCATGCCGATGCCTGTATCTGCAGCATGCTGAATTGCCTCATTCATCAATTTTCCTGTCTCCTCCCACATCCCGAATTGTCCAGTTTGTAAGTAGGCAGAAACATCTTCAGAAGTTTCACCGATGAGAGCAATTTCAAAATCGTGAATGCTACTTGCTCCGTTAAAGGCGAAACCGGTAATTATTTCTCGCTCAGCAAGTGCAATTAAGTGAGGCGTTAAACCACACTTGATGACATGTCCGCCCATCATAACAATCACCGCTTTTTCACGTTGATGGGCAGTAACAATTTTGTCAATCAGTTCTAAAAAATCTTGTCCCTTAAGTATCTTTGGAAGGCATGCTAAAAACGGAGATAGATCCACTTGTCCATCTGGCAGTGTTGCAAAGTCGTTGACAGATACTTTATTAACACGATCCTGTAACGGATAAGTTTTCACGGAAGACATGTCAATCGGCTTCAAGTCCTTTTTCATCTGTTTTGTCCTTGTCGAGTTGGATATAATATATTATGCCAATAATAAACCAGAAAAGCAATATTGAACGATGGTGAAATATGTAATCTACTGTGCCGTAGGTAAGCACAGAAATCAGGAAGCCACTCCCCCCGATAAATGTTCCTATGCTCCAAAAATTTCCTTCAATATCCATTATGGAACGGATCGCCCAAATCCGCTTCCAAATTAGCACGATTATCCACAAAAACAGGAATAGAGAAGGAATACCGTGTTCAACGGCGATATGTAGATAGATGTTATGGGCATGATAGGGGACATCGGACAGATCAGGTGGTGCGTTTAATTGTGCCTCATAGCGAAACCTACCTAATCCGATACCGGTAATAGGATATTTCTGAATGAGTTCAAGTGAGGTGCGCCACCATTGCGGCCGTTCTCCCATAAAACCTGCAGGTCGCTCAATCATAGTGTTGAAACGTGTCTTAATATGCTGAGGCATCAGAAATACGGAGACACCTAAAATCGTTATTATTAGGGTGGTACCTATCAACACATGTTTCAAAGAACCACTATCTGATAACCTATTCACAACTAAGTAAATACCGATACATACTGTCGCAACAGCAACACTCACCCACGCGCCACGCGTGAGTGTTAACGCCAGATTCACAGTCATCATGACAACAACAGCACCAAGCACAGAAATAATCCATATTCCATTCCTCTGTTTGTGTAATAATTGCCAGCTTGCAACAAAGTATCCTAATATATAAGGCAGACTAAGCGCAAGGTATGCGCCGAGGTAATTCGGTGCCTTGAAGGTACCAGCGAGACGTTGTTCAATCATGTAGACCATGAGATGTGTTTCGTCCTTACGAACTACGTAGTGTCTGTTCCTTGCTAAGTCATCAATCCGCCATTCATCAGGTTTTTTGGATGGCAAGATGGATGCACTCCGGGAAAGTGGGATATTAATTTGACGCAATTCGTCACGTAATTCATCTGAAAAACCTTCACCTGCCGAAAATTCGCTCTGATATTCTAAGTCAACTCGTCCCATCAAACTGTGTGCTAAACCTGTCCCGTTCACGTAGGACCAGAGACCAAGCATTGAAGATAAACCCGCTGCTGCAACAAAACCGATGACAATATGTCGCCACCGAATTCCCAAACGACTATGAATAACTGCATAAAAAAGTAGAATTGCCCGCAGCAGCTTCCAAAAATACCCAAAACTACTACCTGCACGATGTGGCGCAAACAACGAAGCAACCAATGCCAATCCTAAAAATAGCGCAATGGGAACGTCAAGAGGTGTGCGACACCAATTGAGTTTCCGTTCTGCTATCATGCGCCCTACCCATCCGAATAGTACAAACGACATTCCTATATTTAGGAACACTGTTAAATAGTCGAATGGAAGCGATATGACAAAGATTAAAAATCCGATATAAATCGCTGAATCCGAAATTTTTTCTGATGTGAAGTTTAAGGCAAAAGAGGGTTTTAATTTTAACATAAATAATGAATTGTGATTGAACGTTGTAACGCTTGAAAAAGGCAAAATGCGTCAAGAAATAGGAAGGGTTAGACAGCGACAAGGGACTTGCCTTACGTTGAGGAAAGCATAAGCAGGGGAAACTTGCCCATTCTATAAGGAATTGTAGGTTGGGAGAGAGATTTTTTCATACATTGATCCGTTATTGTGGCGATGTGGAATAGTCATCTATCGTCTCATTAACCGTTTCACGCCAAGTGTCCTCAAGCAACATGCGAAAAGACATCGGTTTATCATTAGGACCGGCAGCTTCCATTGTCCCGTAATCTGTAGCGTTTTTATACGCTGACTCTAATGTCTTGATAAGTTCTTGTTTGTATGTGGTGTCGCTGTTGCCTTCAAGGTGTTGCCCCTTGGTTTCAAAAATAAGTAGACGTTGCTGTCCTTTCTTGTCTCCTTGCACACAGGCGATAAAGTCAGGATAAACACGGTCACGCCGCCAACCTTGCAAGAAATAGCCTTGCCTTGCGGCGATACGATGCCACCATTGAATCGCATCTTTTTTATCAAGATAAAGCGCAAAATCCATCTCTAAATTGTTGAATTCTGCCTCATATACAGGGTCAAATAGGTTGAGCTGCACGGGACTATTATCCGAACGCGTTAAACGTTTTGGATTTTTTGTCACATAAACTTCAATCGTCTTTTCCAATTCAAAATTCAACGTCACATCTGTTTCAAGACTAAACCGAATTTTGTTATTCTCCAGTTTCTCTCGAAAAATTGTTTCTGCAAGAGTATCTATCTGTGTGCGGAGTTTGTTTTTCAAGACTTCGGAGAGATATAACCGATTTGTAAATAACTTATTCTCATCATCGCCTTGTTCTCGATAGGCTTGGAGGGTGGCTTTCACGATACGCGCTGCTTGCCAAGGATTCGGAATAACATCGTTCAAACGTCTAACAAAAAACGATATATCCAATTTTTGCGAAATATTCTCTATGATGATTTTCTCAGGATCGTCATGGTCTTGCAAATGGATAGTAGCTCGGATTTCTTGTAGAAGTTCTTGGTCATCTAAATTTACTGGTTCCACTGCTCCGAGTTGACTCCAATTGATCGCGCTGAGAATGTCACGCTCATAATTTAGCATCTCCCAACTGCGTCCTGTTTTGTGCAGGACTTGTGGTAGGAAAATATCCATCTCACGATATTTTTTCCTACGCTGGATACTTTTCTTTTCACGGTCCGCATCCGTACTTTCAACGTATTCTGCAAGACCTGTTAACCCTTCCGCTTCTAAACCCTTTTTAACGTTGTCAACAGCATCGCCTACTTTCTGATTGAAGCAGTAGATATAACAAGTATCCAATTCTGGTCGCTTCGTTGCGCGGGCATGCGGTTGACGCATGACTCTACCGATAAGCTGTGTCATAGCAGTCTGTGCTGTGGTATTATCAAGTAGTGCCAATTGATAAGCAAACGGACAATCCCACCCCTCTTTTAGTGCATCTTTTGTGATAATGTATCGGACAGGGCAAAAAGGGCTGAGCAGATCCACCCCCGCGAGTTCATCTTGTTCTGAAGATTTCACTTTAATGTGTTCCTCCGGCACACCGAGTACCTTGATGAGTTCGTCGCGAGCATCTAATGCATGCACCTTCATGCCATCACGTTGCTTTTTACCCGTGCGATCCACCCGAATCACTGCAATAGGGCGGATGTAACGGTTTTCTTCCTGCTGAAACTGCTTTGCTGCTTCCTCCAGTTTATCCCGTTCTGCCTTTGCTTTGGCAAGAGTATATTTCCAATCGGAATTGGGGAAATTCCGAAGTCGGATCGGGATTTTAATCATCTCCTCCTCTTTAAGTGCTGTACCAGAGATATTGACAAGGATGTTACTGATTCCGAGCTGCGGCGTAGCAGATAACTCCAGCACAAAGCGCGGATTAAGGCGATTCACTGCTTTCACAAACTCCCGATTGTTTTCGGCTTTTTTGCTTCCGTAAGCTTTGTGCGCTTCGTCTAAAATCACCGTTGGTCGTATCAATTTTAGCGCATTAATAAGGCTCTGCTTAATCAGCCTATCTTCAGGATTTGCGGCGAACATGCCACGCATTTGGCCTGGCTCATCGGGTTTTATAGTTTCAAGGTCGGAGTACTCCTCCGATAACGATAGATGTTTCCTTATGTCGTCTTCAATAGGAAAGAAGGAATCGTAACCGCTGCTATCACGAAAGATTTTCAAAAATTCTTTGTTTTTTTCTCGGTTTGCGGAGGGTAGCATCAGAAGCATCACGCAGAGGTGATTCTCAACATCTTGCTTTGTAAATCTGTCATCTTTTTCAAGGAGTTTGACGCGGTCACCAGAGGCACGATCCAAAATCTGTCGATACGGATGTTCTTGATTCCGAAATGCCTCTCGCGTTTGCGTATAAATGGCTTTAGTTGGTACAATCCAAAGCAGAAATCCTGTGCCGATTTTGAGTCGCCGCACCGCCTCAACACCTAACAACGTTTTTCCACCACCTGTTGGCACTTTCAAGCAGACATGTGGGATCGGTTTACCAGAAGCCGCCTCACGTGAGATATATTCTGGAATATGGTTCTCACCGTTTTTGTCTGGCACGCCCGGTAACCCTGATTTTTTACGCAAACTTTCCCATGCTTGAAGGGGGTAATTTTTCAAACTATCAGGGACTTCATCTGATGAGAGAATCTCGGTGACTTTATCCAATTGCAGATGCGCCTCTTTCAATGCCTCAAGATAACGGTCTAAAGTGTCTAATGCTTCCTGTTGATAGTCTTTCAGTTCCATTTCTATGACTTTGCGATTCGTAATACGTTATTGACGTTCCGCTTTTCCCGCGTAGTGATGCCTTAAGGTGTTAAGATGTGCTTATGTTTCTTTCATCCATTTCGTGCCGCATTGCATCAATCTCTTGCTGTAACGCCTCAATGCGTTGGTTTAGTGATTGTATCTCTTTTCCTTGCCTTGCAACAAGAATATGCGGCATTCCCACAGCAACAGCAATCAAAGCAATTAGCGCAATCACCAATAAAAATAATTGATTCAATCGCCCATCTAATCCTTCAATTTTTCCGGTTAACTTCTTGTCTAATGCATCAATTTTTCCGGTTAACTTCTTGTCTAATGCATCAATTTTAAGATCGACGTATTCCTTAATCTGTGTTTCAGATTTGTCAATAGACTTTTCAACCTTTTCAACAGATTTGTCTATAATGGATTGGATCTTCTCAAAATCGGATTGTGAGAGTTCTGCGAATGCACAAGTCGTTGAGATAAGAAAACAGAGTGCCAAGAGTAAAACTTTCTTCATTTGTATGCTCCTTCAGTAAACACTTGACTAAATTATAGGACAAAAAACGATAAAATTCAAGACAAGAATGAATGTTATGTGATTTGATAGATGCTATAGGGGAGTTGGCAGAAGGTAATACCCATAGGCGTAAGTTCTTTTTGACTCATAAACTTATGAGACGCATAGACATAGGCTTTTTTGCCTGCCGCTTTACATTCATTGGCTATCTGCTCAGCACGTTTTGCATCTAAAGCGGACTTATTGCTCTCTAAAAATTCAAGTGTCGGTTCATAAATGAGATAGAAGCGGATATCCCCTGTTTCACCGAAGCAGTAATTTTTCTGCTTTGCTTTGACCTCCAATTTACTGCCGGTAGCAGCATAAGCAACATAACTTGCTAAGGTTTGATATGTAGGAAGTGAGTCACCCGTGAGCATCCCTTCAGTGTCAATTGTTTCACCAAGCGTGCAGTAGGTAAAAGAACCGCCGAGTCCTTTCTGCAAGTTTTCATCTTTGGCATTTTCAACACCGTTTATAACGCGTCGGACACGGCCCGCGGTGATGTCGTCAGCGTAATCTTCGCATTCAACGAGAATAAACTTTCGGTTGCCGCCATCCTCTTTGTTGAGGGCAAATACAGCATGGGCAGTCGTGCCACTACCAGCGAATGAGTCAAGGATGATGTCGTTTTTATCTGTAGATATTCTGATTATTTTTGCAATTAAATCTGTTGGTTTTGGAGTTGGAAAGAGTTGGCCACGGCCAAAAATGTTAATAAGTTCTTTTGTCCCATCGGTAGCAGTTCCTACATCACTCCATATTGTGAAAATATTGACTCCTTTTTCACGTGCTTCGCTGAGAAACCTTTTATATTGAGGCTTGGAAGTCCCTTTTTTTCCAAAGATAATCCGTTTTTCTGTCAGAGCGGTTTCGTACTTATCTTTAGAAAACCTCCAATGTCTTCCGGCTGGAGGGAGATAGATTTTGCCAGTGTTGGGATTGATAATTTCGTACATCAAATTTTTCCTGATGTGAGGTGCGTCCATTGGATCTGCCACCCACGGACCACGAGGGTCTTTATCGGGATTCGAGAATTTACTTTCATCAACATCTCCAGCGTTGAAAGAAAATGCAGACTTTTCAAGGGCATAGCAAAGTATATGATTATGAGAAAGCGAAACATCTATATCGTTTTGACTTGATTTTCTGTGATGCCACACAATGTTAGCAACAAAGTTACTCACTCCAAAAATCTCGTCCATCAACATTCGCAAGCGATGCACTTCATGATCATCAATTGAGATAAAAATAACACCATCATCAGCGAGTAGTTCACGTAACAGGTGAAGTCGAGGCCACATCATACACAACCATTTATCGTGACGTTCTAAATCTTCAACGTCAATCGGGCTATTTTTCTCAAGCCACGCTTGCATCATCGGACTGTTTACGTTATCGTTGTAAACCCAATTTTCGTTGCCGGTATTGTAAGGCGGGTCAATATAGATACACTTGATTTTGCCAGCGTATTTCGGGAGGAGGGCTTTTAAGGCGTGTAGGTTGTCGCCGTGGATAATCAGGTTATCGTCTAATGATGGAGGGTTTTCGCCTGTGTGGGATTTTTTTGCGTCTATTTCCGGTTTGCGGAAGGGAACGGTGAGGTGATGTGCGTATATGAATTGTTTGCCTTTGAAGTCAAGTGTGGGCATGAGTGTTCCTTTGTGTGGCATCTAAATTTTGTTATAGTTTCTCCACTATTTCACTGTTTGTCAATCAAAACGCTTGAGCATCGTCAGTTGGATAATAATCTTATGATTTACATATAATAACGGAAAGATGGATGTGGTTTTTCATTTTCTCCTACCTCTGCCATGATGCCTCCGACTCGGCGAGAAAAAAATATGGTTACAGGGTGGGAACTGCTCATGCTTGCCGTATTCCAGTTCATGCGGGCGAGTCCTAATATGTCTGAGGCGACCTGATGCATGTCAACATCATCGTTACTCATTAGTCTTACAGGAGCAGGAATGTGAGGTCCAGGGTAAGTACGCCATTCAGGCATATAGCCTGTAGTGAATAGATATGTGGCTTCCTTATTGACTGTACACAAAGTGCCTTTTCTCGGCGGATATGCTCCATAAGTTAAAAGCCGAAATTGTGTCGGCATAATGTTAATTAATTCAACTATGGGAATATCACGGAAACCGTGTCGGAATCCTTCTTGTTCTGAGTCGTCAAATCTTGATGTCTTATGGAGGACAACACGTTGCGGATTGCCACCTGTTTGTTCACTGTACTCTCGAAGAATCTGGCTTGCAAGTTCGGCTGCCTGCTCATTTGTTAGGTGCACATTTCTTCCCTGTTTTTCATTCCAAGGAATAGCTTCTCCACGCAGCGCGAAACCTTCACCACGGCTTGAAAAAGCTTGTGCTAAACTTGAATAGACAAGATGTTGTGACGGTGTTCGTAAGTGATGAAAACTAATACCGACAAAGCAGGTTTCTGGACCTTCTGTCTTAAAACGCCACGGTATTCCTCCCGCTTTGTAATAGAGTGCTACGCTCATGTTCCATGCTCGCGTAGCAGCGTCTTGATTAGTATTCAGATCTTCAAACAAACTATTCGTTCCGATCTGAATTGGCATACGAAATTTCATTGTCCGAGCTTTTAAAGCTCTTCTAAAATTCCTATTAAGCAGATCGGTTTCCGTTTCTTCAATGTCAAATAAAAATAGTTGTCCTTGTTCACGCTCCGCTTGTCTTTTTTTAATAAGATGTCGTTGTTTGGAGGTTAATGATTTTGAGATACTCCAACAGGTCTGAACTACGGAATCAGGAAGACAACATATCACAATATCTGGACGAATATTAGTGTTATCGGCTAACTTCTCTACGCTATCTACATAAAGATCTAATACCTCTTCAAAGCGGCTTTTTGAATTTTTTATTGCTAATGCCGTTTCAAGTTTATTGTTATTGATTTCTATTATCCACTGTTCGCTCAGTGCAAGCGGAGTCCGGAAAATTGATTTAAAACCGGGAAAATCAAGATATTGTGTGGAATCTGTAATATCTGAGGAGATACGTGTGTTACACCGTTGAAACCACCTTGTTCCGTTCTTGAGTAATTCAGCATTTCCAACAAAGCCGACGTTAATTTCTTTTTTATGTGCAGCACCAAAACGGAGATCAAAGGGACCTGCTTCAATTAGACCTACTTTTGGATCTATAAATGTCCCTGGAGCACCAAATTCAATCTCTGGTGTAGGTAATTGGTTGATTTCCATTTGAATTAACATCTTCTTCCTCTGCTAATTGCGAAATCGTCTGTGAGATTTCTGACTCTAACTGTGCCAATTCGCTTGTATCCAATTTCTCAAGTTCTCCAATTCCCCATGCTTCATCTAATTCCATCACAGGAGCAACAGCCGCTGACAAGTTGTTTCTAATAAGAATTTGATGACCGTTGCCTTTATGGATTTTGCTTTTTGAAACCGTATCTGATTTTACATCTGGTGGGCCTGTGTCTAGCGCAAAAGTACCATGTTTTCCACCTGAAAGCACCCACGCCCAAAATACAAGATCGTTGTGCACCACATTGTTGTAATCACGACTCTGGCGTGCTGTGGAGAGTTTGTTAACCAAATCACCCGATAAAAGTGTTTTTTCCCCATCGGTAGTAAAAACATAACTTGGAAGTAAGACAAGTGTCCAAATCTCTCCAAAGCGTTCGAACCGGAACCAAAAAGATTTGTGTTCCCAGTAATTATTTACCTTTTTCACCACTTTTCGGGTAGCAAGACGGACGCGCGCCTTGTAGGTGACTTTTCGAAAATTTTCATCCGTTTTAGGAAAATATGCACGTTTTCGATCTTTGTCTACCCATAAACCTTGTGCTTCAAGGTGTCTGAAAAAACATGTATTGAGTAGCCAGACAAAAACCTTCTCATCATAGATGTTAATAAATTCTTCAACAGTTATCTTTCCTATATCGTTAGTGTCAATCACAGTGTAAAGTGGGTTAGAAGAAGTTGATAGATTCTCAAAAGTGAAGAGTCTTTCGTTATAGAGCAAGAATGGTGGTAACCAATCTGACTCAATATTTTCCCATACATCCTTTGCTTTTCGTGCAGTAGTTCCAGCGTGCCAAACTACATCTGGTAGATTAACTACTTCAAGAAGATTGCTCGCGTAGCGGGTGAAGTGTTTACTGCTGGAGGCAGTTCCAGTAATAGTATCTACTGCTTCAGGGCGGCGCGAAATTGTTATTTCAAAAGCAGCATTGTCATCAATCGGTCCAAAATTTACTTCATTTTTGTTTTCATCACATTTCTGCCAAACGTCCGGTAGGCCCGAGCCGGCTTTTTCCATATCTTCTGTACCATAGAATAGGTCTGACACAACAGGATTCCGATATCCTTGAATGCCTCGTGTCCCGCCTTTGATTTTTGTTTCAAATGCGTCTCTTATCTCGCTACCAGGTGTGGTCGTCATCTGCTCTATAACCTCCTGAACTAACCCACCTGGATTGCGAACATAGATGCAATTTTGCTCAATTTCAATCACGATTGGTTCGTCTTTCTCATAGTCACGGTGAACGAGTGCGTTAACAACTATCTCTCTCAAGGCATCTGGAGGGTAGGGATATACAGATTTTGAGTGTTGCCCTTCCTTTAGAAGGAAGGATCGGTTAATGCGAGAAAGCAGTGCATATATTTCGTCAAGTTGATGCCAAAGGTTACCCTCAATTTTTTGTTCTAACTGATTGATGTAAACATCAAAAACGCTTTGGATCCACTCAGGATCCCCATTTATACGTACGACAACTTTGGCAGTTCGAATACAGTGCTGCGGAGTTGCAGCAAAAAGTAAGTAACCACCCACCGTTGGAAAAATATTCTCTCCTTCAGTAGATGAGGCAAGATCTAAATCGCACAGCAATCGAATAATCCAATCGTCGTTGAAAGTTGGTGGGACCCGGATATCCGTCCTGTCGCAGTACTGAAATACCCGAACTCTCATTGTCGGCCAATCAAAATCATCCAAGGAAGCTTCGGTAAGTTCCTGGAAATCAAAAGGAAGTAGTGATAATTCTTCAGACACAGAAGGAATTTGCGGCTGATAATCCGTGTCCTGCTGACGAACATGCTGCCATAAAGTACACATCACTTCGTCAAATCCATCGATAGAAACAATTTGAAAGTTTGTTTGGATCTCACCAGCGAGTGCCTGAACTAACAGAGGAAGATTGTCAGAATTGCCCTCTATATAATTTCGCAAGCACCAATAAATCCCATGACGGTAACCATCTGCAGCCGCAGCGTTATCAATGAGAAGATGCCTCATTACAGAAGGTTCTGCTCCCCGATATCCTATGACAATCAAAGGATGATCTCTCAAAAGTGGGATCAATCTTGCAACAAGATTTGGATTAAGTTCTTCATTTACTTCGGCAAGGGTGTTTTTGTCAGTGTAATGTTGGACCGAACCATGCAAGTAAATTAATTGCGGACGTTGAGAACTTGTTGATAGAATGGAAAAGTCAGACGGTGTTTGTATAACATTAATATAATGAAGTCGACGGTTCGCTCTACACAAGTTTAACAATACTGAATCAAAGTTCGTGGTAAGAATAGTATGAATAAGTTTCTGTTCCATAAATCTCACCATATACTCATATCCTTCACCCGCTGGCACTTGTGTGTCTAAAATGTCCTCAAAGAATTGCCTTCGCGATTCGCTTGGCTGAAGTATATCCTCTACAGCAAAAGGAAAATTACCAGCTGATTCCAAATCCTTACGATACCAATTCTGTCTTTCTAACCATGGATACCAGTCACTTCGCCGAATGCGTGGATCTTCAGTAGAAAGATTATTTTCTTTACAGTATCCCCATCTTGCTATTTTTTCAACCATTTCACCCGCAAGTGGAATACCTGAACTGTAGGAAGCACCAGCACCGAGTAAGAAGATCGGATCTTGTCCATCTGTAAAGAGAGAACATAAGTGTCCAATAGTTTTTGTCTGAAATTGCAAATTATTACCCTATTAATTCCCATTGTATTTGAAAACTCAGTAACGAACTTGTTACACCTCCAACGGAGCCGCACTACTTTTCTTATACATATTTCCTTTTCCACGTTGACGTGCAGAGGTCACATACTATCCAGCAATTCTATCTTAGGTTACGTTATTGACAATTGCATTATAAAATTTATTTGGAGAATTTTCAAGTTAAAACAAATTGCGATGTGTAAAATTTGACATTCACGATGTCTTCTCTCTTGTGGTAAGATCGATTTATCAGACTCCTAAAATCTACGATTCAGACAGAAAATTCAACAAAAGAGTTGTCAAGTTAGCATAAAATATGATAGAATCTTTGTTAATAATACAGAGCACCCAGATGGAGGTCTGAAAATGCGTTTTACACAGGTCCTAACAACGTTGATTATTTCCCTATTTCTTATCAGTTTCCTGGCTGCATCCCCCGCACTTGGCTTCATTGAACGTGAATATACAATTCGCGAAGTTCTTGATGCTTGCACAAACATCGTTTTTGGAGAGGTTAAGAGTGTTGATACACGGCGGTTGCAGGCAATTATTACGGTTAAAGAAGATGTGAAAGGTAATAGTCATCTAAAACAGATTAAAATGAATTTTGCGACCGGACAATATAAAAAGAACACCTCACCGCAAAAGATGGTTAAGCTCCTTAAACAGGGTATGCCAATTATCGTTTTCTACCGAGACCATTACAGTATTGATAGTATGTGCTTTATTGATGACACATGGTTTCAAATGCGATTATATCAGGGTAGAAGTCGTAGTTTTGACAGAAGCGGCAATTCATGGTGGAGTTTTACCCATATTGATCCAATGATGAACCGAACGTTTAAAGGGAAAACAAAAGCGTTCCAAAAAGTTGTTCGCGACATGTTAGCAGGTAAAATGTGGGTTACCGCTACCAAGGACGCGTTAAAAATACTGGTTTTGACAGGTAATAGCACATCACCAACCTGGGGACAAACCCATGTTCATACCAACTCGATGACCTACGAATACCAAGCTTTACGGAATATTAAAAAAGCTGGTAAACGTCCGACCGCTTTAGAATCTACCAAAATCCGTACGCTACCAAACTTAACGGAAGCGGATATCTTATGGATTGGATATGAAGAGATTTCAAGTTTTAGTCGGTACCTCCTCCCGAAAAAGACAGAAACAGCAATTAAAGACTTCGTTAAGAATGGCGGTATTGTGGTTGTTTCAGGACAAGATAGTACTATGCAAAAACCGTGTGGAGTTGGATGGTTACAGGGCAAATTGACAGGCGTTGAAAGTCCGCCAGATAGGTTTTTTGAAGTTACCGACAAAAAATCTACGCTCTTTTTAACACCGAACAAAATCCGATCAGGTCAAATTTATATTGATGATGCATGGGTTGGCTGGGATGAGAACGACATGATTTTTGCAACGACCCCAGAACGCAATGAACTCGTTATCGGTGCAAGGCGATATGGCAAAGGGTTGTACATTATTACCAGCCTTCGCAACGATAATCAATATACCGTTTCTATGAACAAAGCTTTAATGGAAAACATTATCCATTACGCTGCGAGTCAAATTGAATAATAGAATCGATGTGCAACCCAGCAGCTTCTTTCAAACACTACAGAAATTTGGCAATGACTAACGTAATGTCATCATGTGGGTTCTCATCTTGTTGATATACCTCAAGATCGGACAGAATTTCTATCCTGATTTCATCTGCGGACAAGTGTCGCTTTTCAAATAAAAGGTTTTTGAGTCGTTCAACACCATACATCTCAATATCCTCATTTAGTGCTTCTGTGATACCGTCCGAATAAAGCACGAGTAAATCACCGGGTTCCCATCGTGCTTCTGTGCTATGGTATTGCGTTATTGAATTTTCACTTGATAACGCAATACCTACAGGTGGAAATTGCGATTCCAACTCAATAAATTCTTCACTTTTTGCCCGAAAAAGAAGCATTGCCGGATGCCCCGCGTTGGCAAACTCAAACCGATTGTCCTGATGGACGATAACGTAACAACAAGTCATATAAATAAAAGTTTGCGTATCCTCCTCAGTGACTCGTTTGACTGCCTTCATGACTTCAGGGACAGAAGCATCAAAACGGATTTGCGTTTGTATACCGCTTTTTGTCATTGCGGCGACCATGGCGGAATGAAACCCGTGCCCCATTACGTCACCAATAAAAATTCCAACCCGATTATCCGGAAGATACAGATAATCGTAATAATCACCGCCAACATTGTTTGTAGGTTGGCAATATCCTGCAGAGGTTAAACACGGATGTGTAATCTCTTCGTTCGGCAGAATTGATTGTTGGACCTCAGCTGCAAGCCGCATTGACTCCTCTTGTGCAACCTCTTTGCGGATCGCACTCATCTGAATTTCAAGGTCATGGCGAATTTTGTTATTTAGGACCCGAAACATACCTCTACCGATCAATGGCTCACGCGCCAATGCTTGATAAAAATCGGTGCGGGTAATTCGCAGGAGACATGTTGAAGTAACTGTTTTAATCGTCGCGCTTCTCGGTTTATCGTCAATCAGCGCAACTTCGCCGATACAATATCCTGTCTCTTTAAATGACAGGACCTCAGTTTCCGCTTTTATGATGCTAATTTCACCATCAACAAGCAGATAAAGCGAATCACCTTTATCCCCTTCTTCAAAGATGGTATGCTCTGCGGGATAGGCTACCTCGTTTGCGATATCACAAATTGAATTTAAAGCTGCTTTTGAGAGTTCAGCAAAAAGTTCGGTTTTCTGAAGAAACTGTAGTTTCTGTTCTGCTAACATAAACGCTTAAAACCTTGCGTTGTAATCTGTTAAGAGTTGATTGAGTATGCACAAGATGGATTTTGCCAACACACCGCGCTATTATAATCATCTATGCAGCATTTGTCAATTCTCTTTTTCTCACACAATATCACCGTCGTGCTTAGTCAAGTGCTAATTGATAGGTCTTGAAAGTAGTCGGGAATCGGAGTTCCCTCGGACCCTAAGCGGTCTATCGGTAGGAGCGATCTCTGAATCGCGACGGACAATAATATGTTGACGAAGCAGTAGATTCAAAGAAGCACGATTTTGGCTTGATGCTTATGACAAAATCTGTTATATTAACCCAAGTTGCTACTTATGTAGCGCAAACTGTATGAAGTAAAAAAAATAATTCGGTAATGTGGCGAGGTTAGGAAACCCCGCCAGCAGTGGGGTTTCCTAACCTCGTGCGGTAATGTGGTGAGGTTAGGAAACCGCACCTACCGTGCCTATGGAAAATGGAATTACCGAATTAATAACCTAATCTTCATTTAATTTGCGTTTTATCGGCACAAACTAAAGGAGAAATATAATGAATATGGGCACACTTTTATTTTTGATTGCAGTTGGTGTATTTCTGGTGGTGATCTTGAACATGGTTCAACGTTCAAAAAACAAACAATCACAAAGGAAAAAGCACCAGCAGGATGGACATGTTGAAGCCTCTGATGCTGTTGACGGAACAGAGGACGCTCTCTTTACCGGTCTCCTACTTGGTAGTATGTTAGGTAGTGACAATCAGAATGATTCGTCTACCGATTCAGATTCCGGTGGAAGTGATGGTGGATTTGACGGCGGTGGCGGTTTTGATGGTGGTGGATTTGACGGTGGCGGTTTTGATGGTGGCGGATTCGATGGCGGAGGGTTTGAGTAACTCTAATAGAACAGCCCGAATTCAGAATATTTTTACGAACAGAAATTATTGGAAACCCTGTGGCAGATCACCCCAAAATCACACTTGACTTTCGTAAAACTCTCGGCAATTTTACGTTAGACCTCAATTGCACGCTCGAAAAGAAGGTTACAGCTTTTTTGGGTGCGTCTGGTAGTGGAAAAAGCACGCTTCTCAACTGTATTAGTGGAATCCTCTCTCCGGACGATGGTAGGATTGTGTTCGGAGATGAAGCACTTTACGCCTCTGATGCAAAAATTAATATGCCACCCGAAAAACGCCGTTTCGGATACGTTTTTCAAGAGGGGCATCTCTTTCCGCATCTTACCGTTGTGCAGAACATCCACTATGGACAACCACGAAATTTGCGTAAAAATCCCAATAGCATTTCCCGACTGCTTGAAATTCTTGAAATATCTGAGTTACTTCAACGTTATCCAAAACAATTATCAGGTGGACAACGTCAACGGGTTGCTATTGCGCGCTCACTCGCGATGGAACCGCGACTGCTTCTGATGGATGAACCGCTTGCTTCGCTTGACAGTGGGTTGAAAAATCGTATTATTCCATATCTTCATCACATTAAGAACGCTTTTGAAATACCAATTCTGTACGTAACCCATGCCATATCAGAAGCGATGGCACTCGCTGATGAGGCTTTTCTCCTATCTGATGGCAGGATTACGGCAAACGGTGAACCTTATCAACTGCTAACAATCCCTTCTGCTTTACCGATTGCAAATTTGGCAGGTGTAGAAAATATCTTATCCCTACCCATTGTAAATTCAGATGAGCATAGAGGTGTAACTGAATTAGAAATTGGGTCTCAACGCCTTATTATCCCTTACATAGAGACGAAAATCGGAAAAGAAGTGCCAATCGCTATTCGGGCAGAAGATATAATTATATCGCTTGAACCTAATTTGCCAATTAGTGCGCGGAATATGCTAAAGGGAACAATTGATGCGATTGATGACCAAACGCTACTGTCCATTCATGTTGAAGGGTTTCACCTTTCGGTAAAGATTACACACGAAGCGCGTGAACAACTTCAATTGTGCAAAGGAAAAGAGGTTTATTGCGTTATTAAGGCAAACGCGGTCAATCTGCTTTGGCACGATTCATAAGTTGATTCCAAAGTTGGTTCACCTGTTTATTGAGTTCTTCAAGTGTTCCGTCATTCTCTATAACCACATCCGCATATTTAACTTTTTCAGACACAGGCATCTGCGAGTCAATTCGTGCTTGTGCCTCACTTTCGGTGAGAGGGCGATTCTGTGCATCGCTCCGTTCTAATATCCGTTGAAATTGTGTTTCAGGCGAGGCAGTCACAACAACTATTAGATCGACAGAATTGTAAGCGCCCGCTTCTATAAGAAGGGGGGCATCAAGTAAGACAACGCATGAAGGGTCTTCCATAACAAGTTGGCGCGCACGGGAACGGGAACGTTGGATTATCAACGGATGCAGGATTGCATTTAATCGCTCACGTGCAGATTTATCTTGAAATACGATTGCGCCCAATTTTTTCCTGCTGACATCCCCCGATTCATCAAGAATTTCTTGTCCAAACGCGTTAACAAGGTCATCTATAACAGGACTATCCGCTTTAAGCAGTTGATGTCCAATTTCGTCTGCGTTTATAGGAATTGCCCCCTTTTCAGTGAGTAACTCAGAAACGGTTGTTTTCCCGCACGCGATGCCGCCTGTTATTCCCACGATGATGCCGCGCTCGCGGTGTGTTTCTGCTTTCATACTAATTGAGTATACTTCATAATCTAAAATATATCAATATTTTGATATAAAATTCTTTGATAATGCAGCAAAAAGCCTCATTTAGTTTTCGTGTTTTTCTCAACATTTTGGACATGGTCGCGAACTGGAGCTCGCTTCTACAGGAAGAAGATAGGAGTTACTGGAAAATTGAATGTCTCTGTGTCACAAAAGTAAAACTTGTCAAACAGTCCGGCACGTGCTAAACTGTTAATGCTTAAAACTTACAGAATTTACATGTAAGATGGCATAGGATTTCTACAATACAGGATATTAATTGACAGCAAAATTCGACTTACTCAATACACAACACAGTATCCAGATCAAATAAAATATGTTAAACCAAAAAATCCATCACCGCAACGAACTTGCATTGCATCTTCAGCAAGCAAAAGCAGACGGAAACGTTGTTGTCACGACCAACGGGTGTTTTGATGTGCTACATTTGGGGCATCTCCGCTACCTTCAAGCAGCCCGGCAACTCGGAGACCTACTTGTCGTGGCAGTCAACAGTGATAGTTCGGTAAGGGAATTGAAAGGTGAAAACCGTCCGCTCGTTCCTGAAGATGAACGCGCTGAAATGCTGGCAGGATTGGAATGTGTAGATTATGTGGTGATTTTTCCAGAAGCAACACCGATTGAATTGCTTGCTGAACTCAAACCGAGTATTCACGTTAAAGGCGGCGATTATAAATTAGAACAACTAATTGAAAGGGAAGTCGTTGAGGAAAACGGCGGTAAGGTGATTGTCGGATTAAACGTCCCCGGGAAATCCACAACGAACCTTATAGAAGTAATATGTGAACGATATGGTAAATCGTGAAAGCGATATACTGAACTCCTTGAACAGAAATTGAGGATATATGCAGATAAATAATTCATTGAAAATTCATGACCTGAAGCCGCAGATAGAAAGGCTTTTTGAATATGCAGGACAAAAAATTTTGGCTATAGAAGACACCTGGCCCTCAGAAAAAGGCACGCCTGTCTTCACCGTCGCCGGTACTTATACGACGCGAGGCTGGACAGAGTGGACACAAGGATTCCAATTCGGCTCTGCTATCCTTCAATTCGATGCTACAGGTGATGAGCAGTTTCTTGAAATTGGCAGACAAAACACGATTGAAAAGATGTCACCACACCTCACCCACATCGGGGTGCATGACCACGGATTTAACAACGTCTCAACTTATGGAAACCTACGTCGACTGATGCGCGAGGGTGTCATTCCGTGGAACGACAATGAGATGCATTTCCATGAATTGGCACTCAAAGCCTCTGCCGCTGTGCAAGCAAGCCGTTGGACAAAGATTAAAGATGAAACGGGATATATCGCCTCTTTCAATGGACCGCATTCGCTCTTTTCAGATACCATCCGTTCATTGCGTGTTTTAGCAGTTGGGCACACACTTGGCGCTGTACTAATGGGTGAAGGCGATGTTGCTATCAATCTATTGGAACGGCTAATTCAGCATTCTCAAACCACAGCAAAATATAACGTGTATTATGGTGAAGGCCGCGACGCTTTTGACGTGCGTGGACGGGTTGTGCATGAATCTATCTTCAATACAAATGATGGCAATTATCGCTGTCCAAGTACACAGCAAGGGTATTCTCCGTTTTCTACATGGACACGTGGATTGGCATGGATTCTAACTGGTTATGCCGAACAACTTGAGTTTTTTGACACACTAACTGAAAGCGATCTTGAACCTTTTGGCGGGTATGCAGCGGTAACTGCACACATGCGCAAAGCAGCGGAAGCTACTGCGGATTTTTACATTGAAAACAGTGCGCAAGATGGTATTCCGTATTGGGACACGGGTGCTCCCGGTTTAGTCAAACTCGGTGATTATTTGGCAGCACCTGCAGACCCATATAACGATGTTGAACCCGTGGATAGTTCCGCAGCCGCGATTGCTGCACAAGGACTTATCCGCCTTGGCAACTATCTGAAAAAACATGGCGAACCAGAGGCAGGCAATTCTTATTACCAAGCCGGTTTGACGGTGGCTAAGACTCTTTTTTCAGAACCGTATCTCTCTATTTCTGATGAACATCAAGGATTGCTATTACATTCCGTATATCACCGTCCGAATGGATGGGATTATGTGCCGGAAGGCAGGCAGATTCCGTGCGGAGAGGCATCTATGTGGGGAGATTATCACGCCCGTGAACTTGCAGTATTATTGTGGCGGGAGATTGTTGAGAAACCGTATCTAACGTTTTTCTAACCTATTTGAGGATATAACAATGAGTGAAGTTAAAGACACACAAGATTACCCAAAAGTTGAAATCGCAGTCAAAAATTTTGGACCTATTGCAGAAGCGAATATCGATCTACGTCCACTGACGGTATTTGTCGGTCCCAGCAATACGGGCAAAACTTATTTCTCTACCCTTATTTATGCATTGCACGATATTTATATCGGTCTGTTAGAATTTGGTCTTCTATCCCTTTATAAATCTGGAAGTGTTATAGGGTTACTTAATGATTTATTAAATGATTCCAACATTTCAGAAGTAGAAATTCAAGATTTGCTCAAAAAGTTAGAAATGAAACAAATAAAATTCAAAATGTCAGATTTCCCTATGGTAATGCAAGAAAAATTAATTACTATTTTCAAAGATACAGATCCATTTGAAGAAGAAATCCTGAATGAGATTAAAAATTGTTTTGACCTGAATTCCATTTTAGATATCATCCGCTTAAGTCAGGAACAACGTTGTGAGATGGATATTTTTCTTAGAGTTAGTGAAGGAAATCAAGAAAAGTGGAAATTCAAGATCATGACATCTGAATCAGAAGTTAATCTGAAAAGCTCAACACCTATTGATAGTCCATTCAATGATGAGATAGT
Organism: Candidatus Poribacteria bacterium; assembly: GCA_003635185.1. Taxonomy (GTDB): domain Bacteria; phylum Poribacteria; class WGA-4E; order WGA-4E; family WGA-3G; genus MSPOR6. The sequence goes on along the minus strand of PYJA01000108.1, from coordinate 21,429 downwards.
TCTTCTACCTGAGGATTACTCGGTTTTCGGAGAATTACATGATGAAAATAGAGTGCGTATAAAGAGTTTTAGTCATCCTGTTGGACCGAGCGGTTATTATCTGCCCTCCGCTCGGAGCGGCATCATGCAAAGTCACCGAATCATTGCAAGTTCACTCGTTAAGCGTACCACTCGTGTGGGATTAGAACTTTTTCCTGATGTTCCCACTATGTCTGGAGTAACAGCAGACTTTATGGAAAGAATAATACTGTACGAAGAAAAACCCCCGTACCCTGGAATGAAACAGCTTGCTGAATCGTTGGAAAGTGATGTGCTTGCAGGTCAGATTCGCCTAACACTTTCATCAAGTGGATATCCCGACTTCCGTTACGTGCCAAACGGTTCTAACAGTGAGATACCTCTGAACCAATCTTCATCAATGGTATCTGAACTTTCCCCCTTGGTGTTGTTTTTGCGAAGTGGCATTAAACCCGGCGACACACTCATCATTGAGGAGCCGGAAGCACACCTACATCCCGGTGCCCAAGCGGATATGGCGGTCATTCTCGCGCGTTTAGTCCGGGCAGGCGTGAGGGTAATAATTACCACACATAGTGATTGGTTACTACAGGAAATAGGAAACTTGATTCTGGAAGGACTAATAGAGGATAAAACTGACGAACCCGCAAGTTGGTTGCTGCCAGAAGAGGTAGGTGCATGGCATTTTCAGAAGGACAAACCGGTAAAAGAGATCGCGTTCCATCCAAGAAGAGGGTTTTCTCCCAAGGATTACCAAGATGTTGCTGAAGGTCTTTACAACCGTTCGGTGAATCTCCAACAGAAGTATGAGAAACAGAAAGGTGAGAGCGAACGTGAATCTACATGAAGCTCTTGAGAAGATTCGTCAACGAGTAGGGCATAACGAAGCTACATCTTATACCAAAGCGGGGTGCCAAGTTTCTATGGCTAATATACCCTCTGAACGCGTTGTATTAGACGTGGACCTTGCTTTTCCAGTGGACAGAGCATTGACTAATCAATGTGATTTTGTTCTCTTTTACATTGACACTGCACCTGCCCAAGAACAGGTCGCTTTCCGAGAATATGAAAGTCCACTCTTGCAGGCGAATCAAATTCGGGGCAAGAGCCAGTTTGGTGCTGCCAAACACGGTTCAGAAATGGCATCGTATATTAGACATTATAATGATTTAAATAACAGGAGTTTTATAGTGCCAGGGTCTGAAGTTTAGTCGGAAGTTGTGTAAACCACAACAGGTTTCCATAACTAAATCACAGAACCCTTTCTTCCAATTCCTGAGTTTATCTTTCACGATGCGGTATCTTTTGACACCACTAATCGCATGTTCAACACGTATGCGCCTAGACGCTACCTTTCTATTGTTCTCTTTTTCTGCCTCCGTCCGTTCGCCCCCTTTCTGTTTTTTCTTCGGTTGAATGATGTTTATATCCGGAAGGACAAAACCCTGAAAACCGGTATCTTGGGACAAGGTGCTCCCCTGTGGCACACCATAGGTGTCAATTTAAGGATTTTCTAAACATGGGAACCTTCTTCAGTCCCGTAGGGACGATATGTTTATAGAAAAACGTTGCATACACGTTCTTTAGTCCCGTGAATCAGCGCCAAATAAGCGTCCGGTATTTGGTGTTGATTCACGGGACTGAAGACATTGCCACAACGGATTTATCCCTTAAATTGACACCTATGCTATGGTCAGGAAATCGCACCTACCTGTCATGAGAACATTACAAGTATATGGTTATTTAGATTAAATGCTTTGGCAGTTCAAAACAACGACTCTGTCGTTTTCCCAAGTGCCTCTGGCAGCCATAGACTCAACTCTGGAATATAAGTTACAAGGACTAAAGCTATTAACAACAAACCGATGAATAATAAAACAGACCTGTAGAGCAGGACAACCGATTTGTCAAACTTCATGCTTGAAATAAATAGATTCATCCCGACAGGTGGTGTGAGGTAACCGATTTCAAGATTTGTTAATATAATAATGCCGAGGTGCGCTTTATCAATACCGAGTTCTTCAGCGATAGGTAAAAGCAGTGGGACAACGATAACAATAGCGGAAAAGATGTCCACTAAACACCCAACTATAAGTAGGAATATATTAAGACCAATGAGTGTAATAACTCGGTTTGAAGTTATGGATTGAATCCACTCCACTACGTTTTGGGGAACTTCAAGTGTGACCAAATAGCTTTTCAATCCCAAGGCGAGACCGAGGATAATTAGGATTGCCCCGACCAGTAACATACTCTCTTTGACAAGATATGGTAACTTTTTTACAGAAATTGATCGGTGAATACAGATTTCTACGACACAGACATATATGACTGTTAATGCAGCAACTTCATCAATCAGAACCTTACCTGAGAGGATGCCCCCTAATACAAGAAATGGTAAGAGTAGTTCCCATTTCGCCTCCCAGAGTGTACGTGCGAAATCTGACAAACTAAACGGGGTTGTTTCTGTCCGCTTGAAAACGCTCCATCCGCTGCAGTAGAGGCTAAGGATGGTGAGAATAAGTATCCCCGGAATAATCCCAGCAAAGAACATCGTATCAATCCTGATCTGAGCAACAATGGCATAAAGGATGAGGGGGATGCTTGGTGGAAACAGGAGCCCAATGCTACCGGAAGCTGTCACCAAACCGAGGGAGAATTGCTCACTGTAGCTACGTTTAAGGATAGGATAGAGCAAGCCGCCGAGTGCGACAATTGTTATGCCAGAAGCCCCTGTGAATGTTGTAAAGAAAGCGCAAGTCCCAAGCACTACAATAGCAATACCACCCGGCAGCCAACCGACACTTGCACGCGCAAATCCAATCAATCGCTGTGGCGCTTTTCCTTCGGCAATAACATATCCAGCGAATGTAAAGAGCGGAATGATCAGAATCGACGGATTATCCGTAAGACTGTTGAATTCAATTAGAATCGCTTCGAGTATTGAAAGTGGTAATTCTTCTGATGCGGCATAAGTGGCGTATCCGATAATTGATGCTCCACCGAGTAAGACAAATAGAGCACCGCCAAAAAGAGCGAAGGCTACTAATCCGATGCCAATGAGTAATCCCATTAGTCCGCTTCTCCTTCAATATCAGCCTGAGGGTGTTCACGTTCTGTCAAATTGATAAAAATCTGCAGCACTAAGTGAATCCCAATAAGGATAAACCCTAACGGGATAATCGTTTTTGCCCACCAAAGCGGGATAGGCCCTATCAGTGTTGCAGGACTATCCTGTTCTTTCATAAGAAATTCAAAACCGAAATAGGCTAAAACACTCACGATAATCAGACTGAGAATATCAATAATATAAGAACTGAAACGCATGATGCGTTTCGGTAAAATCCGGCTGAGAATATCTATATTAATGTGCCGTCTTTCACAGGAGGCGAGGGCTGCACCAAAAAAACACAGCCAGAGAATTAGATGCTGCAACATCGGGGCACTCCATGACAAGAGCCATTGGATTCCAAAATGAGGCAATATGTAACGCGCGACGATTTTGAGGACTGCCAGTCCTACCAGCATTGCCACAATCAGACATAACACACCGATTTCAAATTTACCAAGGAGGGTATTTACGCGCTGGAGGACAATCTTTATGTGTTGTAAGTAGTTCCTGAAAGAAGATTCCATCAAATTCCTCTGTTATTTATCCTCTGCTAATACCTGAATTCCTGCTGAAGGTAGGACAGCAACTTTCGCATTTGCTGGAAGTTTTTCGGAGAACAGTTGGATAAGTTGTTCCAAGTTACGGAAAAGGAGGGCATTTGGGTGTTTTTTATAAAAATCGTCTACGAGAAAATTTTCGGACCAAACGTGCAGTTGATCAATATTTCCAAGTTTAGGTTCGGGGAGTTCAGGCGGGGTCTTTTCTGATCTTTGTTCAACAAAACGGGTATAATCAATTTGATCAAACAACCCGTGGTAGCAGATACCATCGCTGGCAGGATTTAGTGCCATTTTATATGCCTTCTCAAAATAACTGGATGCCCACAACGCTTTTCCTGTTTGGATAGGGTCGCTATCAAGCGGATAACAATTTAGCACAACCAGATCAGTCTCTTTTCGGGATTGCATCGGTATCTCTGTACTGTATGTTGCCAAAGCGAAATGTGCCCCTGCGCGATGTGCCTGTACAAAGTCACCAACAAACAACCCACAAATCTCGCGTCGAGAATTTAGCACGACATTAGCGATAACATCAAGACCGATGACAGCTGCAACCTCTTCCGCAAAATCTCGATGGTCAGGGGTACTGCCTTTTCTTTCAATGACCGCATGTCCACGGCTCGGTGAAAAGGTGTGGAAATAGAACATCGTTGCGAACCCAGAAACACCGGGGACAATCAATTTTGCCCCGCCTCCAAAACCGACAGCACCGTGTGGATAGATTCCACCTAAACAGATTTTGAAATCTGCATCTGCAACAACCCTATTGATATAAATAGGCATGCCGTTTTCAAGACTTCCATATCCACGCAGGTCACCGCTCATAAAATCATGGCTTGTTACCTCATATTCTGCTGCAATGTCAGTACCGACTTTCTTTTCTATTTCTTCGGCTGTAAGAGGTCGGTGCGATCCACCGCCAACAACAAACCTGATTTTTGATTTTGGAACGCCTGCTGAGATGAGTTCACGTAGCAGAAACGGAATAACTTCGGCTGCAGGAGTAGGACGGCTTAGGTCATCTACAACAATGGCAGCACTTTTTTTGCCTTTTGCAAGTTCAGCAATGCGTGGCGTTCCAATTGGCTCAGCGAACGCGCGTTCCATCTGCTTGTCAGAAAGTGCGGGTGCGTCCTTTGGTCCCAACATTTCTACTTCCCATCCCTTTGGGAAATTCAACGTTAACTCCTCATCACCATACCAAGCACGGGAGTGGATAGTTGCAGTGTTGTTCATGTCTGCTCTCCATTTTCTTAAGCCCATTTGAACGAACAACTGATGTTGCGCGCTGATTATCTGTTTTAACGGTGAGGACAACCGGGCCAACAACAAGGTCGACGTTTTCCTTCTAATAACTCCGTGCGTACTCGCTCAATACGACGTATTCTGGTTTCCGGTTTTTTGACGGAGGTCACCCAGCAAATCCATTCATTACGGGCAAGCGGAGTAAGGTCATTCCACGCGTCTTGCACCGCACTTGCAGAAATAAGTGTCTTTCGTAGATCCGCTGGCACTCTATGTACCACGCCAGTGGCAATTCTTTTTTTAGTCATCAGATTATTCAATTCTTCTATAGAAACATCCAACACATTAGTGATTTTCCTGTTAGTGTGGTGTTAATACTTGAATTCCTGCTACAGGCAAAATAGCAACTTTTGCACGGGTGGGAAGTTCTTCCGTTAACAATCGAATTAACTGATCTAAGTCGCGGAAAAGAAGCGAGGATGGATACTCCTTGTAAAAATCATCTCTTTCAAAATGCTCAGACCAAACATGTAGTTGAGATCGTTTCCCAAGTTTTGGTGCGGGTGATGGCTTAGTGGGTACGTGCTCTACTTTCTGCTGGAGATACTTTTGATAATCGAGCCTGTCAAACAATCCGTGGAAGCAGGTCCCATCGGTTGCGGGATAAAGTGCTATTGTCCAAGCGTCTTCAAAATAGGAAAAAGCCGCGAGTGCTTTATCAAGTTGAATAGCATCAGCATCAAGTGGATAGCAGTTAATTACAACAAGATCACTCTCTGTGCGGGTTGTTTCCGAGATTTCCGTTTTGTAAGTATCCATCGCAAAATGTGCGCCCTTACGATGTGCTTTTATGAAATCCCCCACAAATAATCCACAGATTTCACGTTGACTATTAAGAACAACATTAGCGATAGCGTCAAGACCAAGCACGGCCGCTGCCATTTCAATGGTGTCGCGCCGATCTGGTTCATCGCTCTGTCCTTCAATCACTGCGGGGCCACGTCCCTGTGGAAAGGTATGGAAATAATACATCGTAGAAAACCCTGCGGTACCTGGAACAATAAGTTTAGCACCACCCGTAAAACCGACTGAGCTATGCGGATAGATGCCACCAAGGCAGATTTTGAAGTCAGCATCTGCAACAGTCCGATTGATATAGACAGGTGTCCCGTTTTTAAGGTGCCCTAATGCACGAAGGTCGTTACTCAGGAAATTATGATTGGTTACCTCATATTCCGCTGCAATGTCAGCCCCAACTTTCTTTGCCATCTCCTCCTCGGAGATAGGGCGGTGTGCGCCGACACCAACGACAAATCTGATTTCTGATTTTGGCACACCAGCATCGAAAAACTCCCGCAACAGAAATGGAAGGACTTTAAACGCGGGGGTCGGACGGCTTAGGTCATCTACGATGACGGTAGCACTCTTTTTACCCTTTGCTAATTCAGAAATGCGTTTTGTCCCGATCGGTTCTGCAAATGCCTGTTCAATTTGTGCGTCAGAAAGTGTGGGAGCATCCTTAGGGTTTAGCATCTCCACTTCCCAGCCAGTTGGAAATGTTAGCATCACCTCATTATCCCCGTGCCAAGCACCAGAGCGGACTGTAGCCACGTTGTTCATGATTCTTCTCCCGACTCAATTTTTTCTTGTTGATAACGCAGGACTGCTGCAATAAATTCACGGAATAGCGGATGCGGTGTGAGGGGTTTGGATTGAAATTCGGGATGAAATTGTGAACCGACCATCCATGGATGATCAGGCACCTCAGCAATCTCAACAAGGCTTCCGTCAGGTGATACACCACTAAAACTTAGGCCGTCTTCTTTCAATTGCGAACGGTAGTTGTTATTCAATTCATAACGATGTCTATGCCGTTCTAAAATAATAGGTTGTTGATATGCTTCATAACTCTTGGTCCCTTCCTTGAGAACACACGGATAATGTCCAAGCCGCATCGTTGCCCCTTTGTCGGCTATTGAACGTTGTTCTAACATCAAATCTATAACGGGATAGGGTGTTTTCTCATCAACTTCGGTGCTGTTTGCATTTTTTAGGTTCGCCACGTTTCGAGCAAACTCAATTACAAGACACTGCATGCCGAGGCACAACCCAAAGTAAGGGATGCGGTTTTCACGCGCGTATTTAGCCGCTAATATCATACCTTCAATACCACGATCACCAAATCCACCGGGCACCAAAATTCCGTCAATATTTTCAAATAATTTATCAAGATTGGAATGATCTGTCAACATTTCAGCTTCTATCCATTCAATATGAACCTCAGCTTCATTGGCAATGCCACCATGTTTAATTGCCTCTTGGACACTGATATAAGCATCGTTCCCAGTCGTGTATTTTCCTACGATAGCGATGTTCGTGGTATGCTTAGGATTTTTAAGTCTTTCCACCATAGCTACCCATTCAGCATCCAAGGTTGCGCGCCGCTCGAGACCTAATTTTTTCGCGACGAGATGTCCCATGCCTTGTTCTTCAAAGTTGAGTGGGATTTCATCTATGCATTTTGTATCTAAACCTTCCAGAATAAAATCTTCACTGATACCACAGAGCAGCGCAATCTTTCTCCGGACGCTCTCATCAATATGTTGACTCGTGCGGCATAATAATAAATCCGGGTGGATACCTAACTCTTGAAGTTTCCTAATGCTATGCTGAGTCGGTTTACTTTTGCTTTCACCATTAGGTAGTGTGTAGATGAGCGAGACGTGGAGGAATAACGTATTTTCGCGCCCAACCTCCACAGCCATTTGTCGGATAGCTTCTACAAACGGGGGTGTTTCAAAATCACCGATAGTGCCCCCGATTTCCGTGATAACGATGTCAACATCACTATCTTTTCCAATCTGGTAGATGCGATGTTTAATTTCATCCGTAATATGTGGAATCAGTTGAACCGTTTGACCGAGGTAATCACCACGCCGTTCTTTCTCAATTACTTCCTTATAAACTGAACCGGTTGTAAAGTTAGAATGTTTATTCAGATCGACACCAAGAAAACGTTCATAATTGCCTAAGTCTAAGTCTGTTTCAGCACCATCGTGTGTGACAAACACCTCACCGTGTTGGAAGGGATTCATCACCCCCGCATCAACATTTAGATATGGATCAATTTTGATGACATTGACTCTAAAGCCTCGGTTAATGAGCAATCTGCCTAACGCTGCGGTTGTAATGCCTTTGCCTATTCCTGAGATAACGCCGCCTGTCACAAAGATATATTTTGTCATTTTCTTCCCTTCAAAAATGAGGGCCTCCCTTTTCTAAAATCTGTTTTACCCGTTCCAAATCTGCAGGCACATCAACTCCAATAACGGGTATGTCGGTTTCAACAACATGAATAGGGACTCCGTGTTCCAAAAAACGTAACTGTTCTAAACCCTCAGCAATCTCATAAGGAGTACGTTCCCACGATGTGAATGCAAGTAGTTGCTCTTTTCTAAAGGCATATAATCCAATATGCCGATATACTAAGGCGTTTTCATCAAAGATTTGCTGTTTGTTTATCGGTGTGTTGGGAATAGAACTTCTTGAAAAGTACAACGCATCACCTTCAAGATTAGTAACAACTTTAACGACGTTCCGATCAAGAAAATCCTCCATCGTGTGGATTCGCTCTTTTAATGTACAAACTTGGACAGATGGTCTTTCTACAAAAGGGCGAAGCATCATATCAATCTGTTCAGGTTCAAGCAAAGGTTCATCGCCTTGGACGTTGACAACAACATCACATGTCAGTTTTTCAGCCACGACAGACACTCGATCGGTTCCAGTAGCACACTCACCTGTCATCTGAACATTTCCACCAAAGCCTTTAACAGCATCATAGATACGTTGGTCATCTGTTGCGACAATAACTTGGCTTAGCATTTTTGATTTACAAGCACGTTCATGGACATGCTGGATCATCGGTTTGCCAAAAATATCTGCTAATGCTTTTCCTTCAAAGCGACTTGAAGCATATCGGGCTGGAATAATTCCTACACTTATCAATTGTTGTTTCTCTCTTTACGCGGTAAATTATAATACATTATCGCCCCACTAATAATTGCGATTAATAGAAAAATTAATCCAGTTCCGGTAAAACCTAATAAGAGTTTGCCAAAAGCAAACAGAGTAGAATACACAAAAATCACACCATTAATCCAATTAAGTAAAGCAGGTGTATCACTCGTAAACTCGTTAGTCTGTGTAAGTTTTGTATCAACGTTTATTGGGTCTTCTTTTATGAGTTTAACGATAGGTTTCCACCCTTTCACACCAGGGTACACCCTTTGATAGAAAGCGATTAGTTTTTCTTTTGAAACAGGATTCGTTAAAAATGTAACAAACAACCATATATATGTAGAACTTGGTACAATAATCAACATTCTGAGTGCAAAATCATCCTTTGTTGCTGGATGGACAGATACAACGATTGAAACGATTAACGCTGCCACCATCGCTGAAATTTCCGACCATGCGTTAATTCGCCACCAATACCATCGCAGAATCTGCACGAGTCCGATGCCTGCATTTAGTGCAATAAGAAATTTCCATGCACCTGCAATGGAATTCATAAATAGGCTTGTAACACCAGCAATTAGCATAATTAGGATTACAAAAAGGCGTGAGATAGCAACGTAATGTCCAGGTGACGCTTCGGGTTTAAAAAAGCGTTTATAGAAATCGTTAACAAGATAGGATGCGCCCCAGTTCAGATGCGTGTCAATCGTTGACATGAACGCCGCTAAAAACGCTGTGAGCATGAGCCCCAGCAACCCGACTGGTAGATAATCAAGCATTAGCAATGGATAACCAGCTGCGGGGTCTTGCAGTTCGGGGTTAGTATGTCCAGGATCGCCAATGCCAGGGTAAACGACCATGGCAACTAATGCAACGAGTATCCAGGGCCACGGACGGAGTGTGTAGTGTGCAATATTGAACCACAAGGTAGCGAGAAGTGAATGTCGTTCATTCTTGGCTGCGAACATCCGTTGAGCAGTATATCCAGTTCCATCTACACCATTAGATGCCCACCACTGCATGCCAAGGTAGACACCAAACGTTATAATAGCCATTTTTCCCGCACTGAAATCAGGAGTAAAATTCAGTATCGTATGGTCTGCTCCATAGGTGCCTGTGAGTTTTTCTTTGAGAGCGCCAATTCCGCCTATTTTGCTAACAGCGATAATTGCAAGTGTGATTGAACCTATCATCGCCATGCCGAACTGTACAATGTCTGTTATAACAACACCCCAAAATCCTGATAATGTACAATAGATTCCTGCAATCAGTAAGCATCCCAAGACAACCAATATCTTTGTAGTTGCATCATCCTGGAGGTCAAAGGTCAGCACAACAATTTTCTGCATTGCAAGGATAACCCATCCCATTGTAATGCAGTTAATCGGTAAACCGATATAGAGGGCGCGGAAACCGCGCAGGAAACTTGCGGAGGGGCCTGAGTAGCGCAGCTCAGTAAATTCAACATCGGTAATGATTTCGGAACGCCGCCACAATCGAGAAAACAGAAATGTGGCTAACATGCCACTTAGAACAGCGTTCCACCAAAACCAATTGCCTGCAATACCATCTCCGACAACTAACTCAGTGACCGCAAGCGGGGTATCTACAGCGAAGGTTGTTGCTACCATAGAAGTGCCAGCTAACCACCACGGCAGATTCCGTCCAGAAATAAAAAATTCGTCGATGTTTTTTCCAGCGCGTTTGGAAAAATAGATACCGAGTCCAAGCGCAAAAAGAATATAGCCGACAATAATTGCCCAATCAATAAGTGAAATGTTCATATACGTTTCTCCAAAGTACTTAACTTTTAATTTATCTTAATACGCTTTAATAATCAAGGAAAAACTAATCGTATTTTTCATTGCAGAGATTAATAAAAAATGATATACTTTAAACGTAACGGAGTAGCGATCAGGGGATTGCATCCATTAAATATATTACACAAGGAGCCTCTCAAATGAAACGCAATATAGTAATTTTTATATGTTTGCTTTTGACATTTCAAATAAGCGGTTTGTTCGCTGATGTGTTAGATCCGGATTTAGTGCTTTATTTCGATTTTGAAGAGTTTAAAGGTGGAAATGTTATAGAAAAATCTGGACATGGTTATGATGGTAAAATCATAGGAAAAGTGACGCAGTCCAACGATGGTAAGTTTGGAAAAGCAGCACATTTCGCATCAACCAGTTATCTCGATTTGGACGGTGCAAACGTTGATCCTGAACATATTCCGACTGAGGGAATGAGCGTTGTCGCGTGGATTAACGTTGAGGCGATAACGGATATGGCAATTTTCAATGCACGTGCGGGAGACAATACGTGGCTTGTGCATCCAGAAGCACGTGGTGATGGTAATTATCGCTGGTTGAATCGGAGTGCTGGTGGTGTAAAGATATTTGATATCCGTGGAGGTAGCAACAAAGCCAAACAATGGATGCATTATGCAGGAACCTTCAGCCGCGAAGAAGGGATGGCATATCTCTATATTAACGGTGTCAAAGTTCAAGAACAGAAGGCACTTGTCGGAACTCCGATTGCAGGAGATTGGGGATCGGAACTCCGATTGCAGGAGATTGGGGACAGGGGGCACGTGTCGGTTATAATATTGACAATAACCGCCCTTTTAATGGACTCATGGATGAACTGAATGTCTGGAAGCGCGGGTTAACACATGAAGAAGTTGAGTCCATTATGAATAACGGTATCACTGAACATCTGGCTGTGGAAGCACGTGGCAAATTGACGACTACATGGGGAAGTTTAAAGTCTTCTCAGCGTTAGTTTATTGTAAATCTGAAATATGTAGACAATTCTTGTAGGCGCGGCTTCAAACCGCGCCTACTTGTTTTTAATAGATTGTCTCTCAGTATTCAGGTATCATGATGTCAAGCGTGCATGCGCTGTTACATGTAATGGCAGAAAAAACGGACGTTTCGATAAAAGCACCTCCTCACGGATTCTTTCCCCTAATGTGTTTATACCGACCTGTTCCGCTGTCGCAATCCCGTATTTTTCAAGAAGTGGTAGGAGACTTTGAAAGATAGTTACCATGTATCGGTACCCTGCCCAATTCGCTGCTGCGCCGATAGGGGCATGGAGGTGCATCTCTGGTGGTGGCAACCCTACCTCAACAAAAGCCTGGTACAACCCAATACCCATATTGAGATGCGCGCCTGAATGTTCAAACACATCCAAAATCCACTGGATAAGTTGATTCATAAGCGGTGTTTCTGGATGTGAAATAGCGGGATAAAGTGTATATTCTGGTTCCTGAAACGCGATGATTCCACCATGTTTTAAATGTGCTACGAGTTTTTGCAGCGCATCCACAGGGTTAGCCATATACATCAACACAAACCGACCAACAAGCGCATCAAATTTGTCTGCAAATGTAAGTGTTCGCGCGTCATCCGCTACAAATTCAACGTTTTTTATTCCAGCATCCGCTGCACGTTGGCGTGCCGCCTCAAGAATTGTGGGGTTAACATCAACGCCAACAACCTGTCCTGATGTGCCGACAAGTTCCGCAAGCATGAGTGCAACATCACCCGCACCGCTACCGATTTCAAGCACCCGCATTCCAGTACCAATACCAGCGCGTTCGCAGAGAAGCCTCGTTGACTCTCCATAGATTTTTGATTGCTCAATGAGACGTGTTGTTTCGTGTGAGGTTCGCCCTAAGGTATAGGTAGCATCTCGATTTGATGCATGCGATTTCTGTGGATGGTTTTCCTGCATGTGTTGAACTTATTATGTTGGGAGAGATACATGTGCAGTGACGTGCGGAGGCAACATAATTGGTCGTTTAGACGCAGCGACTTCTGCTTGTATCCGAGCTGCGAGAGTATCTACCCCTACTTCATCGGCAGTAGCGATCTCATAATTCTCTATTAACGGTAAGATGCTCCGAAAACTATTCTCAAGATATGCGAACCCAGGCCAATCTTCAGGACCACCCATGGGTGCCTCAAAATGTAGCGCAGGTTCGGGCAAACCAGCATCAACATAGGCTTTGTAGAGTTCCATGCCCATTTCAACATGTGCGCCTGATTTTTCAAACACGGTACGCCCCCACTCAATTAAATCGTTTATTAAAGGTGTATCTGGGTGTGCAGCAACAGTATAAGGCGAAAAATCTACCTCTTGAAAAGCCACGATACCACCAGGGCATAGGTGCGTTGCCAAATGTTTGAGCGCATCTGCTGGGTCAGCCATATACATCAGTACAAGTCTGCCGACAACGGCATCAAAATCGTTAGGAAGTTCGAGTGTCCGGGTGTCACCTGCAATGAATTCAATGTTTGTGCAACCAGCTGCGTCTGCACGTGCTTTCGCTGTTTCAAGAATATCCGCGTTGACATCTACACCGACAACAGTGCCTTCATCCCCAACAAATTCGGCAAGCGTGAGTGCCACGTCACCTGCTCCACTGCCAACATCAAGTACTTTCATGCCTTTGGCGATACCGCTTCTCAATAGAAAACGCCTCGTTACATCGTCGTAAAGCACGGACTGCTCAATCAGTCGATCCGTTTCAGATTCGCTGCGGCCCATTGTATATTCTGCATCTCTGTTTTGATTGCTCATTTCAGTTTACCTCCTTTTAATAAAGTAACCTAAGTTGCTACTTATGTAGCACAATCTGTCAGATTGTGCTTATGAGTCCGCAAACTAACAGTTTGCGCTACGAAAACTTGCGAAATATGCATTATTCTCTATTAAAGACGGTGTTTCAATGTCTAAAAACCTATAGGTAGCAACTCGGGTTAAAGTAATAAAGTTGCAAGGCACAAAGGCCCCGCATTATATCATTTCTATTAATTTTTGTCTCATTACCGGTTTTTAAAATCAAACGGAGGATGGCACAAACTGACAGTTTATGCTACAAAGAGAGACATTATATATCAGAAATGGTATTACAATTAGTTCCTTAATATCAATTAATAATTTGCTTTTGTGTTAGTGAAACAATTTGACGCTGCTCCCTATCAAGAAACAATAACGTTAGAAATTGTAACCGATTTTGGTATACCAGAACGCACCACCAAACCCATAAGGACTATATTCTCCGAAAGCTCTCCCAACGATTGCACCTGTAAAGTTCTCAATATTCGGATCTGACCAAGTGACAGTATCGGGTTCAACATTGAAAACATTATTCACACCAACTGTGATTCCCAAATTTTCAGCAAATGCATAGTTAAATTCAAGATCAACTAAAAACACGTCGTCATAGATTTGTGAACCGACAGCGTATTCGAACCAAGGTCCATAGTAATTAACACGTCCTAAAACTCCTAAATTACCTACAACATTTTGTGTTAACGTCACGTTGCCACGATGTTTGGGTAATCCTTCCTCTAAGAGTTGAACACGCGTGTCGTCCAAAATATCCGGGTTGCGTTTAGTAACCTCAGTATCAGTGTAATTATATGCCAAACTCACCGCACCTTTGGCAATTGGTGCGGTAAGAACAAGGTCAATCCCTTGCGTGCTTGTTTCAAATTCATTGGTAAAAAATCGAAATTCTTGCAAATTCCCGGCACTTGTGATGCCTTCATCAACGAGTTGCTGGATCTGTTCCTCAGTAATATCTTCGCCGCGTTGGAAGTCTTTAGTGGGCGCCAACCGATCCTCAACCTTGATATTGAAGTAATCAATTGTAACACTAACAACATCATCACTGATAACCGTTCCGACAGAAAAGTTCTTTGACTTTTCAGGTTCAAGTGCTTTACCACCTACTAATTCTGCGGCAGCATGCGTGGAAGGAATTGTGCCCTTGTTAACCAACGTGTTGTTTTCACCGAATTCCGTTGTGACATTAAAGGCATTTTGTTGTCCTGGTGTCGGTGCCCGAAAACCTGTGCTATAACTGCCACGAACTCTCAAGTCAACTCCGGGATCAAGTGTAAGAATTTCTTTGAGATCGTCACTGAAAGCATAACTCGTTGCAACTTTGTAGTTGATAGTGCTACCAAAATCTTCAAAGTTCTCGGCTCGGATAGCAGCACTGATAACCCATGGGTCAATCGGTGTCAATTCGGTTTCCAAATATCCCGCGAAATTAGAACGTGTCCAATCGCCTTGTGCAATATCACTGAACCCGGGAAATCCATTGGAACCTGAACTAAATCCTTGACTTGCCAGTGGACCGATTTCCCAAGACTCTTTCTGTCCTTGTACAATTTCAAAAGTCTCTGTCCTAAATTCACCCCCTGCGGCAAGAAAGACGAGGTCATGCAGTGGATAGGTCAGGTCAAGGTTAATGTTCGTATCCGATTGGATATAATCACCCGGATCGAATTCAGTAGGTGTATCAGGTCCAAGAGATGCATTCACAGTGTTCTTGATGAAGAAATCAGAAGCGTGCTGTCCGTAAGATGCACTCAAATCCCATCCCAAATCCTCAGCGACTGTTCCTCTCAGTCCAACAAGACCAGAAACGTCTTGTGTGTCAGCTCCGAAGCGGGGCGTAAAACCACCCGGGAAGAGTTCTTGGAATGTGAAAAGGTTGGGGTCATCAAATACCATTTGTAAAGCCTCTGGGTCTGGGACATTATCAGTTATCTTGACTACAGGAACTTCGCCCTCCCCAACTATACGTCCAACAAGCAAGGTTTCCCCACCATCGTTACTAAATACGGCAGGTCGAGTATTGGGATTTCGGAAATAGAATCCGCCTTCAACCTGCTTTTGCGCATAATTCGCATGACCGTAGAGTTGAATGTTACTGGCAATGTCAACACCGTAGTTTGCAAAAAACTTGATGTCGTCTCTAATAATAGGGTGTCCCCAAGGTTGCGCAGGATTAGCAACATGACTATTCCCAGCAGAAATGAGTGCGGCGGCATCGTCTCTTTGGATGGAACGATCCGTCTCGTCAGCGTTGCCATATTCCAAACTGAGGTTTGCCCAGATATCTTCTTTTCCCAAACCGATATTACCTGCAATGGAATATGTGAGACCGTCACCCACTTGATAAATACCGGGTTTAATTACCAAAGATCCGCCTTTATAGCTGTTTTTCAATTGCAAGTTCATCACCCCGGCAATAGCATCAGAACCGTATTGCGCGGATGCCCCATCCCGTAGCACTTCCATCTGTTTGATCGCAACAGCAGGAATAGGCGAGAGATCCGCACCTTGTGAACCATCGGATAATCCGTTGCCGAGCCAAGTAATCACAGATGCTCGATGCCGACGTTTACCGTTGACGAGTAACAATGTGTGATCAGGTGCTAATCCGCGAAGGTTTGCAGGACGTACAACGGTTGCCGCGTCAGCAATAGGTTGTGCATTCACATTGTAAGAGGGGACCAAATTTCTCAACAGGTCCGGCACATCTGCACCACCTTGTCTAACAAAGTCGTCGCTCAGCACGACATCAATCGGCACAGTGGATTCAAGAACAGAACGCGGTTTTGCGCGCGTACCGACAATAACCAAACCCTCGAGTTCAATTACTTCTTGATCTGATTCTGCTTCGTTTATTTCAGTTTCGGTATCACTTTCATGGTTATCTGCTACAACCACAGGTAAAAAGACCATAAAAATCGCTAATGCTATGTGAAGGACAAGCAGAAGCGGTTTAAAGTTAAATGTGTCTTTCATAATTAATCTCTCCTTTTGGAGTATTAAATACCTAATGTTATCAACGGGCTTACAAAGGTTTGGTAGGCGTGCGTTGTACACTTTATAGAAGTATTACAAGCATGCCTACCGAAGATTTATGTTACAAGTTTAGAAACTGTAACCAACTTTAGCATACCAGTATGCCCCATCAAAACCGAAGGGACTGAATTGCCCGTATTTGTTGCCGACAGAATCAGCACCATTCGGATTTTCATCAGGATAGGTATTAAGGATATTTCTTCCACCGAGCGTGAGTGCCAATCCGGAGCCCACGGTGTAAGTGGTTTCCAAGTCGACAGTAAACTTTCCAGTGTATACTCCAGTGCCTTCTACACTTGGATTCTGTAAGTAATCTTCAGAATCGAACCAACCACTGAAATAATTGGCGCGCCCGAGCACACCCCACGCATCCGTTATGGAGTATGCGAGCGTCAGACTGGCGCGGTGTTTGGGTAAATTCTCTTCCAGTTCCCTGATACGATGATCCGCATCAAAGATCCAACCATCTAATTCAAGAATTTTGCCTTCGTCCTCACTTATCTTTTCTGACTTTTGCTTTTCTTTGATAGCTTCAACACGCGCTGCTAACCCATCTTCTGATACGCCAAGCTCTTCCAATTCATCAACCCATGTAATACGCTGACCGTGTCTTGTAACACTGGTCTGTGTATAATTATATACACCAATAATAGTAGCGTTCATGTTTGAGATCGGAACTGTGGCGACAAAGTCAACACCTTGGGTTGTGGTATTGAAGTCATTGACAAAGAACTGGAATGTTTCCAGATTCGCTGCACTGGTTACACCTTTCTCAATGAGCTGTTTCTTCTGCTCGTCTTCCAATGTAAAGTGTTGTGACACCGATAACCGGTTTTTCAACCGAATATCAAAAATATCAGCGGTTAAGTTTACTCCCAGAATATCAACGGCAAACCCAGCAGTGAGGTTATTTGATGTTTCCGGGTCAAGCGAGTTATCCTCCTTGCCTGTCACAACACCGACAGCAGCGTTGGTGGAAGGAATTGTTCCTTTATTAACGAGATCACCCTTCGCAAAATCGTATTCAGTGGTAATATTGAACGTATTTTGCTGTCCGGGTGTCGGTGCGCGGAACCCACTACTATAGCTTCCCCGCAACCGCATCGTTTCCGTAACCTTGTAGTTTGCAGCGGCTTTCCAGTTCAGGGTGCCACCGAAAATCTCAAATTGTTCACCGCGCACAGCCAGCGCGACCAGGAGCGGATCAATCGGTCTGATTTCAGCTTCCAGATAGGCAGCAACGTTGTACCGGTCCCACTTGCCTGCCGCAACTGGGCTGAAACCCGAAAATCCGTTGGAGGCAGCCGTGAAGCCTTGCGCTGCGAGGGGACCAATCTGGTGTGACTCACGTTCACCCTCTATGATTTCAAATCCTTCGTTCCGATATTCCAACCCTGCAGCAAGGAATACCATTTCGTGCACTTGATTTGTCACATCAAAGTTTAAGTTATAATCCGTCTGGATATAGTCGCCCGGATCAAAATAGGTCGGTGTATCTGGGCCGAGCGAAGCATTAACGGTATTGAAGATAAAGAAATCGGCATGGTTGCGTCCAAAAGAGCCGCTCAGATCCCAAGTTAAGGGGGTACCTAACGTTTCTTCCAGAGCGGTGCCTTTCACGCCAATGACGACAGAACTATCCAACATGAATGCACCAAATCTGGGGGTGAATCCGCCTGGGAACATCTCTTGAAAATTGAATAGATTCGGGTCATTCTTAACGGCTTGCAACTTTTCGGGATCCGGAACGTGATCGGTTATTGGGATATCGTCAGCATCGTGAGGTGACAGTTCGGGAAATGTCTCCCCAGCTTCCACTGCTGCCGCATTTTCGGCTTCCCACTCTGCCTTTCGGGCTTCCCAGGCTTCCATCTCATCTGTCAACCCTCGCAAATCCCCGACGAGCAACATATGATCCTTCCCGTTTGGGCTAAACACGCCATTGCGAGTGTTTGGGTTTCGGAAATAGAACCCACCTTCGACGCGCTTACTTGCGTAGTTGGCATGCCCATAGAAATCGATGGTATCCGTGATGGCAGCGCCGTAGTTCGCAAACAATTTGACATCATTCTCTATAATCGGTTGTCCCCAAATTTGCGCTGGGTCTTTCACTCTGAAATTGCCTGCGTTAATCAAGTTTATCGCATCAGTGCGTTGCACAGACCGGATGGTCGGATCTGCGCCACCGTATTCAACACTGAGGCTTGTCCACGCGTTTGGACCCCCTAAACCGATGTTGCCTGCGATCGCAAATTGTCTACCGTCGCCGAATTGGTAGATACCGGGTTTAAATTCAATCGAACCGCCATCAAAATTGTCTTTCAATCGAAAGTTCATCACACCAGCAATGGCATCAGAACCGTATTGTGCGGATGCGCCATCACGGAGGACCTCTACCTGTTGCAGAGCAATTGCGGGAATAGGTGCCAGGTCAGGGCCCTGTGAACCATCAGACAAACCGTTCCCGAGCCAGTGAATCACTGCGGCACGGTGGCGCCGCTTGCTATTGACGAGTACCAGTGTATGGTCTGGGGCGAGCCCCCGTAAATTCGCCGGACGGACCACTGTTGACGCATCACTGATCGGCTGCGTATTGACGTTATAAGATGGCACCAAAGTTCTCAGCAGATCCGGCAGATCCGCGCCACCCTGTTTTTCAAAGGCATCATTTGACACAATATCGATCGGTACTGCTGAATCCAAAACGGAACGCGGTTTTGCCCGAGTACCGACAACCACTACACTCTCAATTTCAACGACCTCTTCTTCAGAGGCAGCATCAGTTTCTTCTGCGTTTTCTTCCTGCGCTACTGCACCAGGCAAATAGATCATACAAACTGCTAAAGCGATGGACATCGCTATTAAGGTTGTTTTTAAAATCACTGTAACTTTCATAAAATTTAGACTCCTCAGGTCTTTCTTAATTACATTTTCTTTTGAGAGAAAACGGATTATAGTGAATTACAAATTAATTAGACACATTACTCTTCGGTAATCTACCAAACTTTTAGGAATATGAAGATAAAAGATAAATTGGGTATTTTGGCGAGGTTAGGAAACCTCGCCAACAGCAGAGATGTACACCTGCTGTTGGCGAGGTTTCCTAACCTCGCCCCTTACCGAAATATTTATTTAAACTTCACTTTCCTAATAGTTTATGCTGTATTAGACATGAAAAAACGTTTCAAGTTTAACTTAAAATTGACTATGCAGAATTTTCAGATAGCAAATTGCTAAACTTACAAAATACAATATGTCATAAAGTATAACACAAGTTTCGCTTGAATTCAAAAAAAAAATGTGATATATTGATGTCATGTTGCTATTATATTTGGTAATTGCATCGGTAACAGTGCTGATTGGTACGGGAATTGCGCTGGTTTTCTGGAAAAAACAGGCTGAATTCCGCCTCATTTTCGGTTTTACTGCCGGTGCAGTCCTCGGCTTCGTTTTGATGCTAATGGTACATCTCTTCACAGAGGTCGGTTACCTAACAATTGTTGTGATGTGGGGTGGTTTCCTATTAATCTGGTTGTTAGAAAACCTTACACATCGGATGCAGGAACGTCTCGGCAAGCATGCAGAAACGAAAACCTTTCCAACCCCCCTGCCCCCCTTATCAAGGGGGAGGCATCATTGGAGTGTCAACTTAACTGTTATCGGGTTATCTATCCATTCGGTTATGGATGGTGTCAATCTCAGCATTGCAGCGGAAGAGCGGACAGTCGGCGTTGCCCTTGCCCTCATAGTACTCCTGCATCGGTTACCTGTAGCGACAGTGATAACGACAGCGTTACGCCAAGTTTACGGATTAGGACAGACAGCGTTATGGCTCACACCGCTTATAATTACACCGTTCATCGGGGCATTCATAGGTGAACGTTTACTACACACTGTTTTTAAAGATTTAGCAGACTATTTATTCGCTTTCGCTTTGGGGACCTTGTTACATGTTGTGGTGGATGGTTTACGCGGCGGACATGCGCCATCTGTAGAAAAAATTAGTCCTGCTACGAAAATAGCATTTGTTCTCGGATTGATTGTGACGTTATGTGCGATGTATTTTATTCCTGGGTTCGAGCATGAGCCTGTACATTAATGTAACGGGGGCGAGGTTAGGAAGAAATCAAGAAATCAACGGTATGAATCATGGCGAATCATGTAGAATACCATACGCGTATTCTACCAAGCGCATTCGTCTTAGTCATTCCCCGTATGGTATTTGTCGGGGACGATATGTTTATAGAAAACGAAATAAACGCCCTCTTCAGTCCCTACGGGACTAAAGAAATTACCGAATTTATTTTTTTATCTTCATTTAGTTTGCGTTGACAGATGCACAATCTAAATGAAGATTAAGTTATTAATTCGGTAATTTGGCGAGGTTAGGAAACCTCGCCAGCAGAGATGTACACCTGCTGCTGGCAAGGTTTCCTAACCTTGCCAATTACCGAAATATTTATTTAAACTTCATACAGATTGTGCTACATAGGTGGGAACTTGGGTTACATTAATAGTACATTCAGACGATCTGCGAGGTTAGGAAACCTCGCCGGCGGCGCGTCATCGGGTTACATTAATAGGACGGCCGGGATATCCGGGACAAAAGCGTGTCTTTTTCTGCAAATGACATGCTGTCTTTTAATATTAACAATGCACGCGGGGGCGGCAGCGGTACCGATTGTTGTCCATGGTCAACCGAGAGCTACCGTGCAAATCGGTGCTAACGCTTCAACACAAGAGCGGTTTGCTGCAGCCGAAATCCGAACTTTTATTGAAAAATGGACAGGCGCGCGC
>PYJA01000107.1 GCA_003635185.1 Candidatus Poribacteria bacterium | reverse complement strand
TTGAGTAATGGCACGAAATATGATAATCCGAGACCCCTGAAACGTTATGAGAGAAAACTGAAACGAGAACAGCGCAAGTTGAGCAGAAAAGTGTTTAAGTCTAAGAATTGGTTTAAGCAGAAACACAGATTAGAACGTATCCACTACCGCATTGCTTGTATCCGAGCCGATGCACACCACAAAGCAACGACTGAGATTGTCAATCGTGCAAGTGCTATTGGCATAGAAACACTTAAGATAACGAATATGCTAAAGAATAGGAAACTTGCGAAAGCGTTATCGGATAGTGCGTTAGGTGGATTTCTCTCTAAACTTAGGACGAAAGCAGAAGCACGGGGCATATCTATCACAGAAGTATCCCAATTCTTTGCAAGTAGCAAAACGTGTAGCAGTTGCGGACACAAGAAAGACGATTTGACACTTTCAGAGAGAACATATCATTGCAGTCAATGTGATGTTTCTATAGATAGAGATGTCAACGCTGCAATTAACCTAAGTCACCTCGCTGTCGGATAGACAGAGAGTCTAAACGCCTGTGGAGTCCGAGTAAGACCTCATGCAGTTCGGGAAAGAGGCACGAGAGATGGAAGCAGGAATCACACAGGAGAGGTGTGTGTTTCAAAGAAGCACACGGCTTTAGCCGTCGTGAGTATCACAGCAACACTTGCAACCTGCAACCTGAATCAGTGGGCATTGGACTTTGAGGGCAACTGTGAGCGTATCATTGAGTCAATAGAACTCGCCAAGGCAGCGGGTGCCCGCTATCGCCTCGGTCCTGAACTTGAGATAACAGGCTATTCCTGCGAAGACCATTTCCTTGAAGAAGATACGTTACGGCACAGTTGGGAATCACTTGCGCGCATCATAATGGGTGGACATACGGATGGTATTTTGTGCGATATTGGCATGCCTGTGATGCACAAAAGTGTGCGTTATAACTGCCGTGTGTTTGTGTGTAATGGTAAGATTCTTCTGATTCGTCCGAAGTTGGTGCTTGCTGCTGAGGGGAACTACCGCGAACCACGTTGGTTTGCCGCGTGGCAAAAAGGGTGGACGACCGAACCTTTTCAAGTGCCACCTGAGATACTTGAAATCACACCTAATGCCACAGTACCGATAGGGTGTGCAGTGATTGTGACACACGACACGGTTTTGGCATCGGAAACCTGCGAAGAGTTGTTTGCGCCGCACTCTCCGCATATTGACCTTGCATATAATGGCGTTGAGATAATCGCCAATGGGTCGGGTTCACATCACGAACTCCGCAAACTTGACACGCGCTTGTCATTGATACGAAATGCAACTGAAAAATGTGGGGGCGTTTACCTATACGCCAATCAGCAGGGGTGTGATGGCGGTAGACTTTATTTTGATGGTTGCGCAACGATTGCACAAAACGGACATGTCCTCGCGCAAGGTTCACAATTTTCTATCAACGATGTTGAAGTGGTCACCGCGACTGTGGATTTACGAGATGTCCGCTCCTACCGCGGTTCAAGGATGAGTGGGGCAGTGCAGGCGAGTCGCGGTGTTTCTATTCCGCAGATTTATGCCGATTTTAAAGTAGGGGATGCTGAAAATTGTTCTGTCACCGTTCCAAAGGTTGAGCTTAACATTCACACACCTGAAGAAGAGATCGCGCTTGGTCCTGCGTGTTGGCTCTGGGATTATCTAAGACGATCCGAAGCCGCGGGATATTTTGTTGCACTTTCGGGTGGCTCGGATAGTGGTGCTGTAGCGACACTTGTCGGTTCTATGTGTCAACTCGTTGCAAAAGGGATTCTCGGTAATGTGCCGCACGTTATTCGCGATGCTGAACGACTACTCGGTACAGAATGTGTTGAAAAAATTAAGACAGATTATAACGATCCGTGGCACGCTGCGCAACACCTTGCTAATCAACTGCTCTATACGTGCTATATGGGCACATCAAACAGTTCTCGTGAAACACGACATCGCGCCAAACAGTTGGCAAGTGAAATTGGTAGTTATCATCTTGACATTAACATGGAGTCGCTTGTCGGCGCATTGCGAAAAATGTTTATCGGTATTACTGGCAAAACGCCGCAGTTCAAAACGGAAGGCGGGAGTACTGTTGAAAATCAGGCACTGCAAAACATACAGGCACGGCTGCGGATGGTTATCAGTTATCTTTTTGCACAGACGTTACCGTGGGTTCGCAATAGACGTGGGACGCTTCTCGTATTAGGCACAGGCAACGTTGACGAAGCGCTACGCGGTTATCTTACTAAATATGATTGTAGCAGTGCAGACATCAATCCGATTGGGAGCATTAGTAAAACGGATTTACGCAGTTTTCTTCATTGGGCAAAAGAACATCTTGGTTATCCGAGCCTCGGCACTATCTTGGAGGCACCACCGACCGCAGAATTAGAACCTATCACCGAAACCTATACCCAAACTGACGAAGAAGATATGGGGATGACTTACGCTGAGCTTAGTCGGTTTGGGCAGCTGCGAAAAGAGCATCGGTGTGGTCCCGTCAGTATGTTTGAAAAACTGGTTCAGGAATGGAATCATCTGCCTCCCAGTGAAGTCGCAGAGAAGGTCAAAAGGTTTTTTCACTACTATGCCATCAATCGGCACAAGATGACGACATTAACACCTGCATATCACGCTGAACCGTATTCACCCGATGACAACCGATTTGACCTACGGCAATTTCTCTATAACACACGTTGGCATTGGCAGTTTCGGAAAATTGATAAGATGTTAGAGGAGATGAAAACTGAATGAAATCGCAGTTTTTAAGCATAGTGTGTAGTAAAAAATCCGCGTCGTTTCTATGCTCTATTTTCCTGTTGTTGCTACTCAATTCTTCAGTTTATGCTGCGCCGAATATTCCGCTTAACTTTGATGGGTGGGTAATTGAAACACTTGCTAAGCTTGAGGTATCGGGTGTTACAGGAGGGTTTCATCGACATTCTTTACCACTATCCCGTGCAGATGTGGCAAATATTATTCAAAACGCTGAAGCACGTATCCGTTCTGGTGTAGTGATTATATCGCCAATAGATAGAAAGCTTTTAGAGAAACTCAAACGTGAATTTCTCTTTGAATTAGCAGGAACAAAGCAAAAGACTCACGTGCATATTCAGCCAGAATTACGTTTTGCAGATAAAAAAATTGCACCAGCACTTCAAAGTGGATTGCATTATGCTGGCGGAAACAGCAAGCATCGGTTCACTGTATATTCCGAGTTGGAAATCTCCAATTTTGAGCAGGGTCCAGATTTTACAGAGAGTTTTTTTCTGCCCGATCCACCACCGCT
This sequence comes from Candidatus Poribacteria bacterium, assembly GCA_003635185.1. Lineage (GTDB taxonomy): Bacteria > Poribacteria > WGA-4E > WGA-4E > WGA-3G > MSPOR6. Next base: position 56,075 of record PYJA01000107.1, on the reverse strand, counting down.
TCTGAAATCTGCTGATCAACGATTTGAAAGATGGTATATGGATTATGTTGTTGACTTCAAAAGGAGTTATCTGCAATACCACTTGATGCCTTTTGGAGACGCAGAATTAGACTTATTAGTGGGTAGAGATTTTGTGTTTTGGGGGGCGAGTCCTGATAAATCTGTCGGGATTTCGGACAACTCACCTCCGTTTGAACTTATCCGACTCACTGGTACTTTTCCTTGCAAAATCGGAACGCTCAAAGTTACAGCGTTTTCTGCTCAACTCAATTCAACGTGGTTTGACGATGGCACGACGCGCTATCTCGCGAAACGTTATCTGAGCGCACATCGGTTTGACTATCAATTCAGCGATTGGCTTGAAATCGGTGCCGCTGAATGGGTGCTTTACGGAGGCGATGTGCAAACGGTGGAGTGGAGCTACCTTAATCCCGTTATCCCATATTATGCGGTTCAATACAATGCGAAAAAAGACGACAATATCATGTTTAGTTTGGATGGGGCGATGCGTCCGATTGATGGTGTGCGTCTCTATGCGGAATGGGTTGCAGATGATTTTCAGTATAATCCGGACACCTTTGATCCACATGCGGTTACATGGCTCACAGGTGTAGAGTGGTATCCGATGCAGGCGGCGCGTCAACTTGGCATCCACACAGAGTATGTGCGCGTCAATCGGTGGGCATATACACATCTTGTTCCCGATAACCAGTTCACACATTTCGGCGCGATGATTGGACATCCGATTGGCACAGATGCGGATATATTTACATTCCGTGTTTCGTATCAAGCCACACCTTCAGCCGTAATTGAGAGCCATTTTAGTCATCAGCGAAACGGGGAAGCAGATATTACAGACCGATTTTACGGTGAGGCGTATCAAGACATTCCGTTTCCTTCTGGCGTAGTTGAACGGCTTTCAGAAATTCGGGTTGGTTGGAAATATCGACCAACGACTGGATTGAAAGGTTCTGTTAACTATGCGTGGCGACATATCCAGAACATTGAGCATGCAGCGGGTGAAACTGAACAGGAACACCGTTTTGTTTTCTTATTTGCTTATGCTTGGGGAAATTGAGAGTTTGAAGGTAGCAGGCATATTCCGTCCGTCTTAGCTTGTGGCGGCATACAGCGTGTGCCTACTACTTTGCATGCAGATTTATCGGAGTTGAACTCACATGATAAAGATAAAAAGACGCATTCTTGTGAGAATTATCATCTGTGCGCTACTGATTGGGGGTTTTGCGGTATTTGTGCGGGACTGGAGCGGTGTTCGACTTCTAATTCTTTCCCCAGATATCCTAAAGTATCGTCGAGTTATCCAGAAACATGCTGCAATGCATCAGTTGGATTGGCGGTTGGTTACTGCCCTAATTGTCCAGGAATCTGGGTTTAACAAATATGCCGTGAGTCCTGCTGGTGCAAAGGGATTGATGCAGCTGATGCCTAAAACTGCAAAAGAGCTTGGTGTTACCGATCCATTTGCAGCTCATGAAAGTATTGCTGGTGCGACGCGTTATCTGCGCAATTTATATGATCTCTATCCAGAGAGTTCACATCCGAATCGTGTGCGTATTGCTTTAGCCAGTTATAATGGTGGACGCGGACATATCAAGGATGCGCAGACAATTGCGGAACACCGCGAGGGTGAACCGCATCAATGGGAATCTATCAAGGCAAATCTTGGGTTACTCACAGAAAAGGATACGGAATTGCATAGCGAAGTGTGGGAAGCGGGTGTGCCGCCGCACGGGTATTTTAGAGGGTATCAAGAAACGCGTCAGTATGTAAAGCGGGTGATGCGGTATTATGAGAGGTTGTGCTATTTTTCTGGTATTGTGAAGTGGGCAAAATAGCAGAGATTAGAGACAAAAACGCGATAGTACCAAATTAACGCGATTCGTCTCGGTAGACTAGGAAACTGCACATACCGAGACGAATCGCGTTAATTTGGTATTAGAGGTGTCTGGGTTAAATGTCAAGAAGCCTCAACTGCCGCAAAGAAATCGGCATTTGAGGCACTAAACCCATACTGCTGTTCCACTTCCCGAATAGCGATCTCTGTTGTGAACAGATTATCGTAAGTATCAGGAAACTCTACGCCTGTGGTGGCATCACGGAGCAGAATAATGTTATAGCCATACCTTGCCATAGAACGGATACCGTAATCTCTCCCTAAAACACACCAGTTCGTTGCGAAACCTGCAAAGATGAGATGTAAGATTTGCCGTTCCTCAAGCAGTTCATGCAATTGCTGTCCCGTTGCAATCACATAATCATCGTCTTGGACATCAATAGCCGGAGACATAGAGAGTTGCGATGCAAGTTTATCCCAATGGATGCCAATACCCGGCGGTTGACTACGCGGTCCACGGTATACAGCATAATCGCCTTCTCTACCTCGAAAATCGGAGGGTGGCCACGTAGAAGGTGTTGAGGGTTCAGGCGGTTTGTGCCGTTTGAGTTGCGGATACTGTGCCGCTACCGATGGCGAAGGGGCATGAACGATTGTCATGCCTACCTGTCGCGCCGCATCTATAACAGGCACAACGCACTCAACAGTCACCTGTTTAGCGCGTTCTATCCAAGTTTCAATGAAATGCACGTTCCATAAATCAACGAGTACCAAAGCAGTTTCGGCAATTGGCAGCGGCATTTCAAATTCGCGGCGGATAAAGGCGGTTTCACGGCACGACACATCTGCTGGTGTGCTATCTTGAAAATAACGGACACGCAAATTCAACGTTTTCACTCTGGCACCTCAAAAAGTGATTCGTCAAGTTCAGTGTTCAATTTAATATTGGACACACGATTATCGGTGTAAAGTTCGCCATTCACATTTTGCCTAACGTGGAACGCGAATTGAACGCCTTCAACTTCGCGAAAATCAGAAAAGAAAGTTTCTTTGTCCATTGTCGCGCCCTGCTCTGTCTCGCGGAAGGCTAATTTAATGATATAGTGTGTCTCTTCACTGATGAAGATTTTGACTATTTCACCTGAAGGCTGCTTCACAAGCAAGGCAGATGTAGGTTTCCCATCCACTTCTTCTGTTCCTGCGTATTGAACCGGGACATCGTTTTGTGAAAGGTGGACCAGGAGCGGAACTGTGTCCCTGAAAGCTGCATCTGTCAAGGAGGTTGTCATTTCAGGTGGTAAAGGTTGCATGCCCGCAACGGACATGACAAAAGCAGCTTCACCATCAAATACAACGCTGATTTCGCCTTGTGGTGTAACGATATTTTGCCGCATTTTCTCCGGATAGACCTGATATAAGGCGACTTGCAAATCCATTGGTCCCATTGGCGTATGCGTGGTGGTTTGCATATCCGCAACAACATTTTTGACCGCTTTCAACTTCTCAAGTCCACCGTGTGCCTCAACAGCTGCGACAACGATTTCCTTTGCTTTCAATTTGGCTTCCGCAGCCACTGTGGCAGTTCCAGGCATTTTTACCTGTTTATTGGAGGTGCTACAACTTACAATGAATGTAAAGGTGAAGAGACAGGTCAACGATAGTCTTGCGATATGCATTATTTATGTCCTTGAAATATACTATGCCGCTACCGACAGATAAGGATATAAACGGTTGTCATGTTCTCACATGTCGCGAGGCATTTAACACCAGCACATCTGCTGGTGTGCTGTCATGAAAATATTGGACTTACATATTCAACATTTTCATTCCGGTACTTCAAAAAGTGATTCGTCAAGTTCAACATTCAACTTGACACTATTAACACGATTATTGGTGTTAAGTTCGCCATTCACATTTTGCATCATGTGGAACGCGAATTGAACGCCTTCAACTTCGCGAAAATCAGAAAAGAAAGTTTCTTTGTTGACCATAACACCTTGTACAGTGTCGCGAAATGCATTTTTAACCACATGATGTGTCTCTTCACTGATGAAGAGTTTGAGCATTTCGCCTGAAGGTTGTTTTACAATCAGAACAGATGCCTGTTCTCCGAGCACTTCTTCTGTACCGGCATATTGAACTGGAATATCGTTCTGTGTAAGGTTTGCCAGGAGCGGGATCATATCTCTGAAAACAAGATCTATCAAGGAAGTCGCTATTTCAGGAGGCAAAGGTTGAACACCCATGGATGAGATTGCATAGGCAGCATGACCATCATATACGTAACTCACTTTGCCTTGAGGGGTGTTCATCTCTTGTCTGAATTTGTCAGGATAAGAATGATAAAATACTACTTGCAAATCCATTTTACCACCAGGAGTCTGAACGGTGATGTTTGATTGTGTAACAGCGTTTTTCACCGCTTTCAACTTCTCAAGTCCACCGTGTGCCTCAACAGCTGCGGCAACGATTTCCTTCGCTTTTGCAACGTCAGTCTCACTCGCTTCAGGCATCGGTTCGGGGGGTGGAGGTGTCGGCTGCTTGATTTTTATCTCGTTGACCTCTCCGAATTCACCCAAAGGTCGGTCGAAGTTATCTTGATTTCCGACAGTGACAATCGTGAGTGCGTCAGGGTGAAGATATTTTTGCGCGACTGCCTGCACATCTTCCGCTGTGACCTTCGCGATATTGTCTGTATAGGTTTCAAGGAAATCTGGTGCGAATCCGCGATAGGCAAGCATCATCTGCTGAAATGCGATTTGCGAACTACTCTCAAACCCGAACACAAACGAATTGATGAGCGAATCTTTAGTCCGCTGTAGTTCTTCCTCAGACACTGGGTTTTCTCTTAGGTCACGTACTATGCTGATAATGAGTGAAATTGCTTCGGCAGTTTTATCTGAACGTGTCTGTGAATAGGCGAACCACTCACCAGGATTTGAGTAGAGGCTCGTTTGCATGAGGCTTCCGACCATATAGGCGAGCCCGTGTTTTTCTCGTACTTCCTTCATCAAACGTGAGGTGAAACCGCCCTCACCGAGAATATCATTCATGACACGGAGGGCAAAGAAATCTGGGAAATCTGGGGTTCGCTTGATGCCGAAATGTCCGATCAACATTGTAGTTTGTGGCAAATCTTTCATGATATAGTTGACAGAAGGTTTCGGTGCGTTTTCAACATCAGAAATGTGTGGAAATTCTATTTTAGCGTTGTCCCATCCATCAAACACCTTTTCAAGTTGTGCGATCAACGTTTCAGTTTCAAAATCGCCAGTAATAGCAAGCATGATATTATCTGGCTGATAATATTTGGCATGGAATGCTTTGAGATCGTCTACTGTGATGCTCTCTACGTCTTCAATTTCAGAGTACCAACCAAACGGGTGATCTGTTCCATAGAGTATCGCGGAGAAATTACGCCATGCCAATTGTATAGGATTGTCGTTTCTTCTGCGAATTGCTTCAATTGCTTGTTGTTTTCGGAGTTCAAGTTTATCCTCTCTGAAAGCAGGGTTTTGTAAAACATCAGCAAAGATTTCTAATCCTTTTTCAATATCCTCTGCCATTGTTGAAAGACTCACTCTCCCGTATTCGGGAGACATGCCGATTTCAACAGAAGCAGCCATAAATTCAAGTTCTTCGTTCAATGCCTCCGGTTCACGGGACACTGTACCTCCGGTTCGCATGACACTTGCACAAATAGAGGCTAATCCCACCTTGTCACTTGAGTCGTAGATGGTCCCCGTTCTAACAAGTCCGCTGATGTCAAATACAGGTAACTCGTGATCTTCAAGTAGGTATAAAACCATTCCATTAGAAAGTTCATGTCTTTCAGGCACAGGCGGTTTGAACTGAATAGGTTCATAAGTCAGTTCTTCATGCGGTTTAGCATATAACGGCAGGCTGCCCGAAACGATAAAACAGGCAATAAAGACGGCTATAAAAAGTTTTTTCGTGATCTGTTTCTGCATTATTCACTATCCTCCTCGTCGGTACTTTCAGACGCTACAGGTTCTTTCTTAACAAGTGTAGCGACGGTGCGGTTGCTCTTTTTAAAATAGGTCTGTGCTACTCTCATGATGTCATCCGGTGTGATTTCGTACATCTTTTTCCGCCAGTTGAGTATGTATCGCCAGTCGCCGGCAATGCCTTCATAAAAAGCGAGTTGGTTTGCCATTCCGGCGTTTGAACTTAGGGCGCGGATAAAGCCCGCATCTATCTGTTTAAGGATACGTTTAAATTCCTTTTCGGCGACAGGTTCTGTTTTCAGTTTTTCCAGTTGCGTATAAATTGCTTCCTCCACGTCAGCTGTTGTATGCGGTGAGCGAGGAGTAGCACTAACTACAAAGAGGTTATCGTAACGGGCACCGGGGTATCCGTTTATTGAATTAGCAGAAACCGCTATGCCCTCTTCAACGATGTTCTTGTAAAAACGGGAGGTGCGCCCATCCGAGAGAATAGCACTGATCATATCCAACACGTAATCGTCAAAATGTGGGATTGTCGGTTTGTGGAATCCGATCATCATCTGTGGTTCAGCGTCAAATTCTACCTCAATTCTTCGTTCCCCTTCCTGTGCGGGTTCACGAACGGTGACTTCATCAGGGAGCGGTTGAGACGGAATATCACCAAAATATTTTTCAATGAGTTTGATAGTTTTTTCGACGTTAATATCTCCGACAATGACCATCACAGAGTTATTCGGTGCGTAGTGGATACGGAAAAATTCTTCTGCTTTTTTGCGGTTTAGCATCGCGATATCGGAGGGCCAACCGATGATTGGCATTCCATAGGGATGCGCAGTGAAGGACGCAGCCATAAACTGCTCATAGAGCTTGCCACCGGGGCGCGTATCCACAACCATCCGGCGTTCCTCTTTTACCGCTTCACGTTCAACATAAAATTCACGTAAAACCGCGTTCTTAAGCCTGTCTGATTCAAGCATCGCCCACAATTCTAATTTGTTTGATGGCAATTCCACCGTGTAAATCGTATAGTCAACAGAGGTGCCAGCGTTGAATCCGGTGCTGCCGTGTTGCGTATAGATTTCGGTGTATTCGCCGGAGACAACCCATTCTTTTACGGCTTCTTGTTGTGTTTTGAGTGCCGCTTCTAATTCGGCAATTTTTTCTGCGTCTGCCCTCACACCTTTTGCACGCTCCATGTCTAATGCGTCACCAATTTTATCTATTTCGGCAAGCACAACTTTTTCTTTTTCATAGTCTTTGGTGCCGATTGTTTTCGTGCCTTTGAATAGCATGTGTTCAAGCATGTGTGCAATGCCACGCGCATCGTCAGATTCATCTACGGAACCCGCTTTAAAGAGGATGTACGGCGCGACGGTCGGTGAAGTGTGACGTTCAATCATCAATAGTTTTAAACCGTTAGGGAAAGTGTGTTCCACTACTCGGTCTGCAAGATTTTGCGCTGATGCTATTCCGTGTAACGCTACAAGGAACAGTATCAGCAGATAACGGACCTGTTTCATTTTTATATTACGGCATTTTGTCAATTGGTGCAAGGGACCAACAATGCCGTTCCTTTCTGATAGTTAATAAAAAACCTGAATGCATCTCATAAATTGAATTTGTTATTTCACTATACTCAATCCAAGCCGAAAAATACTCATGCTAAATGTAAGAGGCGCAATAAATTGCGCGACTACAAACGGGGTAACCGCCAAGAAGTATATATGGATTCGATGTGAAATTAAGGAAAACAAAAAGAAGCCCCGATTGCGTAAATCGGAGCTTGCTCATTTTATTCTTTCTGGAGGTCACCAAGTAAACCCACCAAGGCGAATCTGATGTGTGAAGAGAGAGCAGAATTCTCAGCACGGAGGTCAGCACCTTCTTCATCCGGGTACATGACATGTGCTGCTACGGCGCGTTTGACCCACCGTTCTGCTCTGTCATCGTAGGGGATATATTTCTCTTTGGGTGCGGTACATGCCGGACACTCATCGGGCGGTTCATCGGCTTCTTTCCACAAATAACCACATGCAATACATACAAACATTGTAAATTCCTTTCTTTTATAAGCGCTCTGCGCGCGTCTACACTCAAGAAGTAAGTCAAAATCTCCAATACTGCTATTTTAGCAAATTTCGTTTTGAGACGCAACGTTTAAACCTACACGCCGTACTTCTGATTTGCGTTCTTTCGATGTTAGTCCTTTTATTGCGTCTTAGAATGTCCATTTTTCCCTTTCCATGAATCCCTGTAAGTTAGTAAAGGCAACTCCAAAATGGTCACAGACATTTGGTATATTCGGAGCGTTAGGTTTCTCTTTTTCTTCAGTGACAACATATCCATTTATTGTTTTCGCTAAGGCAATGATGAATGGATCGGCACACGGGTAACCAGCTAAACGATTTTTCTCATTAACTAAGTTTTGAAAACGAGGTTCCATAAAAATTTGACTAACAAATTGTGTTTCTGCAGCCCCCGGTATCACAAAAATGCTTTTATGACGTTCTATCCAATCAGATAAATGAGAATGCCGTGTGTACCGTTGTAGTTCTCTGTAAACTTCTCGGACAGAGATGATCCTTCCATCTTGCACCGTTTGATCGAAATATTGCCAAAAAGTCGGGAATTGGTTCGGGTAATAATTACCAAGTACACTAAAACTATTGGTGTCAAATACATAGATCATTTGCGAACTGCCTTATTGAGCAGGCAGTCTTCAAGCCCAGATAAATTTTTTACCTTAACGTTTAGATGCTCTGCAAGCTGTTCAATCGAACATTTTCCCTGATAAAACGAACTAAAGGCAAGTTCCATATATCTCTTGCCTAAATATGCTGTTTGTGTATTGTAATAGCTCCCGCCCCCTGGGGATTCATCTTCAGTTTTTTGGTCCTTATGTGATTCATATAATGCTGTCCATCCCTTTATTTTGTGCAGATAATCTTGATATGTAAGAATCCCTTTATCGACTAACTTTAACAAAATGACTGGACGACTAACTTTATAAATACTTGCCAATTTTTCTACAGTATCATCATCGTAATCAGGAAACTTAAGGTGAGATTCTAAGTTATCAGATGGCACAAGAAATTCAGCAGCGAATTGGTTGCAGAATGTCTCAATTTTTTCACCTGTAGGGTTGGTGTCACGAGTAATTCCGTTTTTTCCAAGTAACAGATGTGCTAATTCATGGAACAAGGTAAAAATCTGTCGGACTGCTGGTCTACTATTATTTAGATAGATTACTGGAAATACATCATGTACGAGACAAAATCCATCAACAGAATTATCTTTAAATGCATCTTTAAAAACAAAAACACCTTTTTCCTGAATACATTCACGCCAATTTTCCAATGCTTCTGTAGGATTACTCCAACCTGTTTGTTCGGCAACACTGATGTTCAGATACACTCGAGTCTGTTTTGCTAATTCTATAGGTGAATCGTTGAGCTGGGCATGAATATCTACAAAAATTTTGTTTTCAGATGGATTGTTACCGAGGTTGAGTTCCATCAAGGAAAGTTGTCGTGCATAAGCGTGTCGCAGTAGAATATGAATTCGCGGTTCTAATTGATCAATGTCAGAACTTCGGAGTGCAAGATTCTTAGCAATATTTTCTTCCTCTGGAGGTTCAGGAAAAAAGAAAATAGCAACAGGCCGCTTGTACTTATCAGCTAAGGTTTCAAGTTGAGCATAAGTGAGCGCAGAATTGCCCGACTCACATTCAGCAATGAATGAAGTATTTTTACTTAAAGTTTTGGCAGCTGCTTCCACAGAGTACCCGGAACGTTCGCGCGCCCATTTGAGGAGTTTCGGATTAACTCCATCAACATACTCAGCCATGATAGTAACCTCAATATGTCTGCTATTTTTCTAATACAGTTAAGAAAAATAGACTATACATACATAAATTGAAATAACTTAAGTTAAATATATTATAACATAATATGGAATCTTAATCAATTGTTTGATACGGGGTTTTATTCCCCACCTCCGGTTGCAAACCGAGTTCATTGATTTTCCTAATGCTATGATACCTGCGGAATAGCTTTCATAACGATTTGTCCATCCCACCTACCCTTTGTCCTCCGCAAGCAAGGGCAATGCGTCTGTCCTATAATTATTATTCCCTATCTGCTGCTAATGATTTAAGTTTTGCGAGTGCCTCCTGCTCCTCTTTTTGCCGCGGAAGGTGCGCGGGAAATGGAGAATCCTCAAAACCATTTTTGAGTACAAGAATAAAATTGTTTTAAACGCCTACATTTACGCAGTGTCCTCTGTATCCTCAAGATTAGTTAAGTCTTCAACATCAGCAATATCCGCCAACATTTGAGAATATTTACGTAATTCCTCTTGTAGTGCAGCCAATTCGTCTCGAAAAACGGTACGTTCAGTTTCATCCTCAAAGTCTCCTGCGATACTTTTTCGGTGCCACTTTGCGGTAAAAGGACGAATCACTTGGTTAAGAACAACAATTGCGATTTTTGTAAAGTTAATACAGTCTGGTCCATATTCTCTGATAACTTCTCTTGTCGTTGCGAACAGTGAATAGACACTATCCAAAGCAGTTTTTTCATCGCCGTGTTCAATGGGCAATGGTTGTGTGGTAATCCGTGTAAGCAATTCAATATAGAGTGCCCAAGCGGCATTTTTATCCGCAGCCTGTGGAGTCCACTCCATTTGCAGAAAGGGGGGCGTGATTTTCAAAGATTCCATTCCCCATTTTTCAAGCCAGTTTGAGAAATTCATTCGTGCCACCTTTCACCAGAACGATTTTTAACATGAACTCATAGCGAGTAACATCTAAGAATTTTAAAAGTCACCCGAAAATTTATCATAGAATATGCAAGATACCGAAACCCTAAACGCGTTTCTTTGAGTTTATCGTAGCTCAATGCGAGTTTTCGGTAGGTATCTTGCCACCCGAAAGTTCGTTCTACTTTATATCGGTCTTTATAGATATCTTTTCTAAACCAGCGAAACTTGCGAGCGATAGCAATAGGTTCTTTAGTATTCCGTTTGTTCGGATAGATCACGGGAACCAAACCCTGTTCTTTGATAAGTTTATGATTCGCTTTCGCGTCAAAACCAGAATCCAGGGTGAGTGCAGAACCGCTCAGTTCCATGCCGATCCGATGACTAAAGGTCAAGAGTTTGCTGAAGGCTTCGGGCAAAATCGTTGTATCGTGTTCGTTGATGGGGCTGACAGTTATTGGACTAATGATAAACCCTTGATTGTCAGTGATGGTCAACTCTTTTTCACCTTTTTGATGTTTGTGTCCTGAATAACCGATGCCATCTCCCCTTTTTTTACAACGGTGTTTGAACCATCACCATGTATACAAGAGGTGTCAAGTTGATCACTGTCAAGAAGATGGAGAACAGAGGTTTCAAAGAGTTTCTTATAAGAACCATCTTTTGACCACCGATTATGCCATTTGTAGACATTAGACCAATGGAGTTCGTTACGCCGTGTCCGGAGTTGATCCCATTGCATACCTGTATGTAAAACATAGAGGATGTAATTAAATATCTTGTCCGAAGAGAGTTTAGGCTTTGGGCCTTTATGCCTTGTTGATAAAAAGGGTTTAATATATCAGTTAAAATCCCTAAGCCTAACTTGTTTCGGAAGACAATTGTTCAGCTGTTTTGCAGTTGTGTCAGTCATAACAGAACCTCTCAAAAAAAAAACGGACCTACATTTTTAACCTTATATCTTTATTTTACCATATTTATAGGTTTTACTCAATATGACTTCATCTAAATACACATCCTCGTTAATTCAACCCCGCATCCGCCTAATCCGCGCAGGCGTATCGTCACCATGAATCTCCGAAGATAGAATACGCAGACTCCGGTCTTCAATCGGCAAGTTCACCTTTACACCACCACGCCGATGCGACTCCCGAAGTGCAATTGCAATCTCTAACGCAGCACGTCCATCTTCATCAGAACATTTAGGCGAACCTCCATTTTCAATGGCGTTAATAATGTCGTCAACAATGGTCAAACCCATTCCTTGCATTCTTACAGGTATCGGGAATGGACATGTCGCAGGAACCCCACGCCCACGTCTGCCACCGGGAATAATACGAATCAACTCAAATGTTTCTGCGTTATTAATTGAACGGATGCGTCCCGTTGTACCGATAACATCTACCTCCCACAGTGCAGCACCACACGACGTGCTGCGGAGATATGCCCGCACACCGTTATCAAAAACGAGGTAGCCATTTCCCATCAGATCGTTTTCACCTGCTGCGGCTTCATCGGACTGCATCTCACCGAAAACCCATTCCACATTGCCACCTGCCATATAACGTAGAATATCAATGGCATGGCTACCGTTATGCGAAAGACCACACTGTGCATACACGGTTACCTGCAACACATTACCGATCTCACCTCCGTCAATGAGTTTCCTCGCCTCACTAAAGAAGGGATTCCAACGGCGCGCGCAATTGATTGCCATTACGACATTGTTTTCTCGGCAGACATCTACCATTGCATCCGCTTCGACGAGGCTGAGCGAGATCGGTTTTTCTGCCCAGATACCCTTGACACCTGCACGCGCCACATCTTGCACAATAGTTGATCTAACCCGTGCTGTTGTGCATATACTCACAATATCAAGGTTTTCCTTCTCTAACATTTCGCGATAATCACTATAGATATGTTCCGAACTAAGTCCCCACCGTTCACTGAAAATTGAGGCTTGTTCGGCATGTAGGTCGGCACCCGCCACCAACTCCGTTTTCGGTGATGCGTCATAACTTGGCGCATGACAGTAAGGGAGAAAAATCGATCCGCCCTGTGTAATTTCATCGTCAAAAGTGCTTCCCATCCGTCCTAAACCGATTACGCCTGCACGATAAGTTGCCATCTGTATCTCCTCCTAAAATGTTCAACTTGAAATTGATTGTTGCTCATGTTGGTACTACAATTATTCGACAAGTATTTTCTCGTAGACAAAATCCAACCACCTATTCTGTGGGAGGACGATTTCGGGTTTCGGTGAAAGTGGTATCCAAAAAGGTTGAAAAATATGATCTCTATCGCTTTTCAATTCCCACATATCCGCTGTTTCTTCTGATGTACTCAACTGGAAGAAATGTCTTGTTTTTTGATTACTCAAGTTTTCGTTCGGTACCCACCCCGATATATTATAGGCGATGTACGAGGGATTGGGAAATTTATCGTATTCAAAATATGATACGTGTGTAAAGCCGTTACAGGTGGAATGATATTCCACAGTGAGTCCTCTGGTTAGTATGTCTTTGTACGGAATTGCGTTTAAATCGGGTTTGATATAGACTTTCGTTGTTTGTGTTATTATCCGTTCTTGTTCTGCTAACTCATTTTCAAAACAACCGAGATATTTCTCAATTTTTACATGCTGTAGTCCCGTTTCTTCATAAGCTTCTCTCTGGACCGCAGTCTCAATATTTTCGTCTACTTCAACTGTGCCTGCAGGAATTTGGACACCCGCAGTGGGATGCTTAAAGACAAGTAATGCGTTCACTCCATTGCGTTTTTGCGTGATAAATGCAGTGACCTTTTCAATGGATTCATTCACAAGTCAACCTCAACATAGCCAAAGAGACAACTTCAGCAGCTTTAGTGCTAAATGCTGTCAATCCCCCAAAATCCGATACTGCTTCATCTGGATCTTCCGCATCTAATGTAGAAATATCTTTGACATTCACAACACTGTCTCCGCGAGAGAAATAATAGGTTTTAAATGTTTTTTTGTGTATGACTGTATTTGTAAGGTCATAGGAAAAGGCATTCGGTTTCAAATCCAGCAGTTGTCCTAATCGTGCTGGAGCGTTTTTTGATTTGGCAATGAGTTGAATTGCCCAGATAAGTTCTAAAATTTGCGCTGAATGGGTAGAAACGATGATTTTGTAGCCTCGCCTTAATAACTCTAAAAATACGAGGAGAAGTGCTGAGATCGCTTGAGGGTGTAACCCCATTTCAGGTTCTTCAATAATAACCCAATTGATGTTATTTTTCTTTTGTGCTTTTCCTGAAGGCATTAACCAGTACAAACCCAGTAAAAGAGGCGCGAATTCTCTCTGACCTGTAGACCAGACCATAAATGGCAATTGGGTACCCGCAACATCTAAGACAATTCGTTTCCGTAACCCTGACCTATCCAATCTCATCTCAGCCTCCCCAAAGATACTTTTCCCGATTGCATCACGTATTGTTTTGTTCATACGGCCTTCTTGTGGAAAAATAGCACCCTTGCCTGATCCCAAACCAGTTTCCATCAATAGGCGCAACTGTTCGCTGAACTCCTTAACGACGTAAGGATCGCTTGTTCCATAGTCAGTAAAAGCGCGGGGCCACCCATCTTTAAGCGTTACAACCCGATGTGCTGGTATCGAAAAGAGACTCTCATCTTTCCTTCTCTTTAAGGTTGCCTTTCGTGGTGTAAATTCTGTCTTACCATAGGTGACTGCAGTCTCATCCTTGTTCCATATCCCCTCCATCCCCTCACCAAAATAGAGAGATAAAAATTTATCGCTATCTTTTTGCCAATCAAAACCGTGTTTTTTAAGTGTATGCGTAATATCGCCTGCGTCTAAAATTAACTTTACAAGTTGGAGCAAAATACTTTTTCCACTCGCTTGCTCACCGACAAACACTGTCAAATCTCCAAAGGTAATATCAGCTTCACGAATTTGTCCGAGTGAAGTTACTGTAAGACGTTTCATGGTTATTCTACTCCTTTCCTTTATGTAACCTAATGTTTACTCTGAACCTTTATAAGTAATAAAAGCACGGCCTGTTTTTTCCTCGGAGCGAAATACTGTGAGGTTACGTCCCTTCATATCTTTAACCACCCAAAAATGCCCCACATAAGTGTTTTGACAAACAAGTGAATTGGCAACAATACGTCGATAGAATATTTCATTACCCTCATAATCTACCCAGTAGTAGGCAATATCTGCTTCGGTAGGGTTCACGAAAATGATTGCAGTTTCAGTGTAATTGACTTCTGATTTTAGATTTGGAATCTGGCTTGGGTCTTGTTCTTTTAAGTTAACCCACTTACCATTACCATCACTATTCTGGATTAGTAATTGCTCATGTAACGCTGTAAAATCCGGAAAATCCGATTGCCATCTAAATTTTGGAGACTTCGCCGAATTGAACCCTTGCAGATGTAATAGATGGGTGCGATTTATTGCCTGTGTGTACCGCCAACCTGTATCACCAAAGACTTCAGTGAGTAGGGCCGCGAGTGCTGGGTCATACGCTTTTAGCTGTTCCCGAGTTCTGACATGATTATGTTGGTTATCATCTGTCCAATTTGTGTCAAACCAAGATTGTGTTCCTTCAGCCCAATATTCTTCTCTGTTTGTAATAGCATAAGTGCCTCTCCATAACCCTTTTCCTCTCGCCAAATTGAACGCTTCCTTGAGTCGTTTATCAAAACTCGGATCAACAGTGTTTAAACCCTTTATGTGAATTGCATGACTGAACTCATGAATTAAAATATTTTCAGATGGATAAGGGTTTCCTGGATAATCAAGTAAGTTTTCCTCACCACAACTCGCGATAGATATTGATGCCCTTGGTCCTAAACCACGCGCCCGCAGGTCCCAATAATAATTTGGTTTTAGATTCTTGTATTCGGGAATTTGTGTCGTCATTTCGTTATGTGCTATCACGACAAAACGCACGTCGTTTTGCACAAGTGCCTGCAGTATATCCTGGCGGTGTTGAAGCATTTTCCTAATAAGCCATGCTGCCTCTTTTACGGCATAGGGATTCACCTTCTCGGATGCTATCACAGGTAAACCTTCCACATCAATCCATTGCTGGTAAAACGGATCCAGATCAAAAGCCTCTCGAATAACGGTTGGGGGAGGAACAGGTTCAGGTATGTGGATATCTTGTGTTGTTTCGGCAGACTGAATTGAAGGCGAATCGCCGCAGCTTGTAAAAAAAGCGGTTAAACAAAACATCAGGCAAATTACTATAGCCCGGACTAAGACATCATTTGCATTATTGTTATAAATTCGTGGAGTTTTCATGAGTTACCCATTCTAATTTTTGCTACTCCCTTCCGATATTTCAGTTCTTCCCAAATAGAGAGCATTTACCACACGTCCATTGAGACAATCTTCGCCTCACCACCGACTGCAAAATAGGATTTCTCTTGTTATTTTTCCACGGTTTGTGCAGATGACGGTTCCTCGAATCCTATAGCCTTCTTGTAAAGGAGCGATGTTTATAGCACGTAGGATACGAAGAACCGTAACTTACTAAGCATAGATATTCTGCATCTGCCAAGCATCCAGAGATTTGAGTTCACTGTCTTGTCCTTGCGAACGTAAAGACACGCCAACGCTATCTTCTCTATCAGGATAGACGCGCATCGCGACACATTGTCGTCCATTGGCGAACACTTCAACAACGCTCTTGTCAACAAACACGCGTAGTTTGAGCGTTTCGTCCCCTAAAATTGACAATCCACCAGTTTCGGGTGCTCGTGAACGCACATCGGGTGCTATAGACGAATACGATGAATCTATCGTTAGCAGACTTTCACGTACATTTCTGTCCGAATTGTGATTTCGCATACCACGTTCTCTAAAGAAAGCGATTCTTGTGAATTCCTCTTTCTGTGGTGAACGAAGCACGTTCAACTCAACCATCGGGGAACCCTTTGTGTCAATTTCAAGCTCAAGTTCCATAGCATTGCCCTTTATGTTTTCTAATACAACCTCTTCGTTTGCAGGAAGCGTTGTTGAGTTGACATGTTGATGGTCGGACCGTAGCGATTCAATATCGCCTGCAGGCTCTACACCAATTTCATCTCTTGAAAGAAGTGTCAAACGGCGCGGTAAGGTCATAATCTGGTTCCAACCCTTGGTAGGTTTCGCTGGGTTCATGTTGTAGATAACAATGAGACCACCTTCGCCATCAGGTGTTGCAGAAGGGGCGTGAACACCTGCGGGGGACGCTGCGCCGAAATTGTTTTTTGCACCTGCAGTTACAACAAACTTATCCCGTGCTTTGTCGTAATCACCGAGTAGATACTGCCCACCGCTCATGTGGCTGAAAAATAGCAGCATGTGTCGGTCACCGATGGGCCAAAAATAGGGACATGCACCATCATCACCAACCAACGTGTACTGATCGTCTTCAACGAAGGGATGCAGATAGACCCAATTTGCTAAATCTGCTGAACGGAGCAGGAAATTGGCGCGAACAGGTTTGCCGCCGGGACCGTGCGGTAGCGTTCCACCCGATAGCGAGTAATACATGTCATCTTTCTTCCAGATGCACGGATCAAAAACACGATAGACAGGTGTTGTGCCATCAGCGTGTCTTGAGGGAATCACTGCTTTACCAGACACCTTTTCCCAATTCAGAAGGAGTGGGTCGCTTGACACTGCCACCATGTTACCGACAACCGTGCCGTGATACATCGCAATCACGCGGTCTTCTTCCACGAATGTTGAACCGGAGAAGCAGCAACGTTCCGGGTTTGGATAAATCGCGTAGGGGAGATCACGCCAATGGATGAGGTCATCGCTAACCGCGTGTCCCCAGTGTTGACGCGTATCTTCAGGTGGATATGCTTGATAGAAAAGATGCCACCGTCCCTGCCAGAAACAGAGACCGTTCGGATCATTGAGCATCGCTTCTGGATTGATATAGTGATAGATTGGACGGTGTGGGTCACCTTCGTAAGTTTTCCGATAATCGTTCAACCGTTGCATCAACGGATTAGTCTTTAACTGTTCTTCCTGTTCTTCCAACGTTTCCGCAAAGGTATAATGCGGTACTTTAGAGGTAAAATCTTCGTTAGCCATAGTTTCTCCTCTGCATAATCTCTATAAGATATATGGTGCTTAGCATAGCATAGGATTCGTTGCTTGTCCAGAAAATTGTGGTCTATACAGAGAGATTCGGTTTTATAGTTCAATCCAAAATATGTGGACATCTTTACTCATACTGGGAAAAGCGTCCACCCGTTTGCTGTCTGACAGAGTAAACCGAGTGCACCGAACTGATACTTGGATTGATTGATGGAACGCCTTTGGCATCCCAACAAATTGCAACAAAGCTTCAGATGTGCTATACTTAAGGCAGTAAATTCCCTAATCTTTATTTTAGGATTTATGCACCAACATGCACATCAAAGCGCTTAATTACCCTTTAGTCGAAATTCCTGCCGGACCTTTTACAATGGGAACTTACCCGACGGGATTGCGGAAGACCGATCCCGAAGAACCACAGCGCAGCGTTACATTGGATGCTTATGCTATCGGCATCTATCACGTCACGAATATGCAGTACGCGCAATTCGTTGAGGCAACAGGATACCGACAACCTATATATTGGGGAGATGACCGCTTCAATAGCGCAGATTTTCCCGTCGTCGGTATAAGTTGGTACGACGCAACCAATTTTTTAGAGTGGCTTAGCAGTGCAACGGGAGAACCATATCGTCTGCCAACAGAAGCGGAATGGGAAAAAGCTGCTCGTGGGACTGATGGCAGAGAGTATCCTTGGGGAAACGTATGGGATGCAAGTAAGGCAAATACTTCGGAATCTCGGTTGAAAAAGTTGACACCGATAGGCAGTTATTCAAACGGTGTCAGTCCTTTCGGATGCTACGACATGGCAGGAAATGCTTACGATTGGTGCAGCGATTGGTTTCATATTGACACATACAAATATTCACCTGCAGACAACCCGATGGGAGCAGTTGAGGGGCGGCGCAAGGTTATTCGGGGCGGTTCTTGGCTGCCTCGTGGTGAATTTGCTGCGCGTTGTGCGAATCGTGCCGCGTACGAACCGATCCGTGCGGTTCACAATGTTGGGTTTCGCATTGCAATAGACTTGTAAAAAAATATCGGTTGTTAGGTGCGTTAAAAATCATAATAATAGACATTATAACGTTTTAATTCTCCGTAGTTTTTGGCTCTCATATTGTTAGAAATGAAGCGGAATACGGCACAAACTGGCAGTTTATGCTACAAAAAAGAGACATTATATATCAGAAATGGTATTATTATAGTGTTGGGTGGTAAATTAATGACGATGGAGAAGTTAAAAGATTTAGAAATTTTTTGTACTGCCATCGTAAATTTAGACTACTCTCTAAATTTTTGATGGCAGTACAAACGGTTGCTTAATCATGGCGTAGTGCTTCTGTAGGGGCGAGACTTGCAGCCTTGTTTGCTGGATAAATTCCGAAAAATATGCCAATGAACGCGGAAACACAAAAAGCAACCACTGCTGCCTGAACAGATACAACGGCAGGCCAAGTTGCATCTTTAATCATGAATTTTGAGATAACCCAACCAGAGCCGGTAGCAAGTGCACTACCGATAAAAATACCGATAAGTCCACCACATACGCTTAAGACAATCGATTCAATCAAAAATTGGATTAGGATGTCGGTGCGTCTTGCGCCGATGGATTTACGTAAACCGATTTCACGAGTTCTCTCTGTTACAGAAACTAACATGATATTCATAATACCGATACCTCCAACGAATAGGGCAATACTGGCGACAGCACCGAGGAGTATCTGAACAATCCGACTGACATTGCCTACCTGCTTGATTATCTCCTTAGCGGTGAAAAAATCAAAGTATTTTTCATCACCGTGTTGCTGTCTGAAGGCAACTTTGATTTCCGCAACAGCCTGCTCAACTTTTTCATAACTTTCCGCTACTGCAAATAGCATGATCCAGCCTTTTCTTTTGCCGATAAAATGGGTGCCCATTGTAGAAAGCGGCATAATTACTCTATTATCCCATCCTTCGCTTGCCATCTTATTGCCTTTTGCTTCCATGACTCCCACGACAGTGAAACGTTTCCTATCAATCCTCAATTCACGACCAATTGGATCCTCCATCTCAAAAAAGTCTTTATGTACTTCAGAACCGATCAAACAGATAGGGTCTCCCCGTTCCATATCGTCCTCAGTAAAAAAACGCCCTTTTTCAACGTACCAGTTATTGACATCTTGAAAATAAGGGGTAACACCATGCACTTGGAGTGATTGATTTACGTGTCTGTGTGATACACGGCGGACCATACCAGATTGTGCAGCCGCCGTTTTAATAGATGGGCATGTTTCAAGTATAAAAGCAAGGTCTTGATACTCAATGTATTCGGGATGTTTGTTTTCCATATACGAACCATCTGCTTTGCGAATATGTTCTTTCCGGAAGCAGACGATCATGCCTGCACCACCGACCCGTTCCAATTCTATCAGAATGAGGTGTTCGGCGCCACCACCAACCGAAACAACGGCCACAACAGCCGCAATGCCGATGATGATTCCAAGCGTTGTAAGCACGGAACGTAACTTGTTTCGTCTGAGTGCTGCTAAGCCAACACTGATACCTTGCGTGATCTGCATAGTTCAAATTCGCGTAAAAGATTACTGCTACTCAGGTTTCATGGATTCTCCGTGTAGCAAAAACGCTCGTATATCATACCTTCCTGGACGTTCAATGGGTAAATCACCGTTTTCTATCATCAGATCTAATGGATTTGCATGTGTTCGCAGTGGCAATTGTACCACTTCATGCATACGCGCGGATTCATAGATCGCCATGATAATTTCAATAGCAGCACGCCCGTGTTTTGCTTCTCCACGGTGTTCCGGCCCACCATCAAGCCACTCAACTAATTCTTGTGCTTGTGCAACGTGTTGATTAGTCCCATCAGAAGGACGTTCTTCCCAATCTGTAGATTTATTATTTAGGAGGCGAACGCGTCCTTCTGTTACGTCTGCAATGCCATCTGCGCCGTAGACGATACCGCCTTGATAGTTAGGTCTGCCAATTTCTTGAAGTAACATCCCGATGCATCCGTTTGAAAATCCCACAATTCCTGCACTTCGATCTTCAATCTGAATATCGCGTTCGTAACGTTCGGTTTTGCGTTCAACGTTGCCAATGACCCATTGTGGGGCGGGGTCACTTAGCACATACCGCATCATATCAAGGAGGTGGGAACAGTCATTCAACAATCCTTGTCCACCGTGGCAGATAATTTGCCGTGGTTCACCAATAGCGCCTTCAGCGATGAGGTTGCGTGCATCTGTCCAGGCGGAATTAAACCGACGTTGATGACCGATCACAACTTTGACACCGTTTCGGTTTGCAGCGATTAACATCTCATCACACTCACCGAGACTGACACCCATCGGTTTTTCACAAAGAACAGCTTTCGGACTTCGGGCACACGCTGCAATTGTCATCGGTGCATGAAGTTTGTGCCATGTAGCAACACTGATAATATCAAGATTTTCGTTATCCAGCATCTCACGTGGATCCAAATAACAGTTCTCTTTCGCTACATCGTAGGTGTTTGCGAACTTGTCAAGAGCAGCTGGGACAGGATCGGCGAGAGCGACAATTTCTGCCTGTTCAACACCCTCATAACCGCGAGCATGGGCATTGGCAATTCCACCACATCCAATAATTCCAACCCGATATTTTGATGCCATTTTCTCCTCCATAAGGATAGGCACGCTAAAAGCGCGCCTATCTGATTATTTCTAAAGTGAACTATTGATTCGCTTGGACAATTTCTGCATGTGTTTTACCGAAATAGGAGGTAACCTGAACGAGGTCAAGGATATTCACCTCTCCATCCATGTTCACATCGCCGGAAAGTCCTTCACCAGATTCACCGATTTGGTTTGCAACCAACACTAAATCTTGGATATTCACCGTGCCATCGGCATTGATATCCCATGGTACTGGTTTTATCGTAGTTACGGTTGTGATTTCAGCAGTTTTCGTATTATCGCCTTGTGAAGTTGCCGTAACTTTGATTTCATATTCACCCGGTTTTGTAAAGAAATCACCTGCGGCTGTAAATGTTATCTCAGCAGCAGCACCAGCGGCAAGCATGATCTCTAACTGCCCCATTGGCACTTGATCGTCTGATTGACTGAACGATCCGAGAACACTCCCTTCAATCCCAACTTCCGCAGAAGAACTAAGCACTATCGTATCGTCAGTATTACCGGTATTTGTGAGTATCAATGTATAATCGACACCTGCAAGTGTATCCATGGTATCACCTTTCAGGTCGTCTTTACCTATCAACGTAACCCCATAAACCGGCAGAATAGTTGTCTTTGTAACAACTTCAGCAGTTTTTGTGGTATCGCCTTGCGAAGTTGCTGTAACTTTGACTTCGTAATCCCCTGCTGTTGATAGAGTTTCACCCGCGATTATCAGTACTACTTCTGCTGAAGCACCTGAGGCAAGCGATATAGAGGTTTGACTGAGTGTAGCAGAATCATCTGATGTAGCTAAATCTATGATGTCATCCGTGTTGCCGGTGTTCATAACATTGAGCGTATAAGTGACACCTTCGCTTGCATCCGTTGTATCGGTTGTCAAATCGTCTACACCTGCTAACATTACACTATAAACTGGAGTAATAGTTGTAGTTGTTGTAATCTCAGCCGTTTTTGTATTATCGCCTTGTGAGGTTGCTGTAACCTTGACTTCGTAATCACCTGCGTTTGCCAGCACATCCCCCGCGATTGTCAATACTACTTCTGCTGAAGCACCAGAGGCAAGCGACACAGAAGACTGACTCAAGGTGGCATTATCTGATGTAGCTAAATCTATGACATCGTCCGTGTTGCCAGTGTTTGTGATTGTGAGTGTATAAGTAACACCTTCACTTGCATCTGCTGTTTCGGTTGTCAGGGTGCCTACACCTGCTAACATCACACCGTAAACCGGCAGATTAGTAGTTATAGCAGTAATCTGGGCAGTTTTTGTATTATCCCCTTGTGAGGTTGCTGTAACTGTGGCATCATATTTCCCAGCAGTGGCAAGCACATCACTCAATACTGTCAATATCACTTCTGCTGAAGCACCAGCGGCAAGCGATATAGAGGTTTGACTTAGTGTAGCAGAATCATCTGACGTTACTAAATCTATTATGTCGTCGGTGTTGCCTGTGTTTATAACGCGAAGTGTATAATTGATACCATCATCCGCATCGACTGTACTCTTAGCCAATGCGCCAACGCCACTTAACATTACACCATAAACTGGGGTAATAGTTGTCTTTGTTGTAATCTCAGCAGTTTTTGTGTTATCGCCTTGTGAGGTGGCAGTAACCTTGACTTCGTAATCACCTGCGTTTGCAAGCACATCCCCCGCGATTGTCAATACTACTTCTGCTGAAGCACCCGAAGCAAGTGATACTGAGGTTTGACTTAAAGTAGCTGCTTCATCTGATGTGGCTAAGTCTATCACATCATCCGTGTTGCTTGTGCTTGTAACCTTGAGCGTGTAACTAACGCCTGCACTTGCATCCGCTGTTTCAGTTGTCAAACTACCTACACCTGCTAACATCACACCGTAAACCGGTAGAATAGTCGTAGTCGTGGAAACTTCAGCAGTTTTTGTGTTATCGTCTTGTGAGATGGCAGTAACCTTGACTTCGTAATCACCTGCGTTTGCAAGCACATCACCCGCGATTGTCAATACCACTTCTACTGAAGCACCGGAAGCAAGCTGAACAGAAGACTGACTTAAGGTTGCATTGTCTGATGTAGCTAAATCTATTATGTCGTCAGTGTTACCTGTATTCGTAACCTTGAGCGTATAAGTGACACCTTGCGAAGCATCCGCTGTTTCGGTTGTCAAATCGCCTACACCTGCTAACATTACACCATAGACTGGCAGAATAGTTGTGGTTGTAGAAACTTCAGCAGTTTTTGTATCATCCCCCTGTGAAGTCGCGATGATTATGACATTATATTTGCCTGCAATCGCAAGTGCATCCGCGGAGATAGTTAAAGTGACTTCTGCTGAAGCACCAGAGGTAAGCGACACAGAAGACTGACTTAAGGTTGCATTATCTGAAGTAGCTAAATCTATTATGTCGTCAGTGTTACCTGTATTCGTAACCTTGATCGTATAAGTGACGCCTTGCGAAGCATCCGCTGTTTTGGTTGTCAAATCGCCTACACCTGCTAACATTACACTATAAACTGGGGTAATAGTTGTCTTTGTTGTAATCTCAGCAGTTTTTGTGTTATCGCCTTGTGAGGTTGCTGTAACCGTGACTCCATACTCACCTGCTGTTGCTAAAGCAGTGCCGGGAATCGTCAAAGTTATATTGGTAGAAGCCCCTGATGCAAGGGATACAGAAGTTTGGCTCAAGGTGGCAGCCTCTTCTGACGTTGCTAAGTTTATCGTGTCACTTGTGTTACCGGTGTTTGTGATTGTGAACGTATAGGTGACACCTTGCGAAGCATCTGTTGTTTCGGTTGTCAAACTATCAACACCTGCTAACATCACATCATAAACCGGCAGAATAGTTGTCTTTGTTGTAATCTCAGCAGTTTTTGTGTCATCGCCTTGTGAGGTTGCTGTAGCTTTGACTTCGTAATCACCTGCGTTTGCCAGCACATCACCCGCGATTGTCAATATCACTTCTGCTGAAGCACCAGAGGCAAGCGACACAGAAGACTGACTTAAGGTAGCATTATCTGAAGTAGCTAAATCTATTATGTCGTCAGTGTTACCTGTATTCGTAACATTGATCGTATAAGTGACACCTTCGCTTGCATCTGCTGTTTCGGTTGTCAAATCGCCTATACCTATCAAAGTAATTCCATAAACCGGTAGAATAGTCGTAGTCGTTGAAACTTCAGCAGTTTTTGTGCTATCCCCTTGTGAGGTCGCTTTGACTTTCACAGCGTAATCACCCGCTTGCGTGAGGGCAGCATCTGAAACCCTTAACGTCACTGTGCGTGAACTCCCCCGGTTAAGGAATACAGAAGCCGGTCTGACTGTAGCAGTCGCATCACCTGAAGCTGTTAGACGAATTGTATCATTTGTGTTGCCAGTATTTGTTACGCGGAGCGTATATCTCACATCCGCGCTGGCATCTGTTGTGCTTCTGGTCAATGTGCCTACACCTGCTAAAGTAACACCATACACAGGTAGAACAGTTGTAGTCGTTGAAACTTCAGCAGTTTTTGCGCTATCGCCTTGTGAGGTCGCTGTAACTTTAATCTTATAGTCACCCGCTGCCGCTAAAGCAGTGCCGGGAATCGTCAATCTTACGTTTGCTGAAGCACCTGCAGCAAGTGAGACAGATGTTTGGCTTAATGTCGCACTTGCACTGCCTGATGATGACAAACGAATCACATCGTCTGTATTACCAGTGTTTGTTACCCGAAGCGTATAACGGACGCCTGCGCTGGCATCTGTTGTACTTCTGGTCAATGTGCCCACACCTGCTAACGTAACACCGTAAATTATGGGGACATCTGATGTTGCTTTTTGGGTATAAATGTAATCTCCTGATGTGCCAAAATCACCATTGGCGGCGTTCCCGGCCGCGTAGAATGTAATAGGTCCTATATTGGTAGATGGGGCAGTCCATTTAAATGTCCAACTATTTGCATTTCTTTTGCCTCGGGCAGTCCCAACAGACGTATGTTGAATGTATTGTTTACTATTTGTTTCTGATAATTGTGTATTTGCGTCCGCTGTGGCAAAAGTCCCGGCGCGTGTCCCGTTATTATTCAACGCTGTCATCTCAAATCCCCATCGGCTTTGTCCCGCGCGCGATAAATTAACAATAATATCATATTCCACACCTGGCGAATAGTTTTTAGGCACTGTCAACATTAGTGATCCGCCCGATGCATTTAGACTATTACCGGCGTGGCACTGTGTACAGTTGTTCTCATTGGGGGCTCCAGTTAATTCATCTGGCGGATCAAAAGAAACAGCAAGGACACTACTGCTGCTTGCAGCGAGAATAAGTAAAAGTATTACCGAAATAGACAATGTGTTTTTTAGGTAAGCCATAGAGTATCTCCTTTAGGTATACGCGAAAAAACGCCCCGCCGCCGACGCTAATCAGCGTTGATTTGCAATCGGATGAACCGGCAGTCGGGGCGTTTTTTGTTAGTGCGTTTTAGTTGCTAAACCTACTTGAGAATGACCATTCTGCGGGTAGCAGAGAAATTCTCTGTTTGGAGGGCATAAAAATAGATACCACTCGCAACATGTTCACCCGCGTCATTCTTACCATCCCAATAAGCCGCAGCCGAACTCGTCATATAAGAACCTGTCGACTTGTGACCTAAGTTAAGCGTCCGAACCGTATGACCGGAAACATTATAAATCTGAATCGTTACGTTGGAATCACGACTCAACTGATAAGGTATCCAAGTTTCAGGGTTGAACGGGTTCGGGAAGTTTTGTCCCAGAATCGTATCCTTCGGACGCACATCACCAACGCGCATCTGCACACTTAGATATGCATTGTTAATATCCGAAGTTTGAACTGTACGCTCAAACGGGCCGGACACAATCGTGCCATTCTCGTCAATGAGTGTGATCTCAATTTTATCACCAGCTGCAACGACGCTCTTATAATTTAGGTCTACCCAAACGGCAGAGGCGCGCCCTTTATCGCTGGTGGCTTTCTTTGTAGTCACAATTCCTGTGCGGAGGTTTTTGGCAACCATGGTATAAGAAACACCCGTTATTTCATCCTGCAAGCCGCTTGTGATGACAAATGCCCAAGCATCTTTAGCAGTGGAAAGTTTGGGGGCCGCAGCGGCTTCTTCCATAGACATTCCAGTCATTTCTGCCGGTTCATTAGACCATGCATTACCACTGAATGTTACCATGCCACCTTTGGGTGTATTGACAATATACCCTTTTCCACCTTCAATAGCGAAACCATCGTCATCTTCAGCAACGACATAACCCACAAAGTCCTGTGCATCTGCATCTAACTTGATAACAACTGTGGACCCGACCATTTCAGCAAGTGATTTTGCGGTGTAGGGTTCGGTTGGCATCAACGGAATAGAGATCAGGTTTAATCCCGATTGAAGCATTATATCGTAAGTGGGCAGAGGTGGTGGCAGTACTGGCTCCGGTTCTGGCATATAAGGTCCGATAGTCAGCATGGCTGTCGGCTCTGTCCACGCAAATGCTGCGGTTACATCACCGACACCTTGAATACCAGGATGCGGTGTGATAACGCCGCCTTCTGTGGGAACACGTGCATTGCTGTGTTCTGGATCATCCGCAGGTGCTAAACCGACTGGACCGGGAATATCAGTCCCACGTTCGGTATTTTGTTCACTCCCCGCGTCGTAAGACCTTAATTCCAATGTTGTTGATATAGGCATGCCAGCCTCATCAAAGAGTGCTAAGTCCGCAACACCGATAAATGCATCATTTGTTGAGACCAACATTGTAGCGAGAGAGAGCGCAGAGTTCATCGCATCAGCTGTTAGCACTACAGAAACAGACCCACCGGGGACAACATACCCATCTGGGGGTGTTAGTGCCTCAACGTTTGCACCTGCAGCGGCTGCAAGCGCGGCGAGTCCTGAAGTATCTCCACCTTCAGCAAGTGCAACAAGTGCAGCATTGGCGGGTTGACCGACTTCGTAGACTTTGACACCAGCAGCATGTGTTGCAAAGATTGGGGGTGAGAAGATTTGTCCACCCATACCCGGTTCACCTGTGGTGAGGTTCGTCAGGGTAATCTTGAACATTTGCGGCTCGGGAACAATAGGAGTTGGTTCGGGATCCGGTGTCGGTTCAGGATCTGGCGTTGGTTCAGGATCCGGTGTCGGTTCAGGATCTGGCGTTGGTTCAGGATCCGGTGTTGGTTCAGGATCTGGCGTTGGTTCGGGATCCGGTGTCGGTTCGGGATCCGGTGTTGGTTCGGGATCCGGTGTTGGTTCGGGATCCGGTGTCGGTTCAGGATCTGGCGTTGGTTCGGGATCCGGTGTTGGTTCAGGATCCGGTTCGGGCTCTGGTGGAGCGGGAACAGTGATTGAACCATTTGCGGTTGTGACTTCCAACGAATTGGCACTCGCATCAGAAACGAGAACATCTGACAGAGTGATAGCGGATGCTTTTACCTCAACGACTTCAAATGTTACTGTAGCAAGCGTGCCGTCACCATCCGCAGTTCCTACGCCAATCGAAGTTCCACCGATTACGACATGGGAATCACCTGGTCGCAACACTGGGAAAAATGTTCCAGCAGCAGGATCACCAGGAAGATAATCTCCTTTTGCGGCGGAAACATAACTAAGTGCAGTCTTGTCATAATTGACGGTTGCTTGGAAACCTGCTACACCAGCACCACCTGCGATATTAATATTCACGGTAAACTGTTCCCCAACTGCTGGGGAGTCCATTGTAGCGGGATCAACCGAAACGGTAGCTGCGCCGTAACTCATCGCTGTCCATCCCAAACACATTACAACAGCTAATAAAGAAAACAGAATTTTCCTATTGAAAAGCTGATTTTTCATAAAATACTCCTTACTAAATTCATTTACTATATTGTGACGTTTTCTGTCCCTTTCGGCACAGATTTAATTCTTCAGTTTGAGGTGAGGGCTTATGGGAAACCTAAGGGGCACCATTCGCATCAACGTGCCGCCACTATATGCACAAAGGCAAATCGCTCAAACGTGGTTATACATTTAACAAATAAGTTTATACTAACGTAAAAACGTTGTCAAGTCAAATTGGATTTCAAATAGAACAATTTGGATAATTAGAACAATCTATTTTTTAATTATACTACAAATAACAGAATTAACGCAAATTAAAAACAAGACATGCTTCGGAAACATAACGGACAACAGAAATTGTCCACAAACTTATGAAGATTGATTTATTAATTCGGTCCTTTTCCATCCGCACGAGGCACGTATACCCCGCTGCTGGCGAGGTTAGGAAACCTCGCCAGCAGAGATGTACACCTGCTGCTGGCGAGGCGGGGAGTGCCTAAATGGCATTGGTCCCGTTGATTTCTTCCTAACCTCACCAGAGATGTACACCTGCTGCTGGCGAGGTTTCCTAACCTCGCCCCCGGACCGAAATATTTATTTAAACTTCGGACAGGTTGTGGGACAACACACTCAGTCCGTTAAGTTTGCTAAATGCACAGATCAAAAGTGTTCAGATAATTCTAAAATCTACTATAGTAAATTATACGACTTGTGCCAGTTAACATTTGGTATATTTATATTTCACATGTTCCTCTTGTTTGGGTTTGCATTCCGCAACTTTTCCGATACCTGCTGTCCTCAAGGTAGGAGGGAACTCCGATTCCCGACTGCAAACGGGCGCGATTCGGAGATCGCTCCTACAAATATGAACAGTTGTGAAAAACAACAAAACTTTCACTTAACTGGCACAAGTCGTTAAATTATGAAAATATGTTTACATATACTTTGTAGGAGCGATCTCCGAATCGCGACTAAACTACTGGTGGTCGGGAATCGGAGTTCCCTCCTACCAATCAAAATGTAAAGTTAATTGTAAAATCTACTATATACAAACATAATAGGATTATTTTCGGCAAGAAACATCCTAAATCTTTTGTTTAATTTATTATACTACAAATCTTACAAGTTAAGCAAATTGAAAAGTGCCTCTTATTGAGATAAGCGCGGCGCGAGTTGATTCCAAACATCACCTAATTCTGAAACGGCTTTGTAAACCGGATAGAGTGCTTCCCACATCGCTTTTCGGGCTGCAATAGCACGATTTTCATCACCTTCGGCAATGGCGGTTGTCAGTTGATGCCCCATCTCCTCTTGGATAGCTGCGCATGTTTGTGCAAGTTCCGCAAGTCGCTGCGCTGCGTGTATTTGGCGCGTAACCAGTTCCGACACAGAGATCCCCATATCCGGTTCCACATCATAAGCACTGGATGGGGCGAAATTGTGTGGCAACCGCTCCCCATCTTCTGTTCGTGGCGTGTGTGTCGGGTGGATATGCGGCGTAACGGACAGATACATCGTCATCGGTTCGTCACCAAGCACACGTACTTTGTGTGGTTGATCCGCCAATGCAACGCACATTTGCCCTGGTCCCAACTCTTCTGTCTCACCGTCGATTTCAAATTCAACACGTCCTTCCAAAATCAAGAAGATTTCATGTCCAAGATCATGGCTATGGAGTTGGGCGGTTTGCCCGGGTTCCATCCTTAAAAAACGTGACCGAATCTGTGGTGTTATCAGAACGTTTCGAACATCTGTTCGATAATCGTAAACTGGGAATCCCATTGCGTTCTCCAAATTTGCTTTTGACGTAAATTTGCCATATTTTCGAAAAAATGTCAAGTTAAAATCAGGACGGACGCATTTTCTCTTAAAGTCCCCTTGATAAGGGGGAAGGGTCCCCATAGCGATAGCGTGTGGGGAGGTGGGTTAAAAAGACGAAAAACAGTGAAATACCGGACTATTTTAACCCCCCTAACCCCCTTATATGAAGATTAAAAAATTAAACGGGTAATAATCCGACATATCGTAGGAGTTTTTCTGCCCCCCTCTAAACTGCTGCATGATAGTAAAATTCGAAAATATGTTCACATTTCAATGAACAACAATCCCACACCATCATGCTTGCGAGGTTAGGAAACCTCGCAAGCAGAGGTGTACACCTGCCTCATGCGTACAGAAAATTATCGAATTAATAACTTAATCTTCATACGGGACTAAAGACATATGGACATCTCATACCTATAAACATATCGTCCCTGCCAAATGCCACACGCGTATTTGGCGTTGATTCACCGGCCTAAGGGTATATAGCAGGTGTTAAAAATTCGTCCGAAAAACCGAAAACTAAATAACCCTATAATTTCATTGACACGTTCAACTTGATATGTTAATATGTATCAAACTTTACACCCATCTTTTGGATACATTTTGAATTTTGTGAAACGTTATCGATATTGGCTCGCTGCAAGTTCAGGAATAGTCCTGTTTTGTAGTTTTCCCAGTGTCAATTTCTCCCTATTTGCATGGATCGCGTTGGTACCTTTATTGGTCGCACTTGAGCCGGTCGAGAATTGGAAATCGGCATTTAGCGTAGGCTATGTGGCAGGATTTGTTTTTTTTGCAGGTTTACTTTTAGCAATCGTCCTCTTATATCCTTATGCGAATATCTTTGCAACATTACTCGGCTATATACTTTTGGTAGGGTATACGGCACTCTATTTCGCAGTTTTTTTGGTGCTGGTGCATAAGTTGCCATGGCAGTCAGGGATAATGTTTCCTTTAGCAGTTGCGTCCATCTGGGTTGCATTAGAATGGGTGCGTAGTTGGTTGCTAACAGGATTTCCGTGGGGAAACATCGGTTATTCACAGTGGAAATATCTGCCAGGAATTCAAATCGCATCGCTAACAGGTGTTTACGGTATCAGCTTTGTGATTGTATTTTTCAATGCAGGGATAGCAACATTAATTCGTTGCAGGCAGGAGTGGCGAAAGGAATTGGTAGCAGTAATCGTTCCCTGCTCGTTAGCAGCGATCTGTCTTATTTATGGGTATGCTGCAATAGCGACAAGTGAAAAAGCACCACAAAAAAGTATTAAGATAGCACTTGTACCAGGTAATATACCACAAATTGAGAAATGGAAGTCAGAGAATTTTCCAAAGATATTTGCAAGATATATCAATTTAACACGAAAAACCGCAGTTCACAACCCAGATGTAATTGTTTGGCCTGAAACGACAGTTAGAGGACAAGTGTTATCGGGTGAATGGGTCAATTACAACAATCATTTTAAGAAGATGCTTCGCGAAATTGGCGGTATTCCAATGCTTATAGGAGCTACTGATCTGGATGCGTTTGGTGATTTATACAATCGGGTTATATCAGTTTCATCAGAGGGAGAAATACTTGGAAAATACGCCAAAATGCATCTTGTGCCATTTGGAGAATATGTACCTTTAGCAGATTTTCTACCCAATTTTGTCCAATTTTATCCGTTTGAACACGGAAAAACAGTAAACCTTTTGCCAATCACAAACGTTGAAACTATGCAAACTAACAAAGAACAAATAGAAGTTGGGACATCAATTTGCTTTGAATCCGCCTTTCCGAGCCATTTTCGGCAGTTCGTCAAAAAAGGCGCGGATGCGATGGGCATTCTCACGAATGATGCGTGGTTTGTTGGAACCGCTTTCCCTGAATTGCATCTGGCAATGGCACCTTTGCGCGCGGTAGAAAACCGAATTGCTGTCTTTCGTTGTGCGAATGGCGGATACACATGTGTTGTTGACAGTTTCGGACGAATTAGGACACCGTTTGTAACACCGCAAACTGATGTAGAATTCTTAATAGCAGATGTGGCACTATCAGAAGGAAAACAGACGTTTTATACACGATATGGTGATTGGTTGCCTATCCTCTGTTTAGTGCTTAGCTTCACATGTATTGCTTATGGAATTGTAATACGATACGCAAACAAATAGTAAAACCCATAATTAATGGGAGATTTCTGTATCGCAAACTGTTAGTTTGCGGACTAATATGCACAAACTAAATGAAGATTAAAAATAAATTGGGTAATTTGGCGAGGTTAGGAAACCTTGCCTGCAGAGATGTACGCCTGCTGCTGACGAGGTTTCCTAACCTCGTCCCCTTACCGAAATATTTATTTAAACTTCATACAGTTTGTGCTACAATCACTGTTATGTTTCCAAAACAGATTTATTAAAATGTCCCAATAATTTCAAAGTTCACTATACAGTCTAAAATCACAAATAATTGAAAGGATATAAATGTTAACAGATTTAAAAATAGAAGTTGATGCAGTGGCAAACCAACTTCATGAGCTCAGGGGGTATCTTTGACCTTTCCACAAAGCAAAAAGAGTTAAATGAACTTGAAAAAGAGGTCATGGCACCCGATTTTTGGGGAAATTCGCAACGAGTTCAAACAGTAAATCAGCGTATTGCCGCCCTCAAAGAAGAAATTGGCGAATATGAAAAAATTAAGAGTGCTGTTGATGATCTACAGATTCTGATAGAACTCGCCATTGAAGAAAATGATACCAGCTTGGAAACAGAGATTCAGAATGGTGTAACAACAATTACCACGCAGCTGGAGAAGCTGGAACTGCGATTAATGTTAAATGGGGAGTTTGACGAGAACAACGCGATTCTTAGCATTAATCCGGGGGCAGGCGGTGTTGATGCGCAAGACTGGGCAGGTATGTTGATGCGCATGTACCTCCGTTGGTGCGACCAGCGCAACTACACGACTGAAATCGTAGACCTTACGGCTGGTGATGAAGCAGGCATTAAAGGCGCAACAATCTTTGTTAGAGGTGCCTCTGCTTACGGTTATCTACAAGCAGAATCCGGTGTACATCGGCTTGTTCGTTTATCTCCGTTTGATTATAACAATAGACGGCATACCTCATTCGCCGCAGTGCACGTTACGCCAGAAATTGACGAAAGTATTGATGTTGAAATCAATACCGAAGACCTTCGGATTGATACTTATAGAGCCAGTGGTGCTGGTGGACAACACGTGAATGTTACGGACTCCGCAGTCCGAATTACCCATATTCCGACAGGTATTATAGTACAGTGCCAGAATGAACGTTCGCAACACAGAAACCGAGAAATCGCTATGAAGGAACTACGTTCTCGATTATATATCCATTATAGGGCGCAACGTGACGAAGAACTTGCTAAACTACTACCTGAACGGAGAGACATTGACTTCGGAAGCCAAATCCGATCTTATGTACTACATCCGTATCAACGCGTTAAAGATACGAGAACAAACGTCGAGACAGGGAATGTTGATGCTGTCTTGAATGGTGATATTGGTATGTTTATTGAGAGCTTTTTGAAAATGAAGGCAGCAGAAAATAAGTAAGTCCCTTTGATAGGAGGAAAAGATGAAAACTTTTAGATGTTTCGCATATTTTTCTACTGTTCTAAGCTTTATTTGTGTCAATACTTTAACATTCGCAGCAACGCTTCATGTGCCCGCTGATCAACCGACAATACAAGCAGGTATTGATGCTGCAAAGGATGGGGATACGGTTTTGGTTGCTGATGGCACATACAGTGGTATAGGTAATGTAAACATTGACTTTCTGGGAAAACAGATTATTGTCAAATCTGAGAACGGTCCTGAGGCAACAATTGTAGACTGTCAGTCAATTCCTAATACACGCGGATTTATCTTTCAAAATGAGGAGACAAATGATGTTGTGTTAGAAGGATTTACAATTACAAATGGAAACCATGAGGGTTGGGGAGGAATATATTGCACCAATTCTGCACCGACAATTAAGAACTGCTATATTCTCTCAAATAGAGGCGGAATCTACTGTGTTGATTCTAATCCGAAAATAATAGACTCAAAAATATCCAACAACAATTCTGTTGCAGGGGTTTCTTTTTGGGGGCATCCTGAAAAGGATTATGATGATGACAAAATCAATAGACCGAGATTAACCAATTGTATTGTATCTGAGAATGAGAACGCTGGCATTTCAAGTTTTGATGGTGCTTCTGTTGAAATCATTGGCTGCATAGTATCCAAAAACAAAAGTAGTGGAATTGTATGCGATTATTTCGCCAGTGTTCATATTAGATATTGTGAAATATTTCAGAATACTGGTGGTGGCATAAAAGGCACTGAATACGCCGGATTAAATATCACTGATTCGATTATCAAACAAAATACTGCTAAAAATGGTGGTGGCATCTCTTGTAGTCCTACATCAAGGTTAAAAGTAATCGGTTGTGTTATTGCAGAAAACATAGCAACAGAATCTGGGGGTGGTATTGATATTTATTCTTCCTTTGGACATGCGTCTATAGCTTACTGTACAATCACAAGAAACACTGCGAATGTTAGAGGTGGCGGTGTGCATGTTGAGCTCAGGGGTTCACCCTTTAATTGCTCTAATTCTATTATATGGGGAAATATGTCAAAAGGCACTCACCCAGAATTTTTCGCAGCGGGTCCAACCGTTAGCATTAGATCATGTGATTTAAGACACGGTCTTGAAGGATTTGGAGATAAATGGGCTGAGTTTATTTTCTATAAAGACAACATTGATGAAGACCCACTCTTCGTAAATGCTGATAGTGGTGACTATAGGCTTAGACATAACAGTCCTGCTATTACAATGGGGGCAACCGCACCTCGTGAAGACCTTGAAGAGGAAGAAGAACAAGACCTGGAAGAAAGAGAAGATTTTATAGAGAAATCTCTCAGTGTGAACTCAAGGGGAAAACGTATTGTAAAATGGGCAGACCTGAAGCGGAAATAAATTGTGGCTTGAGGTAGGAGGACACATGAACATTCATAGAGGTTGTGTATACATCTTTATTTATCTAATTTTGCTTTGTGGAAATATCTCCACCTTTTCTGCAACGATTGATGTACCTGCTGACCGTCCCACAATTCAATCTGGCATTGACGCAGCAAAAGATGGTGATACGGTTTTAGTAGCAGATGGAATTTACAGAGGTGAAGGAAACGTTAACATAGATTTTAGGGGAAAACGGATTACCGTAAAATCACAGAATGGTGCAAAGGCAACAATCATTGACTGTGGCAGAAAAGCAGAAACAAGAGGTTTCACTTTCCAAAATAAAGAGACAAATGACTCAGTGTTGGACGGATTTACAATCAGAAATGGTGTGCATGAGTTAGGCGGTGGCATCTACTGCAACAACGCTTCACCGACAATTAAAAATTGTGTCATAGCATGGAACACAGCAGCTAAGAATGACCGAGGTACCGGTCGCGGTGGTGGAATTTATTGCTTTAATTCTGATGCAAAAATAATTGACTCTACTATCTCAAACAATAGTGCAGAATCTGCTTATGGCGGTGGTGTGTACTTTGATGGGAACACGATAATAGACGATGTTATCTTGAGAGAAACCTCGTTTAAACCCTCACTTCTTAATTGCACTATTTCAGACAATACTGGCAGTGGAGTTTATATCCAATCCGATGCACGCGCTGAAATTAGAGACTCCAAGATATTACATAATAGCTGGCGAGGCATTATATGTACATTTTTTTCTCGCGGCGGCTCCCTCATTACAAATTGTGAAATTGCCCAAAACACTGGCGGCGGGGTGGAGGTCAGCGAGTATTCTATTCTGAAGATCACTGATTCTATCATCAGGCAAAATACCGCTAAATCTGGTGGTGGAATTTCTTGTAGCCCATCAGCAAATGTTGTAGTCTCTGAATGTATTATCGACCAAAATATCGCAACACGATGGGGTGGTGGAATTGGGGTTTCTGGGTTAAAGTGGGGGAACGTAGAAATTAACCGTTGTACAATTACGCGTAATTCTGCAAGCGAGAGAGGCGGTGGAGTATACGCTTTCATTGAAGGTTCACGTTTTACATTATCTGATTCTATTGTTTGGGGAAATAGTTCAAATACGACACACCATGAATTCTCTGGTATTGGAGGCAAGATAGTCATTACGTCTTGCGATATTCGTGATGGTCTTGACGGAATTGATCGTGAACCTGACGAATGGTTTATCTATGAAGACAACATTGATGAGGATCCTCTTTTTGTTGATGCCGATAGAGGTAATTATAGACTAAAGGAAAACAGTCCTGCTGCTGCAATGGGCGCGCATTCAATATTTGAAACTCTAACCAGCGTTTCCTCAATTGGTAAACAGTTAGCAATGTGGGGAGAATTGAAACGAAATTAGTAATACAAATCATAGGATGAAAAAATGGACAAATATAGATCTTATGTATATCTGTTTATCATTTTAAGTCTGCTATGTGTGAATGCCAAAATATATGCTTTGGTCATTGATGTTCCAGCAGATCGTCCCACAATTCAGTTGGGTATTGATGCTGCAAAAGATGGGGATACGGTTTTAGTAGCAGATGGAATCTACAGAGGCGAAGGAAATGTCAATATAGATTTTAAGGGAAAACAGATTATCGTTAAGTCACAGAATGGTGCAAAAGCAACAACCGTTGATTGTGAGAGAAAACCAGACACCCGTGGTTTTATATTTCAAAACAAAGAGACGAATGATTCCGTGTTAGATGGATTTACAATCAGAAATGGTGTGCATGAATTAGGTGGAGGTATCTACTGCAACGACGCTTCACCGACAATTAAAAACTGTGTGATAACCGAGAACCGATCAGTTGCACCGAATTTAGAAGGTCTCGGCGGTGGCGGAATTTACTGTTTTAATTCTGATGCCGTCATAACTGCATGCAAAATTATAGACAATAGTGCAAATTCTGGTCACGGTGGCGGTGTCCTCTTTACATTTACAGGAATTGCAAGAAAAACCAAAAGTCAACCGAGTCTAATCAATTGCACAATTTCAAAGAATGACGGTGATGGTGTTTTCTGCTACGACGATGTGAACCCGATTATAAAGGATTGCACAGTGTCTCAGAATAATGGCAGGGGTATTGCATTTAACCGTTTCGCACGAGGGAATAATCCTATAACCAATTGTCTTATTACACAAAACAGAGGCAGTGGTATTGATTGCAGATACTACTCCTATATGAATATTACTGATTCTATCATTACCCGAAACAGGGCTGAATTCGGTGGTGGAATTTACTGTGATAGGTCGTCTATTATTGAAGTCTCTGAATGTGTAATCGCGCAAAATGTCGCAACAAAGTCTGGTGGTGGAATTTATTTAGATTTAAAGTGGGGACATGCAGAAATTACGCATTGTACAATTGCGCATAATACCGCAAAAGCAGAAGGTGGCGGCGTATATGCTATTATAGAGTTTTCATTCTTTAATTTGTCCAACTCTATTGTTTGGGGCAATAACACAAATGGTGATCATGCTGAATTTGCTGGAGGCGGCAGAAGGATAACTATTAAGTCATGCAATATTCGGGACGGCCTTGAAGGAATCGGTCACGAACCTGATGGGAACTGGTTTACCTATATAAACAACATTGATGCGGATCCGCTCTTCGTTGATGCGGACAGAGGGGACTATAGACTAAAAGAGAATAGCCCAGCTGCTGCAATGGGTGCGCAATCATCGTCTATCAGAAAAGCACTCAGCGTAACCGCAGTTGAAAAAAAACTGGTAAAATGGGGTGAGCTCAAACGTAGATGATTTTTCAGTTTCATGTTGCATCGGACAGAAAATAAAGGTATAATTAAAACGGTCATAAGATAGAAAGGAGGGTAGATGTATGGAAGAAACAAATGAGTTAATGCGACAACGCAAAGAAAAATTAAATGAAATCCGTGAAGCAGGGATTGACCCTTATCCACATCAATATGCCCCGACACATACAACATCAGGGATACTCCAGGAATTTGAAGATGTTAATGAAACCCCAGACGAAACAAACCGAGTTACTATCGCTGGCAGGATTATGACAAAACGCGATCATGGTAAAAGTAGTTTCGCACATTTGCAAGATAGTACCGGACAAATCCAAATTTATGTACGTCGAGACGATATAGGAGCAGACTCTTATCGGATCTATCGGCGATTTGATGTGGGGGATATTATCGGTGCAAGTGGTGTTGTTTTCCGAACACGGACGGGTGAATTAACAATCCTCATTGATGCCGTGGAACTACTCTCTAAATCTATCCGACCCCTTCCTGAAAAATGGCACGGCTTACAAGATAAACAGACGCGCTACAGACAACGATATGCTGATCTCATCATGAATCCTGAAGTGAAAGAGGTCTTTGTAAAGAGAACAAAAATTGTCCAAACTATTCGGGATATGCTCAATGAACAAAATTTTATTGAAGTGGAAACACCTGTATTGCAACCAATCTACGGTGGTGCAAGTGCACGCCCCTTTACAACGTATCATAACACATTAGACCAACCGTTATATCTTCGCATTGCAAATGAACTTTACCTAAAGCGCCTCATAGTAGGAGGATTTGATCGGGTATACGAATTTTCGCGTGATTTCCGCAACGAAGGTATGGATCGCGATCACAACCCAGAATTTACAATGCTTGAACTCTATCTGGCTTATGCAGATTACCTTGAGGTGATGGAACTCACAGAAAATCTGATTGCGCAAACGGTGGAGAAAATTCATGGCACAACAAAAATTACATATCAGGATCAGAAAATAGATTTTACACCCCCGTGGCAAAGAATAACCATGATAGAGGCAATTCAGGAATATAGCGATCTTGATCCCGATTCACTTTCTGCCCATGAACTCTATACAAAGGCATCAAATGCAGGTGTTGAATTGGCAGGAGATGAATCAAAGGGCGAAATAATTGCTGAATTATTTGATATTTATGTAGAGTCGAAACTGATTCAACCAACGTTTATCTATGACTATCCCATTGAAGTATCACCTTTCGCGAAAAAGAAACCTGAGAACCCAGAACTTGTAGAACGATTTGAATTTTTTATCAGTGGTATGGAAGTTGGTAATGCCTTTAGTGAGCTGAATGACCCGATTGACCAACGGCAGCGCTTTATGGAACAAGCAAGCAATTTAGCAAAAGGTGATGAGGAAGCATTCATGGTTGACGAAGATTATCTACGCGCGTTGGAATACGGCATGCCGCCCACGGGCGGACTCGGCATCGGAATAGATAGGTTGACAATGTTGTTGACGGATCAATACTCTATACGGGATGTCATCCTATTTCCGCAGATGCGTCCAGAGAATTAAAATGAAAGCCGCTCCAACATTGTACACAGAAAGACTTATATTGCGTCCTTTTACACTTGAAGACGCTGCGGATGTGAAACGACTGACAGATGATCCTGATATGGCATCAACAACTTATGAAATTGAACATCCATACAAAGATGGGATGGCAGAAGAGTTGATTCAGTGGTATAACCAATTATATGAAAAGGGAGAAGGTCTATATTTTGCCATTACGTTTAGAACAGATAGAACTTTGATTGGTGCAGTTGGGTTGAAATTCCGGACTCATCTTCCTTACAAAGATGCATCACTGGAATATTGGATAGGGAAATCGTATTGGAACTGTGGGTATTGTACTGAGGCGGCAAAAGTTGTTGTCGCTTACGGATTTCGTGAATATGACATTGAATTGATTTTCGCCGAGCACTTCAAACGAAATCCCGCCTCTGGCAGAGTAATGCAAAAAATAGGAATGCACTACAGTGATTTTTATCCCAAAGACCCAGAAGATGATTCTTCTGAGGATACGATAGTATATATTATTGAAAAGAGTGAGTTTGAAGAAAGATGATAACCGCGCCAACACTACACACAGAAAGATTGGTCCTCCGTCCTTTTTCACTTGAAGATGCCCCAGAGGTGCAACGCTTCGCTGGCGATCGCGATGTGGCATCAACTACATGTGCAATACCACATCCCTATGAAGATGGTATGGCAGAGGAGTGGATTAGTACTCATCAACAAGGTTTTGACAAGGGAACAGGCGTCAATCTGGCGATAACGCTTAAAGACACTCC
Source organism: Candidatus Poribacteria bacterium (assembly GCA_003635185.1). GTDB lineage: Bacteria > Poribacteria > WGA-4E > WGA-4E > WGA-3G > MSPOR6. The sequence goes on along the minus strand of PYJA01000107.1, from coordinate 15,964 downwards.
AAAATTAGATAGTACTATTTTGATTGGTGCAATTGATATACGCATTGATTCTACTGATAAAATTGGAGAACTCGGTTATTGGGTCGGTAAACCGTATTGGAATAGTGGATATTGTACGGAAGCGGCGAAAGTAATCGTAAACTATGCTTTTGACGTTTTAGAACTAACGAGCATTCATGCTTTCTATCTTAAAAGAAATTCTGCATCGGGACGTGTATTGCAGAAAATCGGGATGCAATTTGAAGAGTCCTTCCCGAAAGCAGTAGAAAAGTGGGGCGTGCTTGAAGATTTAGTGAAATACAGCGTCCAAAATGAAACACATAATTCAGGTTAAAACACAACTGCTTTAGTAGGCTACAGATGCCTTAATAACTTGTTCTAAATAGCACTTAAAAATATGAAATTTGAATGGTTCGTAGCCTCGCGGTACCTGCTTTCACGCAGAAAACAGTCGTTTATCTCTATAATCAGTATTATCTCTATTGCAGGAGTCGGTCTCGGTGTTGCAACTGTCATTTTAGTAATTGCTGTTTTAGACGGTGTAGAACATGGACTCAAAGAGCGATTTCTTGCGAATGAAGCACACGTGATTCTGAAGTTGATAGATAACGGGTTTTATAGTAATTATGAAAATAAAATTGAAGCAATTGAAAAAGTTGAAGGCGTAGTCGCCGCATCGCCTATTGTTTACTCACAACTTGCTGTTTTTCGAGAAGGTAGCAAACAGATCGAAGACGTAATTTTGATCAAAGGAATTGAACCTGAACTTGAAGATAAAGTTACAAGTTTCACAAAGTTTGTGAATGGCTCCTACGATTTTCAAAATGATGATTTGATAAAGGAAGCAAGATTTTTAAATGATGATATAACGATTACGGGGGGAATTGTTCTTGGATCACGATTAGCACAACGTCTCAAAGTCGCCGATGGGGATGTTTTAAGGCTTGTGGTAAATATGACAGAGGATACATTCAATCCCGGCGCATTTATTCCGCTCATCAGGAATTTTGTCGTAATTGGGTTTTACGAATCAGAATTAGCTGTTTACGACAACCAAACGGCTTTTATAGATTTAGAAACAGCCCAGAAACTGTATCAGGTAGACGGTCAAATTAATTTTATCCTAATTCGTCTTGAGGATGCCGAACTTGCGCCAGAAATGGGTGAACAGATAATAGCAGCTACAGAATTTGCGATCCTTGAGGCACCAACGACAACAACCTGGTTGGAAACGCATGCAGCATTATTTCAAGCATTGAAATTGGAAAAAATTGCAACAGTTATCATTGAAGCACTCATAATTTTGGTCGCCGCCTTTAATATCGCAAGTACATTAATAATGACGGTCATGGAAAAAACACGAGACGTTGGAATGCTGCGTACACTCGGCGCGTCACGAAGACAAGTTATGGGCATCTTCATGATTAAGGGTAGTATCATTGGCATGTTGGGAACATTGGCGGGAACTGCATTAGGGCTTTATATATGTTGGCTTCTGAGTACCAATGTAATGCGGCCTTCCCCTTGGATTGCGAATGCTTGTATTGGGATATTAAGTTGCTCTGTGATCGGAATTGCGTACCGGCGTATTGATACTGTTAGTGTTGTGTTTATCATCTTTGCAATAATATTCAGCATAAATACGTTTATAACACCGCTTTTGGTTCTATCATCAACGATGAGAACCGTTTTGATAATCTTAGGAGTAATCGCGTTGTTAATTTTCTGGATTGTTGTGTTGATAAAATCATGGCAGAAGTTATCGTCGATATGGAAACCGACGTTTTTGGCACTCGGACTTTTGGCAATTGGTTTTATATTTTTCTGTTATATCAAACCTATTTCTTTGGAAGAATTGGGCTTGAGTGCAATTTATCAAATGAATCAACTACCGATAAAAGTAAATTGGTTCTTTGTATGTTTTATTAATATGCTTTCATTCGCTATCTGTTGGCTTGCGACAATATATCCGGCGTGGCAAGCATCAAATTTGAAACCGATTGAGGCGTTGCAGTATGAATAAAAACCACCAATCCAACACCTATACAGACATGAAATGTGTGTTAGTTATGGTGATTTGCCTGCTATTAAATTATAAAGGAGACTAAAATGTCAAGGATAGGACCAATGAACGTCAGTGACGGTTCCAATACATACCAATTTGTTGTTTACGATTTGAAAGGACCAGAATACAATGCGCCAGGGGTCTACATCTTTTCAAAAGGCACACCTAATGCACGAGGTGGAAACAATCACCAATTTTTATACATTGGGCAAACAGATGGTCTTAGAGATAGATTGGGACCAAGTCATAATAAATGGGATGATGCTCTCCATCATGGTATGAACTATGTATCTGTTTATGTGCCTCACCCTGTTGAGTCGCGGCATAGTATTGAACAACGTTTGATTGAACATTTTAAACCACCACTCAACGATCAATTCAGACGATAAGGGATGCATAAATGGGGAGGTGAAATAAGTACCATAATACGAACCAAACAATAAAGAATGGATAAATCAATGCGTACACTTAAAATTATAAAATCACATGTTCATACATTATACGCAAAGTTAAAATATAGTGTAAAAAATGCCTTATAAAGAAAGTCCTTACTTTGAAACTCCATGCCTAACAGAACCTTTATGGAGATATATGCATATAGATAAATTTATGTCAATGCTGTATCACCAATCGTTACACTTCCCGAATATTCATGTATTTAAGGACATATATGAAGGAGCACTATCAGTGGAGTCGTTAAAAGCAGTTTATAAAACAAACTTATTAGATGAGCAAAACACACCAATAAAGCAAGATAAATATTTCGAATCTACCAAAAATGATATAGAAAAGCTTTCAGAAGGACATGAAAAAAAAGAAAGCTTAGCCCAGCATCATTCATTTGATACGTTACTAACAACATTTTCAAACCACCTAATGTTTTGCAACGGATGGTTTCTGAGTGATAATGAAAGTCATTCTATGTGGGCAGAATATGGCGACAAACTCTCTACATCAATAGCCATTCAAACTACTGTAGGCGATCTCATCAATAGTTTTCCTGAAGACAATATTTATAAGAGACTGGGATATGCTGGGGCTAATCTCCATACAGATTTGGACTCTTATAAATATAATTTCCATATAGGTAGGGTGAAATATATAGACTATGAAAACGATCATATTGATGGTTATGAAAGGTTTTGGGAAATAAACTTTACAATTCCTGACAACGTTCTCAAATTATTTTACGCACCTATTATGCACAAAAGAAATATATATGCTGACGAACATGAAGTTAGAGTGGTCATTTCATTTGAATCTATCTGTGATAAATTCTTAGATCGGGTATACACATCGAACATCCCATTTTATAGCCATCGAATAGAACATATTGGAGATAGTGTCGCATACATCAATAGATATAAAGATCCTGATACATTCAGGGTTATAGATAATGTATTACGTGTAAAAATAAACTTAGAAACATTAATCAATGAGGTCGTAATATCCCCAAATTTGAACGGTTATTATGAAGTGCCATTAAGAAAACTGATGGATGACAACAATCTTAATGGGGGATTAGTTCGTACTTCTCGAATAGAGGAAGTTCTTGAAAAAGTTTCACTTATTGAATAGGAAGTTCTTATAAAAGTTCACTATCTTGAAGACGTAATCGCTCAAATTATTAAAAGTTTACTATAAATGATCCAATGGAAACATTAATAAGAATTGACAATTTACACAAATCCTTTTATGATGGTGACACAGAACTAAAAGTGCTTAAAGGCATAAACCTTAATGTTCATCAAGCAGAGGTCCTTGCGATAATGGGAGCATCAGGTGTTGGAAAAAGCACTTTATTACATATTATTGGCACCCTGGACCGTCCGACAGACGGGAACATTTTTTACGAAGACGAAGACATCACGACTTTTTCTGAACGTGAACTCACTCGATTTCGGAATGATGCCATCGGTTTTGTATTTCAGTTTCACCAATTATTGCCAGAATTTACCGCGTTAGAAAACGTTGCGATGAGTGGATTAATTAGAAATAGCAGAAATGCCGTGGACAAAGATGGAAATCGTTACAACAGTAATGACGCTTACGAAAAAGCAGAAGTCCTACTTGAGAGTGTCGGACTCTCTGAGCGTCTTGGACATTTTCCGAGCCAACTTTCTGGCGGAGAACGCCAACGCGTAGCGATTGCCAGAGCCTTAATCAATCAACCGAAAGTTGTCCTGGCAGATGAACCTACAGGCAACATTGACGACAAAACAAGCGGAGCAGTACTTGATGTTTTACAAGATATAAATGAACGTTTGAAACAAACATTTATTATTGTGACACACGATTCGCGGTTGTCTGAGCGCGCTAACCGAACAGTCCATCTTATAGATGGAAAAATTGCTGATTAACAACAAAGTAACACATTTGTACATAAGAAGGAATAGGTCATGTTGATTTATATCAACGGAAAATTTTTACCGCGTGAGGAGGCAAAAATTTCCGTGTTCGACCATGGATTGCTCTATGGTGATGGGGTTTTTGAAGGCATCCGTTGCTATAACGGGTTTGTTTTTAAACTGGATGAACACTTAGAAAGGCTTTACGATTCTGCTAAGTCGCTTATGTTACACATCCCGATTCCGATTGATGAGATGAAGCAAAACGTGCTGGAAACGCTCCGGCGAAATCAACTCCGTGAGGGATATATCCGATTGGTGGTAACACGCGGCATAGGCGATTTAGGACTCGACCCGGATAAATGCTCGCAACCATCAGTAATTATTATTGCAGACAGAATTACATTGTACCCACAAAATTTTTATGATAACGGGTTAGAAATCGTTACCGTTTCGGTGCGGCGGAATTATCCAGAGGCAATCAACCCACGCATCAAATCACTCAATTACCTAAATAATATTCTTGCCAAAATTGAGGCGAAACAATCAGGAGCTGTGGAAGCATTGATGCTCAATAACGATGGATATGTTGCAGAATGTACGGGGGATAACATATTCTGGGTTAAAGAAGAAATAATCGTTACGCCACCGTCTCATATCGGTATTTTGGAAGGCGTTACACGGAATAGTGTAATAGAGCTTGCACACGAGGCTGGATTCCAAGTCCAAGAACGTGTTTTTACCCGACATGACCTTTATATCGCAGATGAATGTTTCCTAACAGGTACTGCAGCAGAAGTGATACCCGTTGTTAAACTTGACCAACGGGTTATTGGAGATGGAAAACCGGGAAAAGTTACGCAAAAACTAATCGCAGCTTTTCAACATCTGGCAAACAATTTTGGCACCCCTATTTACACAAAGAACGCTTGAGATCACTAATACATTAACGCATAATACACCTCACATACACAATGATTAAGGAGGAATCAAACCATGAACGGCATAAAAAATTCTGCACTGGCTATAACCTTCAGTTTAGTCGGTGTTTCAATCCTATCTTTTATATTGAGCTTCAATGTTTGGGCTGGTCAGTCTACAGATACAACCTTCGGCCCCCACCCCGCTGAAGAAACGCAACCGGTGGAATCCACAGGAGCAGAGCAAGAAACATCAACAGTCGACGAGACGTTTATGGTTAAAAAAATTGAGTTCAAAGGTGTGCAATCACTTCACAAGGAGATGCTGCAAACTCTCATTCAAACACAAGTCGGCCAAGAAATATCAGATGAACTGCTCACAAAAGACATTGAAAGTCTTTACAAGGATACAGGTTTTTTCTCCGATATAGCTGTAGATGTCCAAAAAAGTGAAAATGGTGGTTTTGAGGTTACCTTTTTACTGAATGAAAGCCCAAAAGTAGAAAGCATCAACATTATAGGAAACAGTGAATTGGATATTGGAAAACTCATGAGTAAGGTCACTTTGCGGCGTTCAGAAATTTTCAGCGATCGACTTCGCTGGGAAAGCGAGCGCGCAATCCGAAAGCTATATCACGAAAAAGGTTACTATCTTGTAAGCATACAGGTCCATGATGATAGGAATGAAGAAAAAAACACCAATCAAATAACTTTTGAGATAGATGAAGGACCGCGCATAAGAATCACTGAAATTAACTTTATCGGAAATGATCAAATTGATGCCAAAAAACTACGTAAAAAGATGAAAACGCGTGTTGGCAAACATTTTGATGAAATCCTGTTTGAAGAAGAAGATATAGGTTTTAATCTCCGCAATTATTATCAAGACCTTGGATTTGCACAAGTTAAGATATTAGGACACACCAAACGTTTCACTGAAGATAAAACAGGGTTGATGCTTGATATTGAAGTTGATGAAGGGGCTAAATTTGTTGTTGGCACATATACCATTCAGCTGGAAACAGGAGAGAAGGTTGTTTTTTCGGAACAAAAAATCCGAGACATGTTAGACCCCGCTGAAGGTGAAATTTTCAACCGCGCTACTTTTGATGAATCAATCGTGAAGTTGCAGCAAACATACTACGACAAAGGTTTTCTACTTGCTGAAGTAAATCCTGTGCCGTTCTTTGATGAAGCAAATGCTCTCGTCAACATCACCTTGAAAGTTAACCAAGGTGATGTTATAATTATTGACGATGTACCAATCAGAGGGTTGGCAAAAACGAAGGAGAAAATAATTAGGCGCGAACTGGATTGGTTGAATATCAAATCAGACGAATTGCTTGATGTCAAAGTTCTCCGTAAAGCACGGCAACGCCTCTTCCAGATGGGACCATTTATTCGCGCCGTTGATTTCGTTCCCAGTGATACCGAAAACGATAGCCGAAAGAATCTTGTCGTAAACATCGCAGAATCACCTACAACCGGAACACTCAGTGTCGGCGGCGGGTACGGTAGCGAAGGTGGTATATTTGGCACTGCAGAAATTGGACAGCACAACCTATTTGGAAGGGCCTATCGTGTACACTTAAAAGGTGAGTTAGGTACACGCGACCACCATACAGCAGAATTCCGTTTTGGAACACCGTGGATATTCGGCACACCGACACGACTTAATGGCAGTCTTTACAACAATCGCCGTTTTCGCCGATACTACAGCACAGTCGGTGCCGCCCTAAATCAAGGTTATTTCGCTGACCGATATGTTTGGGACACAAGAGGCGCATCAGTATCAGTTGGACGACCGATTGCTTTTGATATCGACCTTTCAGTCCGGTTCCGCAACGACAGCGTCAATAACGTAACTCGACAAGACTGGCTTACTTCGTTAGTAGATAAACCGTTAAATGATGTTGTCCGGGTAGAAGATGGGGTTGAAGTAGTTGACGAAAAAGGGGCGTTTACGCTGGTAGATGAGGCAAGCTTCACAGATAAAGATAAAGAGTCTATTAAGGAACGACTTCGGAGCAATACCCTTAATAAAAGGACAGCTACGGAATATTCTAATCGTTCAACAAGAAGTCTTCTTTTTGCTGTCGGACGCGATACACGAGATTACCGTACATCCCTTTACGACCCGATGGGCGGGAGTTCAAGCAGCATCTCCTATGAATACTCTGGTGGATTTTTAGGGGCTGATAACGAGTTCCAAAAGTACACTGCCGACACCAGCTGGTTTTTTAATCCTTGGTGGAACCACGTTTTTGCTATTCATGCACGTGCTGGTTACATGCAAAGCAAGAGTAGTGATAGGAGAGAGCTCTTCTACGAACGGTTTTATCTTGGTGGCGTGGATACAATCCGAGGTTATGAGGATTGGGAAATTTATCCTGATCCTGATGAATCAGGACAATTCAATTTTTTGGGTGGAAACAAAGTATTTTTCACGAATTTGGAATATCGTATTCCTGTTTCTCCACAACTCACAACCGCGGTCTTCTTTGATTTCGGACAGGTGTGGGATGAAAGCACCCCGAATGTTTTTAATCAAATTAATTTGAAACGCGGTGCTGGCGTTGAGGCACGCCTACAGATGTTAGGGATGTTAGCACGTTTCGGTTGGGGATATGGGTTTGATCGTCAAAATCGAGAACCGCAAGGTAGGTTCTATTTTACAATCGGACCCGGTTTTTAATAGTACTAACCTAAGTTGTCATCTTGTAGCACAATCTGTTAGATTGTGCCTGCAAGTGCGCAAACTGACAGTTTGCGGGACAAATATTGGCAAATTATCAGCATTTTTTTCATTAAAGACGGTGTTTCCAAGTCTAAAAACTTATAGGTAGCAACTTGGGTTAGTACTAATCAGAAATTGTTTTTTAAATACAAATGATCTGATTATTTCAATGGCTGGGCAACATGAATCAGATATTATTTTGTTCTGCCCGAAAAGGATTAATTATGAAAAAACTGGTTTTAGTTATATTTTCAATAGCGCTGTTCGGCTTAATGGTGGGCAGTATCGGTACAGAAACTTTCAAATTTGGTATTGTTGATGCCAACCGCGTTTTGCTGAACTACCAAAAAGCAATTGAAGCTGACAAGATTCTTAAAAATGCTGAGCAAAGATTAAAAGAAAAACTTGATGCTTTCGGCGAAGAAATCAGAACGCTGCAAGAGAGAAGAGAGAAAGCCGAACTTTTTGAGTCTGAAGAACAAATTAAAGAATCTGAAAGTAAAATTCAACAAAAACAGATAGAATATCAACAAGAGTTTGAACGAGGCGGGCAAGTTCTCTCGGAAAAGAGACAAGAACTGTTGACACCAATTTTAAAGGAACTTGAAGAACTTATCATTAAAGTTGGCAAGGCAGAAAATTATGATCTTATTATTAACAAACAAGCGGCGCTGTATTTTAATGAGAAATACGATTTAACCGATAAACTAATTAAATTGATTAACGCTGGTGCCGAAAAGACCGAACCCAAAAAAGAAGATGCCGAAAAACCACAGTCTTCAACCGAGGATGCAAAATAATCCTATTCATGCCAAAAAGGCATTAGATTATAGCTTAAAACCAATTCTCGGATTTAGTTGTCCTGTGACTCGCCTTAATGAGGAGTATGCGTATGAAACTCAAGGATATTTGTGAGCACTTAGGTGGTGAGCTTACCGGTGATGGTGAAATAGAAATTACAGGCGTTTCTGGTATTAAAGAGGCCGAACCAAGCCAGATCACCTTTGTCGCCAATTCGAAATATCTTGGGGCTATAGCCACAACACAAGCATCTGCAATTATCATTGGGCGCGGTGTGTCTGGAAATGGAAAACCGACTATTTGTGTTGAAAATCCTTATTGGGGATTTGTCAAGGTTTTAGAATTATTCGCTTGGGATAACGGACAACAGACACAATCCGGCATCCATGAAACAGCGATTATAGGGGACAACGTAAAACTCGGAAAACAAGTCACAATTCAAGCACACTGCGTCATCGGAGATAATGTTGAAATAGGTAATAACACGGTTATTATGCCCCTTGTATATATCGGGCCTGGTAGTAAAATTGGTAATGATGGGCTTATCTACTCTCACGTTAGTATCCGTGAAAACGTGACTATTGGGGATCGTGTAATTATTCACTGCGGTGCCGTTATCGGAAGCGATGGCTTCGGCTTTACGCCCGATCCTACCAGTCATAGCCCATACAAAATCCCACAAATCGGTACAGTCGTTATTGAAGATGATGTTGAAATTGGTGCTAATACCACAATTGATAGAGCAACACTCTCTGAAACGCTTATCAAAAGCGGCACCAAGCTTGATAACCTCGTTCAAATCGCACACAATGTAGTTCTTGGTAAAGATTGTTGTTTGGCAGCACAATCCGGTATTGCTGGGAGCACTACTCTGGGGGATCGAGTAAACATTGCTGGACAATCCGGGGTGGTTGGGCATCTCACACTTGGCGAAAACACTGTGCTCTACGCTAAATCTGCTGTGACAAAGGATGTTCCTCCCGGAAGCCAACTCTCTGGATTTCCTGCACGCCCTCATAAACAGGAATTGCGACTTCAAGCCTCTACCCGAAAATTACCCGATCTGCTCCAAGAGTTTTCCGAACTACAAAAACGTGTTGCGGAATTAGAAGCGAAGCTGCAAAAACTGGAAGACTAATCATAGTGAACTCTGATTTAATCCTGCCCTCATTACACGAAAAACTTACGATTTTCTTACCCATTTTATACCTTAAGTAAAAATACCGGATTGACAATGAAAACGTTATTAGCTTATGTTGAACTTGCCCGCCCACTTAATGGAATCATTGCTTTCATTTCAGCGTGGTTAGGTGGCATGTTCGCGAGCGGTAAATCATTGCACTTTTTCACTGACGTGAAAATGATATATGTTTCTGTTGCTGCCCTCCTTTTACTTTCTGCAGGGAACGCTATCAATGACTATTGCGACTATAACATTGACAAGGTCAACAAACCGCAGCGCCCACTTCCTTCCGGACGTATTCAACGGCAAAACGCATTAATTTTCTCAATAATTCTAATAGCAATCGGCATTGGACTTGGCACATTAATCAATGTGTTCGCTGTGGGCATTGCGGTTCTTGTTTCAGCACTGCTTGTAAGTTATGCTATCTGGCTAAAACGCACCCCATTCATTGGAAATATAGTTGTTAGCAGTTTGACCAGTTTAACTTTTATTTCTGGCGGCATCGCAATCGGTTCAGTCCGAGGCACTCTTATCCCCGCAATTTTTGCTTTCCTGTTCACAACTGCAAGGGAAATCATCAAAGACCTTGAGGATACGGAAGGGGATATAAAAAACAATGTCAAGACACTCGCAATTCTCAATCCACGGCTTGCAGTGATAATGGCGCTGAGTTTCATGGTATCGGTTATCGTATTCAGTCCGATGCCATATCTATTCGGATGGTATAGTTGGCATTACTTGGTTGCTATTGTAATAGGAGTCGACCTTGTACTAATTGGTTTTAGTATTCAACTCAGCAAAGATTTTTCTAAAGCAAGCTGCACCTTTATCCAACGTTGGATGAAGTGGGATATATTCGTGGGATTAGGGGCAATCTATCTCGGAACGCTTCTGCAAAGGTAACGGAGGGGCGGTGATGAGAATCCGTCTAAATAAAGGCATTGGAAAACTACGACGAGTTGATTGCATTCTTGGAAAAAGTTGACCCGAAAGCTGAAGAAGTACTTCATTTTAAACAAGCATATCATTCTTATTCCAAGACAGGTGAATGGAATCCTGCCTATCAAGTCTTTACCTCTGGGTGGCTAAATATAGATGGTGCCATGCTTATGACACCAGAGGGTTCATTAGATGCCGACTACAGAGTTTTTCTAACTGCCACAACTGAACGGAGTTTAAGAGAGCTACTGCTTGCCTTTCCAAGGCGAAATGTGGGAATATTTCGCATTGCAGAAAAATGGATAGAAGAAAGAATTAAAGGTATATTTGAAGGGGACTTTGTTCAAACTGATTTGGGGAGGTATTATCACGGAATAAAACGAGGAAGCCATGCAAAAGCAGAACAACGGACTGTCTCTAAAAGAAAAGATGTAATCGCAGCACATATCCGTAAATTAACATCTTTAAAAGGAAAACTTGAATATTCACAATTTGTTGTTGAAGGGGAAATGATGGTCCAACGTGCTGTTACAGACGGACTACCTATTGAAACAATTCTCTATACTCAAAACTTTGTTTCAACATCTGATGAAAAAGACTTCCTAAATCAAGCGATTCAGGAAAATCTATCTTGCTATTTGGTTAATGATGGTGTCATGGGGTCAATTACTACGACACGTCCTGTACCTTCAATAATCGCTGCAGTGCATCTCAACTATCCATCCTTTTTATCTGAGTCAGGACAGATGAATTTTCACTTTAGCAAAAACTGCACTTTGCTTATTGCTGAAAATGTTGGTAACCCCGATAACTTGGGCATGACATTGCGCACAGCTGATGCAGCAGGTGTCCCCGCTGTTTTACTCAGTGGTGATGGCGCAAGCCCTTTTCATAAAAACTGTATTCGTGCTTCACGCGGTGCTGTTGGGCGATTGCCGATGTTCCATGTTCCTGACACTAATTCAGCGATTAAACAACTTAAAACATCAGGCTGGCAAGTTATTGGTGCTACAGCGAGAGCAGAAAACGATCTATATGCGATGAAATATACTTCTCCGACTGCAATTGTTGTCGGCAACGAAAACAGCGGTTTGTTAGCCGAAACACGCGAATCCTGCACAGAATTAGTCCGTATTCCTATGGCATCCGGACAGTCCTCCTTAAACGTTGGTGTCGCAGCAGGTGTTCTGCTTTATGAATTAAGTCGGCAAAAAATCAGTAATCATGACTTCAATTTGACAAATTGATTAGAAAGTGGTAAAATTGTTTAGTTTATAGAAAACCATAGACAAGTAAAAAAATTATAGACGATAGATATCTAAGGAACGTTGCATTTGGCATCAAGTTGTATTCTAAAATATTTACATGAGGTCCTCAAAAAACAGAATGCCGGTTATCTGGTTCTGATTGATCCCGAAGGGTGTGAGGTTGATAGGTGCGCTAAACTTTCCCGTGAAATTGAGCGGGCAGGGGCAGATGCTATTTTGCTTGGCGGCAGTTTATTGACTACTGATCTGCATCCGATTGCGGCAACCTTGAAAGAAGAAACCGCACTTCCTATTATTCTTTTTCCCGGCGATTCGATGCACCTCACACCACACGCAGACGCAATTCTCTATATGAGTTTAATCAGCGGACGAAATCCAAACTACCTAATTGGTGAACAGGTCAAAGCAGCGCCGTGGATCCAACGGTATGCCCTCGAACCCATTCCTACCGGCTATATGCTCATTGAAGGAGGCAACCGAACTGCCGTTGAATTTATGAGCGGCACGGTACCTATTCCCCGTGAAAAACATGATATAGCAGGTCCACACGCATTGGCTGCACAATATCTCGGCATGCAAATGGTCTATTTAGAAGCCGGCAGCGGTGCTGAACTTCCCGTGCCAAATGATATGATTTCGGCTGTAAAAGCTCAAATTGAAATTCCACTGATTGTTGGTGGCGGTATCCGAACACCAGCAATCGCAGCAGAGAAAGTTAATGCCGGCGCTGATTTTATCGTCACAGGGAACGTCCTTGAAAAGAGTAGTGGATCCTTTGCGTTGATGAAAGAGTTTGCAGAGGCTATTCACGGATAGATATAACAAAATTTTCCTATAAATAACTATTTGTCCAATATTGTTTCACAATTATCTGGTGTTCTGTTAGTTTTATCATGAGTTGATTCTTTCTTTAGTCCCGTAGGGACGATATGTTTATAGAAAAACGTTGAGGACCCTATCTTTAGTCCCGTAGGGACGATATGTTTATAACATGAAGTTCAATATGTGTGAAAAGAATGCAAACAAATAGTCAACTAACACAAGTTATTATAAATACGTACTTTAACAAGGATTTCACTTAAAAAGGGAGGTAATTCTGAATGCCTGAAAATAATGAGGTAGTGATAGAAATAGAGACAGAAAAAGAGAACATAAAAAAACCAGATTTTCTCATTGATGAATCTGAAGTAGAAACGGATGCATCTGATGAAATGGAGGCGGAGACAGAGGAACGTACAATAGAAACCGTTGAGGCAGAACTTGAGGCACTCAAAGAAGACTTTAAAAAACAACTTGAAGCAGTTGCCGAAGCTGAACGTGAACAATATGAAGCAGAACGAGAACGTTTGCTGCGCACCGCTGCTGAAGCTGAAAATTCAAAAAGACGGGCGGAAACCGAAGCACAGAAACAACTTAAATTCGCTAATAAAAACATTATGGATGGACTGATTCCAGTTCTGGATAGTCTTGCAGCAGCAATTAAAAGTGTTGATGGAAAAGTAGAATCGAGCGAGACCGCATCAGACCTCTCAAATTTCAGCGAAGGGGTACAATTGGTGCATAAGCAGCTCTTAGATGTTCTGAAAGGACACGGACTTATACCAATTGAAGCGGCAGCTGGCGAACCGTTCGATCCCAACCGGCACGAAGCTGTCTTTGCTACGGACTCCGATGAAGTTTCAGAGGGAAACGTGATAGAAGAATTCAGATGCGGTTACCAATTGCATGATCAAGTGCTTCGTGCCGCACAAGTCGTGGTTTCTAAAGGAAAATCTGAAAAGCAGCCTCCTTCTGAGGATAGAAAGGAACAAGGAACTGAAGACGCTACAGAAGAATAAGTAGAATTATAACTGCAGTGTAGGTAGGAAAAAACATGGTTCAAAAACGCGATTATTATGAAATTCTTGATGTCAGTCGTGATGCTGATGCAGAGGAAATTAAAAAAGCTTACCGAAAATTAGCGATCAAATATCATCCAGATAAAAATCCAGATGATAAAGAAGCTGAAGATAAATTTAAGGAAGCAACCGAGGCTTACGATGTGTTGCGGACACCTGAAAAGCGACAGCGGTATGACCAATTTGGGCATGCCGGACTTGAAGGCACAGCAAGCGGATTTGGTTTTGGTATTGACCTTGATAATATTGTTAATGAAGTCTTTGGAGACGTTTTCGGTGGATTTGGCAGAACACAACGTAGACCTAAGCAAGGACGCACCCTACAATTTCCCCTTGAAATCTCACTTGAAGATGCTTTTAACGGTAAAGAAACAACAATTGAAGTGCCCCGCATTGAATCCTGCCCAGCATGTAATGGAAGTGGAGCAGAAAGAGGCACAACTGTTGAAACTTGCCCACAGTGCTATGGACGGGGACAGGTGACACAATCCCAAGGGTTTTTCACTATGTCCCGCCCGTGTCCACGCTGCCGAGGTGCAGGAGAAATTGTCCAAAACCCATGCCGAAATTGTAGTGGACACGGACGAATTAGGGCAAAACGTGAGCTAAAACTGAAAATTGATAAAGGCGTACATAACGGTTTTGAATACCGATTACGCGGTCAAGGGGATGTAGGCGCACAAGACGCACCCTCCGGTGATCTCCTCGTTGTTATTCAGATTAGACCACATGAGCGGTTTAGTCGTGACGGTAATGATCTAATTACCGCCGCTAAAATTTCCTTCGTCCAAGCATCTCTCGGCAGCACAATAGAAATTAATAGTCTTGATGGTCCTCAAAAATTGAATATTCCCGCTGGTACGCAGTACGGGGATCAGGTACGTATACACGGTAAAGGCATGCCGAAGTATAGAAGCTCAAGCTACGGGGACCTCATTGTGCAAGTCGGAATTGAAACACCCACAAATCTTAATGAACAACAGCGTAAACTTTTAGAACACTTCGCTGAACTTCGAGATGAATCAGTGGAATCTGAACACAAGGGATTTTGGGATAAACTATTTCAGCACGACGATGACGACAAAAAGTAAAAGTCTTGGTGCCAGGCAGTTGAAAACAATGTGAGTTCAGTCCGAACAATCTTTTGTAGCACAAACTTTTAGTTTGTGCTACAAAGTGCGGTTAGGAAACCGCACCTGCCGCCTGGGATATATAGCAGGTGTTAAAAATTTGTCCGAAAAACCAAAAACTAAATAACCCTACATCAAAATTTTCTTGAAATAAAATATACTAAAGTTTGGACAATTTTAATATTTTTAGAGACAAAAAGCAGAAAAGCAGGTATCCTTTCAGATAAACAATATATTTTTTTTTTGAAAGGACAATAAAATGAACCTTCTTCTCTGCTTAGAACAAATAATATCAGATTTTCGCCCTTTATTCAACCAACAAAACTTTATGCTTTTCCAAGCATTTATTTTCGGTTTCATCGCCAATGGGGGCGGTGGCACCCTCACAAGTCTTTATCAATCCAGTTGTTCACAGACAAGATATTGGTCTTTTTCCAAGTTCTTATCGCGTGGCAAATGGGATGCGGATGTTATCGCTGCCCATCTCATAAAACGGATCCAACAAGAGTTTCCTATCTGGGTTTATATTTATGATGAAACAAAAGCGATCAAGACAGGCATAACACAATGGGGCGTACACTTTTTCCGCAACTTTAGTTTCTATAGGCGTTCCCGTAATCAATCCAAGTATCAGTTCGGTCATCAGTTCGGAGCACTCGGACTGTTATGTCA
>PYJA01000106.1 GCA_003635185.1 Candidatus Poribacteria bacterium | reverse complement strand
CGAATCTTTTCTGCTTGCTCTTCAACCTTTGCCTCAGCAATTTCGCGAAGATGTTGTTCTTCTTCACGAAGATGTTGTTCTTCTATGGATGTGGTTATGGGTGTTCCATCCGGTAGGTATGGACGCAGCAATCGGACATTCAAATCCACTTCTACCTTCCATTTGAACAATAGATTTAAGCTCTCACTAAACAACGTTCTGGGTGTGTCGGCTGTCATCTCAACGATTTCACCGGAAGTGTCACGAGACCAGCCTCTAAACTCCGCAGGTCTTTCTAAATCAGGTTGATGGGTAAAGTATTCTTTAGCTCCCATTTCATCTAAATATATCTGAACTTTTCTATCTCTGTCCTCATGTATCGTGCTATCCGATAGAAATTCAAAGATAGTATCGGGGACAGCACCTTCTGCCCACGTATAGAAACTGCGTCTCAGTGGTGTTTTCTTGGCACCCAATACCACATATATATCGGGAGCAACGCATTTTTTCATGTCACCTTCACTATAATAGATAAAACTATCAACACCGATAAGGATATGCGGTTCTGAGCGATAAAGACGAAAAAGTTGGTCAAAGAAAATGCTTATCTGTATGCCATGATATAAGGTTGCTGCCATCGGTTCATCATCCTCAAATGGATAGCCTTCAAGATAAATGGTCGGTTGTCCAGTCGCTTTGGGGAAGATGGGCATATATTTATTCACTTTGGTGTCAAAGTCCTTGATGCTGTCCATTCTTATCTCCATCGCTTTTCAATTTATTTCAAACTATGCGGTTATCGTTAATAAATGTAGTAGCACATTCTTCCAGATTGTGCATGTAGTAGCACATTCTTCCAGATTGTACTACTATGTGGCAACTTGAGTTTATTTTGTGGAAAAATCTCTAATGCGCGAAATAGCTTCTTCAATTACCGCATTTGGATACGTAAGTGAAATCCGGAAATAACCTTCGCTCCATTGTCCATATCCAAGTCCTGGTGTAATAACAACACCCGCTTCTTCAAGAAGTGCAGTCGCAAATGCGCGACTTGAACCGTTAAAACGTTCCGGCACCGGTGCCCAAACATACATTGTGGCTTTCGGTTTCTGAAGTGCCCAGCCGCTTTGTGTCAGCGCATCAACCACCATATCTCTACGTTTTTGATAAATTTCATTCAGTTTCGGTGTAATTTCATCAGCGATTGAAAGTGCTTTTGCTCCAGAGAATTGTAAAGCACGTAGCGACCCGTTGTCAATATTATCTTTCACTTTTTTCACCGCTTCAACTGCAGTTGGATTACCGACAACAAATCCTAACCGCCAACCTGTCATATTAAATGCTTTGCTCAAGGAAAAGAATTCAACTGCAACTTCCGCTGCGCCATCCACTTGTAGAATGCTTGGAGACCGATAACCGTCGTAGGTATTTTCGCTATAAGCGTTGTCGTGTGCAATCAGGATACTATTTTGACGTGCAAATTCAACAGCACGTTTAAAAAAGTCCAAATCGGCAGTTGCTGTGGTAGGATTGTTTGGATAGTTAATCCAAAGAACTTTCGCGAGACGTTTCACATCGTCTGGAATTGCATCAAAGTCTACATAGAAATCGTTTTCTCGTAAGAGTGGTGCATAATATGTTGTTGCACTGGCAAACACGTGACCGATGTTATAAGTCGGATAGCCAGGACTTGCGGCAATACCCACATCACCAGGATTCAATATGCCTAACGCCAATTTGACAATCGCATCTTTGCTACCAAGCGTTGTTACGATCTGATCTTCGGATAAGGAAACGCCATAGCGATGTTGGTAGAACTCGCGGACTGCTTCAGGAAATTCGGCAACGGGACTGTCACAACCGTAACGATGTCTATCAGGGTCTGATGTATTCTGAATTGCGTTACATAAAGTTTCCACCACTGGATCAGGGGTTGGAAAATCTGGGTCTCCGATGCCAAGACTTATGACATCAACGCCTCGTTCTTTGGCGGCTGCCATTTTTTGGCGCAAATCTACAAAAAGATATGGTGGAAGTTTCTGTAACCTTTCTGATAATGTTATCAAAATAGTTTTCTCTCCTATATGTTTTTGAAAGTTATCATAAAATATTAGTTTAGCCGAGAACGGAGTTCCCTTCTACTGTAGAAGCAATCTCTGTATCACGACCTATAACACGAAATAGTTCCTTGCCTTTTCATTATCCTTAATTTCCGAATGCGTTAGCCACAATCACCAAATCCTGAATATTCACGACGCCATCACCATTGAGATCGGGTTCTGCTTTGCCAAATGCGTTTGCAACAATCACAAGGTCTTGTATATTCACAACGCCATCACCATTCACATCTGCAGTCACCTCAGTTTTTAGGAACATTTCACCATCTAAATCGGGGATGGTGTGCTTAAAACTGGTGATACCGCTTGCAACGCCGGTGGTTTTTATCGGGAGGCTAATCTCTTGCACCTTACCACTGCGATTGTAGACCGCCCAGCCGTTGGTGAACTCTCGGATGAATATTCCATCACGGTTGTCGTAGGTCGTTCCCTTCTCTCCTATAGGGTGACCAAGATCGGCATCATAAAAATCATGCCACATGACTCCACCCGGATCGGGTGTTCCAAATACGCTATAACCATTGGAATGTGTCAGAGACAGCGTTGTAATGACTCGCATCCAACGGAGGTTATCAGGACTATCTATAGGTTGCTCTATGCCTTGTCCGGCTAATACATTAATTCTCGGTTCGCGGAGATATTTCTCATTCCAGAGGAGTGCTTCTTCCATCTCCTTGAGTCTCTCATAAGAGTAGCCATTTTGAAGATCTCGGTGTGTTTCCATAAAACTACCGTTGATCCATTCCGCAAACCGTGGCGATTTTCTCCGGTTTCTATTGACGAGTATAAGGAAGTCATCTCGGACGCGTTCCCGTATGCCTTTTAAGATTGTTATGTGTGCCTCTATAACTTCTTCTACTGTTGCTGTATTATGGAGTCTTTGGAAAAATAAATGCGTATCATACCATGCATCAAACAGAACACCATCAAAGAATCCACAGCCCGCAACAGCCACAACACGGTCTATGATGAGTTGCTGAAATTTTGGGTTTAGAATGTCGGGCATCCATATATCCCAAGGTCTATGGTCATCTATTACAATTTGTCCATCGGCATCTCTCAGCCAAAAGTCAATATCTGGAGGTAACTCATCGTCTTGGTAACCAAAAGTCGCGATCGGAGGGATAAATAGCATATTCGGATTCTTATCGTATTTTTTATATTCTTCCAAGACCTCTTCGATATTTCCAGCAAGTCGTGTTGATAAAGCTTCTACAGGTTCTGTGGGTGTCAAAACCCATTTCAAACCTAAACGATGCGTGTAATGATGCATATCATGTTGGGTTGCGACATCATAATAATTATCGGGATCGTGCCACTGATTCAGCCATCTTACAGGCTTTGTATTGTAGATAAGGCTGCGAAAGTCAAATGTTAGTGAAGGGAAGGTTCTATTCTGAATCCGTTCCGTAACAGGTGGCAGAAAGGGCGCAATTTCACAGATTTCATCGTGATGTATCTCAAGACCCAATCCCTCCAGTGGACTAAAATCTGTCGTCCAAATCTTTCGAGCCTTCAACTCTCTAAATTTCGGTAATCCCGCCAGCGGACTGAGGTCTGTAATCGGATTGTCTGAAATAATTAGGTGCAAAAGATTCGGCAATCCCGCCAGCGGGCTTATATCCGAAACCCTATTCCCAGGCAGACCGAGTTCCTCTAAATGAATGAGATTCGCCAGCGGGCGCAAATCTGTTATTGAATTATCACCAAGGTTTGCTTCTCTAAGATTTATAGCAAACTCCAATCCCGTGAGGTCAGAAATCCCTCTGCCTTCTGCTATGAATATATCCAAATTTCGCATGTGGTCTTTCGTTAAGGGTGTCTCGGCTGGTAGTTCAAGTGCCTCCCGAACTGCTTCACGCAACGCTGCATCTGGCATCCACTCTGCGGCATCTTCTGCATAGACAGAAGTATTGCAAACAAACATGCCTATAATGGATATAAGGGTTAACTTAATCAAAAATGATTTACAAAATTTTTCTTTTATTGTCATAGATGATTGACCTAAAATTATTTGAGTTGAAGAATCGCTTGTTGTGCTTCATTAAGTTGACTCATGATGTTTGGACTAAAATGTAATCCTTGTCCACCCCAATCTGGCATATAACCGATGCTGTAGCAGTAATAAAGCGTCCTACGTGGTTTTCCAGAGACATTGATAACAGAACCGTGCGTGAGTGCTTCTGTGAAGATGATAGCGTCCCCCGCCTTAGCCGGTATTGGCATCAGCACAGGATTTTCATCGGGATGACCTCCCCACGGTTTTGGAAAATTGCTCTTATGCGCACCAGGGATTACCGCGAAACACCCATCTTCAACATCGCAATCAAGCATCGGAAAAACGGCTTTTGTCAATGTAGAGACCATCTCTCCATTTTTACAGTGATATTGACACTTCGGAATAATCGGTGTGCCGTGCATGTGTAAACCGGTATAACCGCCACCCCAACGATAAATTGTGTAGGTATGATTAAGACGATACGGACCACCTGTCACCCCTTCAACGACTTCTAACACCTCCGGAATATCTACAAGGGCGTTAAATGTGCTATCTGCCTCCAATATGTTGGAAATATAGAGTTCTTTCTCCGTTCGCTCTGTGCCGAGGCATAGCGGTTCTGGATAATCGCCAGGATCCATATTCTCGTAATCATCAAGCACAGCATTACAAGATTCAATCACTATCTGCGGGATAACATCTTTTAAAACGATAAAGCCTTGTAAATCAAAAAGATATTTTTGTTCGCCTGTCATATTTTCACATCCTTATTCAGATTCTACAACCTCATATTTGAGTATTGTTCCACCTTGTCCTGTTACTAAACCACTGTGGGGGCTGCTCATGTGGATTGATGTTAAATCTGTCCGCGTCCCTGTCCGCTGCGGTCTCCAGTTTTCACCACCATCGTTAGTATATAGGATTAGTCCTTCTTTTCCTACGATCCATCCTTCGTTTTTAGAGATAAAAAACACATCGTAAAGGAAGTTTTGCGTGTGACTTTCTTGACGAGACCAGCTTTTTCCACCATCATCAGTGTGAAATACCGCCCCGTTGTCACCAACAACCCATCCTATTTGGGGAGAAACAAAATAGACTGCCTTGAGCCAGATATTCTCGTTTATGTCCCTTTTCGTCAGTTGACGTGTAAGCGTTGACATTTGCCACCGATTACCACCATCAATTGTATATAGCAGTGTTCCGAAAAGCCCAACAACCCATCCTTCTTTTTTTGACGTAAAGTGAATATCAAATAGGTTATAGGGGACACCGCTCTGTTGCCGAGACCATGTTTTGCCACCATCGGAAGTGTGTACAATTTCGCCTGCACTCCCCACACACCAGCCTGTTTGTTCATCTATAAAGAAAACAGCGAGCAGGCCTTGTGTCGTATTTGAGGTTTGTCGTTCCCAAACTGCACCACCGTTTGTTGTGTGTAGAATAACACCTGATTCCGCGACTGCCCACCCTTTCTGAGGTGATACAAAATGTGTAGCACCGAAGCATTCTGCAGTACGGCTATCTTGTGCTTGCCACTTTGTGCCACCATCGTCGGTTTGTAGTATCGCACCTCGGTCGCCGACAACATATCCCTTATCCTTCGCAACGATACAAACATCAAAGAGTAGGTGCGTTGGACTTGATTGTGCCTCCCATGTAATGCCTCCATTACGCGTGTGTAAAATCGTGCCGTTTTCACCAACAACCCAACCAAGTTTTTTAGATACAAAGTCTACACCTAACAAGAGACCGTCAGCACTGTTATGAAAACGTGGTCCGCCGCGCTGATGTTTCCATACGCTACTACCATCTTTCTTGATTCCAGTCGTAGTCCGAAGGATAACCCCTAAGTCTCCTACAATCCAACCGTGCTGATTGTCTACGAAGTCAACATCGTAGAGCGTAAATGTATGTAAGGGTTCTTTGCCGAGATAATCCGGTTGACCGTATTCTTCTTTGTGCCGTTGGTTGCTTCCGTCAGTGACAAACTCCCAGTTTTTTCCGCCATCTATTGTAACATAAAGACTCCGTTTATCTCCTACTATCCATCCTGTCCTCTTGTCAACGAAGTGCAAACCGAACAGTGCAGGTTTTGTCCAGAATTGTTCTTGCCATGTCTTTCCGCCATCCGTGGTGTGATAGATATATCCTGCGTTTTCACTGTCATTCGGCGTGCTGTAGGTAATGATCCATCCATGGGAGTCGTCAGCAAAATAGATGTCTTTTAATGATTTTTCTCCAAAGATACTTCCATCAATTTTTTGAAATGTTTTGCCGCCATCAGTTGTTTTAAGCAGAGTGCCCCAATCACCAACTATCCACCCTATGACTTTGCCTAAATAGAGACTATGCAGATTATTTTGTGTTCCTGTTTCAATTTTCTGCCATGTCTTTCCGCCGTCTGTTGTGTGGACGACAACACCGCCTTCTCCGACACTCCATCCTTCGGATGCGTTGCGAAAATGGACTTTCCACAAAGGTTTTCCAAAAATTCCGCTATTTTGTCTATGCCAATTTTCACCGCCATCTGTTGTATGAAGGATAATACTCTCAGCGCCTTCGGTATAAGATCGGTCTGTTTCATCAACAGTATGACCAGAAAACACACCTACCGAATTCCCTACTGCCCATCCGTGCGTTTGAGAGATAAAGTGGACATCATGTAGATGTGCACTCCAATCTCCTTTCATAACGGTTTTCCACACACCTCTTGTCTGTTTCGGTGTGTTTGAACAACCGAGGAAACATAAAATTGTAATTATGTTTAAGAGAAACAGATATGAAAGTGTTCGTTTTCCGCATCTATTTATGATTCTCAAAAAGGACTTCGCTGACATCGTGTAATCCTCGGGAGGCATTTACCACCCATCTTGCCGCTCGGATAGCACCTTTTGCAAATGCTTCGGGACTATGTGCGCGGTGTACTACACTTAACGTTTCACCTTCAGTCGCAAACATGACAGTGTGGTCGCCAGCAATATCCCCACCGCGAATCGCGTGAACGCCTATCTGTTTTTTAGGGCGAGGTCCGATGATACCATGGCGACCATAGACACCGACTTCATCCAAATCACGTTCAACAGCATTGGCAACCGTCTCTGCCAATCGGAGTGCAGTACCACTGGGTGAATCTGCTTTATGGTTATGATGTGCTTCTATTATTTCAATATCATAGTCATCGCCAAGTGCTTTCGCAATCAGTTCCAATGCTTGAATCATGACGTTAACACCAAGGCTCATGTTCGGTGCCATCACACATCGAATCTTAGCGGCAAGTTCGTGGACTTCAGCTAATTCTTCAGCGCTAAATCCAGTCGTTGCGATTATCATTGCTTTATCCGCATCCACAACTTGCCGTAGATGCTGTAATGTGGCATCCGGTTTTGAGAATTCAATAACAACATCCGCGCTTTCGATTACATCGTTGAGTTCATTGGTGATTGGCACACCTAATTCTCCTGTCCCTGCAACGACCCCGACATCGTTCCCTATTTCTGGATGGGCAGAAAACTCAATTGCCCCGACAAGTTCCATATCATCTTGTTGTGTAACGCCTTGGGTGATCAGTCTTCCCATACGTCCGCATGCACCATTTACGACTACATGAATCATTGTTTTATTTTCCTTGCTGTTGTTTTGTTATCTCTCAAAGCATTAAAATCTTGTTTTTATTTAGTATATCATATTCATTGAAAAATCGCATAAATTAATATCTACAAAACGCACAGCACTTGTGAAATGCTCTTGTAGGAGGACTTTAGAAGCCCGATTTATTACCCACAAGTAGGCGCGTTTTGATGAAGATTAAATAAATATTTCGGTAAGGGGCAAGGTTAGGAAACCTTGCCAGCAGCAGGTGTGTATTTCTGCTGACGAGGCGGGGAATGCCAACAGGCATTCATACCGTTGATTTCTTCTTAACCTCGCCAAATTACCCAATTTATTTTTTAGTCTTCATGTAAACGCGCCGAGCTCAGATCTGAAGATGACACAAATAGCGCGTTTACAAAACGCGCCTACCGAGGGGTGGTAGACTTTTCAAGCCTCCAAAAAAATAATTCAGCAATTTCAGGGTTATTTAGTTTTAGACATTTTAGTCGTTTTTTATCACAATCGTTAATATTTTTGGATATGCAGATATAACGTGATTTTTCACGCTATATCTGCTATACTTCACCTTAAAAAATCTTAACCTTTGAGGTGAAAAATGCCAGAGAAAGATTCTCGACACTTGTTAGATAGATTAGCAGAAATAGAAGAGCCGCGCAAGGAGAAAGGAAAACGACACCCGTTGCACTCAATCCTCGGACTCGTCCTTATTGGTATTATGTCCGGACATAAAGGATATACTTCCACCGCAACTTGGGCACGCTCTCAACCAGACCTTGTCCAAGCACTCGGGTTTACACACAAGACATCGCCTTGTCCCGCAACGATACATAATGTTCTGAAAGAACTAAAAGCTGATGTTGTTGAAGAGACTTTTACAAACTGGGCAAAGGCTGTTTGTAAAAGCCGACCTGATTTAGAAGGGTGTTTTGACGTAGTCGCTATAGATGGTAAAACGCTGCGTGCCTCTAAAAAATGTGGTGCGGCAATAAGTCATTTACTCTCCGTTGTTTCTCATGAGTTAGGGGTTACCCTTACACAACAAGGTGTCAGTGACAAAACCAACGAAATACCGGTCTCAACAGAGATCCTCAAGAACTTTGATCTGAACGGTAAAGTCATCACAACAGACGCACTTTTGACGCAGAAAACTTTCTGCCACGCCATCATAGAGGGGAATGGAGATTATGTGCTGCCTGTCAAAAACAACCAACCTGAGCTTTACGATGATATCCAAAAACTCTTTCAAGACGTTCCCGACACGCTTTCTGAGAACGCAACCCACCCTCTATTAGGAGACCCTATTTACACACACGAGACAGTTGAAAAATCACATGGGAGACTTGAGACAAGGTGTCTCAAAGCAAGCACAAGTCTCAACGAACATCTGGACTGGCCGGGGATAGCACAAGTGCTCCAATATCGTTATACGGACAAAAACCTGAACACAGGAGAAGAAACAACCAAAGTTCACTATGGTATTACAAGTCTGACACCCGAAGCAGCATCTGCTGAACGCTTACTTGAAATACGGCGTGGGCATTGGTCAATAGAGAACAAGTCACATTGGATACGCGATACTCAACTCGGAGAAGACGCATCACCTGTCCGATGTGGTGCTATTCCACAAGTTATGGCGGCTTTGCGAAATGCAGCATTAGCCGT
>PYJA01000105.1 GCA_003635185.1 Candidatus Poribacteria bacterium | reverse complement strand
TGCCATCGCTTCCGCTTCCTGCCTATTTGCTGCTGCTTCTGCTGCCAACGCTTCCGCTTCCTGCCTACTTGCTGCTGCTTCTGCTGCCAACGCTTCCGCTTCCTGTCTGCGTTCTGTTTCTTCTTTTGCGATCGTTTCCGCTATCTTCTGGCGGTGTTGTGCTTCCTCTCGGAGATGTTTCTCTTGCAACCGAAGGTGCTCTTCTTCCACAGAGGTTGTAATTGGAGTACCATCAGGCAGGTACGGACGCAAAAGCCTTACGTGTGTTGTGTGATCGTCCTCCCACCGAAACCAGAGATTTAACGCTTCGCTGAACAACCCACCTTCTGCATCCGGGACCATCTCAACGATGCCACCCGATGGACTCCGCCGCCACGCATGAAACTCTGCAGGTTTCTCCATCTCAGGTTGATGGATAAAGTATTCTTGAACGCCTATATCATTCAGATATAACTCAACTTTTTCATGCCGATCTTGAGGTGCCGTTGAATCCGAGAGAAACTCAAATACTGCGACAGGGACTGCCCCCTCCGCCCACGTATAGAAACTGCGGCGTAGTGGGTATTTATCAACACCAAACACAATGTGGATATCAGGGGCGACACATTTTGTAATATCCCCTTCACTGTAATAGATAAAACTGTCAACGGCAATGTGGATGTGTTCATTGATTGCGAAATATCGTTTGAGTTGATCAGAAAACGTAGTAATCTGCTCAGCGTGAAAATCGGTTGCGGCCATAGGTTCATCGTCCTCACACGGATAACCTTCAATGTAAATAGTCGGTTTTCCCGTAGCTTTTGGAAAGACTGGCATATATTTTCTCTGTTTGATAGCAAAGTCTGTTATGGTATCCATGATTTTCTCCTGTGTGTATCGGCAGTCAATTATCCATCCCCTTTCACAGAACGATTCGGTAGACTAAAACCGATACCGCGTTTGGATGATTCTATAAACTGGAGTAGATATTCGAGTTCTGGATCCGACGGTAAGTCCTCTCTTGCTTTAGTGACAGCATGCCGCAACGGCAAACCAGAACGGAACAAAATACGGAAGGCTTTTTTGAGGAGGGCAAATGTTTCAGGGGAGAGTTTGGCTAATGGATTGATGCGCGATGTTCGAATACCGATGCGATTTAGATCACGAACACGGGCGGGTTGACCAGCCGAAAGCGCGAACGGGGGAATGTCTTGGACGATCTTTGAACAACCGCCCGCCATCGCCATCTTACCGACACGGACAAATTGGTGAAGTGCAGCATAAGCACCAAGGCGAACATCATCTTCAATTGTTACGTGTCCGGCGAGGGAAGCAAAGTTTGCCATTATTATTCTGCTACCGATAACACAGTCATGGGCAATATTGACCCAATTCATCAAAAGGTTATTATCACCGACAACTGTTTCGCCATCTTCAAAGGTTGAGCGAGAAATAGAGACATACTCACGCAGCACATTCCGGTCGCCAATACGGACATAACTCCGTTCGCCTTTATATTTGAGATCCTTTGAAGGATTCCCAATAGTAGCACCGAAAAATATTTGGCAATCTTCACCAATTGTTGTCCACTTATCAATCTGAACATGCGGTCCGATAACAGTATTTGCGCCAATTTGTACATGGTCCTCAACGAGCGTATAGGGACCGATGCTCACACCTTCTCCTAATTCGGACTTAGGTGAAATAATTGCTGTTGGATGAATGTTTGTCGCTGTCACAAGTTGCCTCTACTTTCTATTTTTTCGTACTTTCAAAATATATTCACAAAAATATTGACATGTTGAGTTTACCCGTTTTCTGTAGCGGCAAGTGCGATAGACAATTCAGCTTCTGTTGCAAGCGTGTCATCTACATAAGCTTTCCCTACGATTCGTGCTAAGTTGGTGCGCCGCTGAACAATTTCAATTTCTAATCGGAGCTGATCGCCTGGTATAACAGTTTTCCGAAAAGTTGCTTTACTAATAGAGCGAAAATAACCGAGTTGATCCTCTTTTCCGATTTCCTGAAGCAGCAACCACGCGCCGAGCTGCGCGAGTGCTTCCACTTGCAAAACGCCTGGCATCACAGGTTGTGCTGGAAAATGTCCCTCAAATATAGGTTCATTGTATGTTAAATTTTTAATGCCGACAGCCCGTTTTCCATTTTCAAATTCAAGTACCCTATCAATCAAACACATCGGGTGTCGATGTGGCAGAATTCGGTATATATCCTTCGCTTCAACGGGTTCATTTTTCTTGCTGTCTTTGGCATCAGCGAAATCAAGCATGCCTTTTTCTGCCAGTGCCTGAACAAATTGAGCATGGAACGTATGCCCTGTTCGCATTGCGATGACTTGCGCTTTCGGCAAGTATCCTGCAAGATAAAGGTCACCGATAAGGTCAAGCGTTTTATGCCGAACAAATTCATCTTTAAATCTTAATTCAGCACTTGTCTGTCCATCCGTTTTGACAACCACGACGTTGTCATAACTTGCACCTTTTCCGATTCCGAGTGATTGCAATGCCTCAATTTCTGCTTCAAAACAGAAACTGCGAGCAGGTGCAATTTCGCGGATGTAGTTATCCGTTGTCATCTCCCATGTAGCAAACTGCGGTTCCGTATTCGGATGGTCATAAGCAAATGTAATTTCAAAAGTATCGGATGGCAGAAAAATAAGGTGTTTGTTCCCATCACTGATAGTAAAAGGTTCGGAAACTTCAATAAAACGACGCGGAACATCTTGCCTTGCCAACCCAACTTCCTGAATTTTTGTGATATAAGGTAAGGCACTGCCATCAAGTCCGGGCGGCTCCTGTGCATTGAGTTCTACTTTCGCATTATCAATCCTAAGACCGGCAAGGGCAGATAGCAGATGTTCGATACTACTAATTGTTGTCCCGTTATGCTGTAGACTTGTGCAACGCGGTAGGACCTCTGCGCAGTTCTCCGGACAAACCCTCACCTCCGATGATCCTGACTGATCGATCCGTTGAAAGACAATACCGAAATCAGCAGGGGCTGGTTTTATCTTTAGTTCAACGGGTTCTCCCAGCATTAACCCTTTTCCAGAAATAGTGATTTCAGCCTGAAGTGTTTGTTGTGATTCAACATTTCCCATATAATATATTTGACTCCGTTCACAAGTATATGTTTATTTCGTATTTTTCATGATCTTATCAGTTTTCGCGGCGGCTTTTTTCCGTTTAATTTGGCGAATCGTTCGATTGTGCTCGGCAAGCGTCTTTGAAAAATGGTGTTTTCCCTTCTCAATAGCGACAAAATAGTAATAAGATGTTTTTTCCGGTCTCAGTGCTCCTAAAATAGAAGCCATCCCCGGATTACCGATTGGACCGGGAGGCAAACCTTTATGTAAGTACGTATTGTAAGGTGATTCGACTTTTAGGTCTGCTCTTGTCAATAGCCGTTTCGGATCACCTAATGCATAAAGCACTGTCGGATCTGCTTGCAATCGCCAGTTATGTTTTAGGCGATTGTGAAAAACACTTGCAATTTGTGGTATTTCCGAGTTGGAACCAGCCTCCCTTTGTATAATAGAAGCCAGCGTAATGACTTGATGACGTGTTAACCCTAATACTTCTGCTTCTTTAGCTAATGTTTCGTCCCATCTTTTATTTGCTTCCGCCAACATCATTTGGACAATTGTTTCTGCTGTGCTCCCTTTGGCGAATTTGTAAGTATTTGGAAAAAGGTAACCTTCCGCCGTAACCCCTTCAGGCACATATTTTTTGAGTAATTTAGGAGACCGCATTGCTTCCACAAATGCTTCTGCTGTGCCAAACCCAGAAGATTTCCAAAGCTCTGCAATTGCTGTTGCCGTAATGCCTTCTGGCACAGTAAAAGTCTGAAACTCAATTTGCCCTTTCTTGAGTTCGTCAAGAATTCGCGTGAGCGACATGTCACGACTCAGTTGATAAGTGCCAGCACGAAGTTGAGTGCCTATCCCACGATACCGCGCCACCATTTTGAAAACAAGCGGACTTCGAATCAAATTATTGGTTGCCAAACGTTTTGCAATCGTTGTTGTGCTACTGCCAGGCACAATTGTAATCGACACAATTTCTTCTGATGAAGCGATTGGGGATAAGTAGTATCTGCCCACCAAAACCGCACCGAAGCAGATGACTCCAAGGCACCCCAGTGTGTATAATGCAAACCTCCGACCTCGTTTCCGAGTCAATGCTGCTCCTATATTTCGTAGGAACATGAGATGCCTCCAAATCAATGCTATCTAATAAGAAAATCTGCGACAACGCATTAACAAAAATAATGAACCTTGACCTACGCTTCGCCTGCATTGCTACGCATATATTCATCTAAAATTATCACCGCTGAAACTTGGTCGATAATTTTTTTTCGGTCCTTAGGATCCACGTTGACTCGATCCAAAATATCTTCTGCTTCCGATGTAGTAAACCTTTCGTCCCAGAACTCCACAGGGATATTAAGCCCTTCCGACAGTCTATTTCCAAATTTCTGTACCTTTTCTGCCTGTGCCCCAAGGGTTCCATCAAGTGAGACAGGCAGTCCAATGATGATTCGTTCTACCTCATGGATAGAGGCGAGGTCACCTATTGCTGTTATGTCACGCTGTCGATTTGTTCGAGTCAGGGTACATAATGGATGTGCACCACTACCAAGAGCATCGCTAACGGCTACACCAATCCTTACATCACCGACATCTAATCCAAGCAAAACAGCCATGTTAACTCCTCCTGCGGAAAACCTATTCAATCTTCTAATTTCCCAATGTTTTACAATTTTACACGAAAAAATACGTATCGTCAAGAAAAATATCAGAAGTTTAAATTATAGAAGATTAAACGCCTCTGACCAGTACTAAAAACACCTTGACACTTTCCTATTTTGCATGGTATTTTAAGATATTCCAACCTTATTCTTTAGGCGAGGTGAAATCTTGAGTATTGTTGTCCACGTCACACACGAAGCCATCCAAAAAATGGGAGGCATCGGTGCAGTTTTGGAGGGGT
The DNA here is from genome assembly GCA_003635185.1 of Candidatus Poribacteria bacterium. Lineage (GTDB taxonomy): Bacteria > Poribacteria > WGA-4E > WGA-4E > WGA-3G > MSPOR6. Next base: position 3,811 of record PYJA01000105.1, on the reverse strand, counting down.
TGTTGACAACCCGCAGCTACAACGAAGCGATTGATCGAACTTTTCTTGTTGGGCCTCTTTTCTCTGGTGCCGATTTAGGGGCATTGGATTCGGTGTTGTATCACGCTGCCGAAGGGACAAAAACGACACCGCACGCAGCGACACTCAGCGAGATTGAAAAGACATATCAAGTTGAAATTATTTACGGACAACGACAATTCAAAAATAAAGATCAGAACGTTACCACACTAACAGACGTTATCTTAGTCAATGTTTCGAATAGCAATGAGGACCTAACTGGACAGTTCAAGTGGCAACTTTATGAACACTTTGGCATTGAATCAACTCGTTATGAAAGTGAATGGGAGTATGAGGAGTATGTGCGCCTCGCTGAACCTGCATACCAAACACTGCAAGTACTCATCGGTGAAGAAACAGAAACTCCCGTTTATATCATTTCGCATGAATTTATGGGAATGCCGCTTGCGCTCAAAACACAAATTGAACGTAAAAACGGCGGCGCAGCAAACATGCGTACTGTCTTTTATGCTCACGAAGTGGCAACGATACGACCTATTGTTGAAGGACATCCCGGACACGATGTCCGCTTTTACAACGCGTTAGATCAGGCAAAGACGCAAGGCAAGTTAATTAACGATGTATTCGGTGATCCGTTCTGGTATTTCAAGCACGCACTGATTGACAAAGCGCACCTCTGTGATACGATCTTTGCTGTCGGAGATCTTGTTGTAGATGAACTCCGCTTTTTAGCACAACCTTTTGAGACGTTTCCGATTAACCTTGTCTATAACGGAATCCCTGTGTTTGAGATGAATTTGGAGGATAAGTTAGCATCAAAAGCACGACTACAAAAGTATGCAAGGACGCTGCTTGACTATCGTCCCGATTATGTGTTTACGCATGTGACACGGCTTGTGAAAAGCAAAGGTTTATGGCGCGATCTGCAGGTGTTAACCCATTTGGATTCCCTGCTTGCTTCTAATGACAAAACCGCAGTGCTATTTATTCTTTCTACCGAAATAGCAACTGGAAGGCCGCATGAAAGCATTCATGAGATGGAACGTGAGTATGGCTGGCCCGTGTCCCACAAAATTGGTTATCCTGATCTGGTTGGTGCGGAGATTGAATTGAACAACGGCGTTTCTGCCTTTAACCTACAGTCTAAGGCAATAAAGGTAGTTTTTGTTAATCAGTTTGGGTGGAGTCAAGCGTCTTGCGGCAGTCGGATGCCGATAGAGATGGAATTTATGGATATCCGAAAGGGAAGTGATGCAGAATTTGGACAGTCAATTTATGAGCCTTTTGGAATTGCACAGGTGGAGCCGCTCAGTTTTGGTGCGATCTGTGTTGTTAGCAATGTGTGCGGATGTTGCGGTTTCATTCAACGTGCTACAGATAATCGCGAAGTTCCGAACGTTGTTATTGCTGACTATACGCACCTTAATGCTGCGCCGAAGTCGTTGGGCGACGTGCTGAACATCGGTTTGGTAGAACGCACGCAGATTGAAGTTGAGAATAGCCGCGACATCGCAGCAAAACTTCTGGGTCGTCTGCCACGAAAACCTCGTGATGTTGAGGATATGATTAAAGAAGGTTATGAAATCGCCTCTCGTATGAGTTGGGAAGTTGTTGTTAAAGATTATTTTTTGCCTGGATTGAAACAGGCATTGTAATATCTTGGTTAGTTTGTCTATAAAGGATTTGATTATTATGCAAGAAGTACGACATTCTCATGAACCTATACCGTTGGCTCCAGGAGAGAAATTGATGACACCTGAACAGAAGTTTTTCTTCGATCTACGCGGTTGGCTTCTGTTACCATCGGTATTGTCAGAGGCGGAAATCGAAGAGATGAAAGCGGAAGTCTATGCGGGTGCCAGACATAGTTATCAAGGAGCACTCCAGAATCTACTTGATCATCCTGCGATTGTAGGTATTCTAAACGAAATCCTTGCGGATGAACGATTTATCTTTGATGATTGCTACGGTTTTCGATGTGAGAATTCGGTTACGACGGTCAGAAAACCTGGCTGGAGCACTTATTCTGATAGAGGCACTGCCGTACCGCATGTCGTACGACCTCCACAACAAGCAAATGCGATGCGGTATCAGGTGGCAGGTGGAAAGATATTCGCAGGACTCACACGTGTGATTTGGGAGCTTGAAGAGGTGAAAGCTGGACAGGGAGGTACTACTTTTCTAAGTGGGTCACATAAAGCACATTTCAACTATGGTGGCCCGGACCCAAACCGTCCGAATATCAGTGAATCTCCTTGGGAGGAGAAAATAAAGGATATGATGGAGGACTATAGTTGTCCGCCTGGGTCGGTACTTATTTTTACTGAGAGTGTTATCCATGCTACCAACAACTGGACGAACCCTGACAATCCGCGTTGTGCTGTGTTTAATTGTTACAATTCAACCTGGGCGCAATGGTTTCGGTTGAATCTAAGTCATGAAATAATAGAAACGATGCCGCCAAAACGCCAATCTTTATTCCGTGGAACTTGGGCAATCGGTGGTGGTGCTGGTGGGAATCGTGCATATTCACTGGAGAATAACACCACATAATTTTAATACTATAAAGGAGATATAAATGTCAAAAGAAACATTAAAAGATGAACCCGTACCAATGACTTCAGAACAGAAGTTTTTCTTTGATCTTCGCGGTTGGATTTTATTACCATCAATACTGTCGGACTCAGAAATCAAAGAAATGAAAGCAGAAGTGTATGCGGGTGCAAAACAAAGTTATCAAGGCGCACTTCAGAACCTCCTTGACCATCCTGCTATTGTAGGTGTTCTCAATGAAATTCTGTCCGAAGCCCCGTTTGTACACGATGATTGCTACGGATTTCGGTGTGAAGGGTCTTTTACCACAGTCCGTGAATCCGGTTGGAGTGTAACATCACGGGGTGACAACGGTTTGCCCCACGTAGTGCGGCCACCACAACAGGCGAATGCGATGCGGTATCAGGTTGCTGGTGGAAAGATATTCGCAGGACTGACACGTGTGGTGTGGGAACTTGAGGAGGTAAAAGCAGGGCAAGGCGGCACCTCTTTTCTGAGTGGGTCGCATAAGGCACATTTCAACTACGGTGGCCCCGATCCGTTCCGTCCAAATATCAGTGAGTCGCCTTGGGAGGACAGCATGCGTGACATGATGGACGACTATAGCTGCCCTCCTGGTTCTGTGGTTATCTTCACTGAAAGTCTTGTGCATGCGGCGAATAACTGGACGAACCCTGACAATCCGCGCTGTGCGGTATTTAATTGCTATAACTCTATTTGGGCACAGTGGCATCGGTTGAACCTGAGTCATGAAGTTATTGAAACGATGCCGCTGAAACGGCAATCGTTGTTCCGTGGGACGTGGGCGATTGGTGGGGGTCCTGGTGGGAATCGTGCGTATTCGCTGGAGAATAACACTACGTGATACTGATCGTATGCGGGATTGTTTATAGTCCAATCCACAATTACCTGGGCATTGGCGAGGTTTCCGAACCTCGCCAGCGCGATGGTGTGTGGATTGTTGTTCATTTGTCCCAGGACACCGCACGACTTTGCGTCTAAAACGTCTGATTCTGTTTGAGATCGCTCCATTTTGTGATACGTTTACCACTTGCAGAGACAAATCCTCTTAACCGAACAGTCGCGAGCTGTTGACGAACCCCTGCATGTGAGACATCTTCTATCCGATAATAGTAGACAGTGTTCGGTTTCGCTGTGGTATCTGTCCACGTATACTCTGTGCGTTCCCCTATTGTGCCAGCCCCCGCAATGAGTGTCGGGTTCACCACTTTGAAACCAT
>PYJA01000104.1 GCA_003635185.1 Candidatus Poribacteria bacterium | reverse complement strand
CGCGTTGGATTCAGGATCCTACAAGTCCCCGAAACCCCTCAAGAATTCATTGGACAGCACTTGCTCTTCGCATATCTGGACCAGTTCGTTACAAGCATAAACGGGACAATGTATATGGAAGTCCCAACCGGGCGGGGCAGGATGGATATAATCATTCTTCACAACCAGAGAAAATATGTCATTGAAACAAAGATATGGCGAAGTGGCAGGCACTATGCCGAAGGCAAGCATCAACTCGCTGCGTATCTGTCAACAGAGAGAGTAGCCAAGGGCTACTATGTGGTGTTCGATCATCGCGAGGCACCAGAACCGCGAACAGAAACGGAGACGATGAACGGAATGGTTATTCGGAGTTACGTTATTCCTGTGGTACAAGAACGTCCTTCTCGCCCTGTTAAATAGGTTATAGATTTGCTTGATGAACCTATATCCAAGTGAAACGTTGTATCAGAAAGGGAAGAATTGAAGAATGTTGTGAGTAAGCAGCTTGGTTTTTAGTTATGATTGAGTACAAGGGTTACATCGGAGTCATTGATTTCGATCCGGAAATAGACTTATTTCACGGAACAGTAATAAATACAGAGGACGTAATCACGTTCTACGGTGCATCAGTAAACGAACTTCGGGAAGAGTTGCAGAAGTCACTTGAGGTTTACTTTAAAGTTTGTGAGGAACAAGGAAAAGCCCCAAATTAGCCTTTCTTGGATACATTTCTTTTTGCCTTTTCTTGCTAAATGTCATATCCTTTAAGGAAGGGCGCAAAGACGTTTATCTGTTTTCCAATAAAATTAGTGGAGGAAAATCAATGGATGTATTGGTTGAAAAATTAGATGCGAAATTACGCGAATGGCATCCGAATGTTGCAGCGGAGGTCAGAGAACGGATTTCGGAAATTATTGACCTTGCAGACGAGGACTTGTTAGATATAATGAGATCACGTGCTGTTGAACAAGAAGTTTTGGATATACTCGATGAACCCGTATCCCGGTGAGATTTGGCTTGCGGACCTCGGTTTAACCGCGAAAACTCGGCCTGTACTCGTGGTATCCCGTTACGATCCAGATCCACCACGATCTCTAATAATTTATATCCCTTTAACTACACAGTGTAGGGAGAGTCCTTATGAAATAGCACTTCCAAGGTTGAGATTTCTTAATCAACAATCTTACGTTAATGTGCAGGGATTAGGTTCTATAGAGACGGTTCGACTTGAGCGAAGACTTGGCAAACTTCCAGAGAGTGTGATGATAGAGATTAAAAACACTATTAGGTTCGTTTTAGATTTAGAAACAGATTCCACCAAAACCAACTAACCTTCTATTGGATCAGCAAGAGAGACGATTAGGCATCGGATCTCACCCTACAACACAACAAGGTTCGCTCTTGTGAATTACCAACCTCAATCCACACGGCACAGAACTTCAACTCATGTTGTTTAGACACCGGATCAAACGCGGAATTCGCCACACAATTGGTATTACTTCCTACGCTCTACCGTAAACAGGTATCGCAGCACCATTGATTATAGTTGCCTCGTCAGAAGTAAGAAAACAGATAACCTTGGCAACATCAGCAGGGACTACCCAACGGTTATGGTCTTCGTCTGGCATCGCTGCACGATTAGCTGGTGTGTCCATAATACTTGGCATGATTGCATTAACGTTGATACCATGCTCGCTTGTGTTATACCTTCAAAAGACTCGCCAGTCTTTGGTGAGTATGTCAAAGCTCAAATATTTCCTTATTCAATTATGTCGTTTTGTGGGCTTGAAGCGGTTGCATAGAGTTTCCGAGGGATCCGTCCAGCTAAATGGGCTGCTCTGCCTGCTTCAACCGCTTTTTTCATCGCTTCTGCCATTAGTACAGGACGATGTGCCTTTGCAACTGCTGTGTTTAGCAGAACACCATCACATCCCAATTCCATAGCAATGGCGGCATCTGACGCAGTGCCAACCCCAGCATCAACGATAAGCGGTACCTGTACCAAATCGCGAATAATCTGAATGTTATAAGGATTACGAATTCCCATTCCAGAACCGATCGGTGCACCTAAAGGCATCACAGCGGCACAACCAATATCTTCTAATTTCTTACAGGTGATCGGATCGTCGTTACAATACGGTAGCACAATGAAGTTATCTTTAACAAGTGTTTCCGCAGCATTGAGGAGTTGCTCCACGTCAGGAAACAACGTCTGTTCATCTCCGATAACCTCTAATTTAATGAGTGATGTTTCAAGCGCTTCCCGTGCAAGCTGCGCTGTTAAAATAGCATCCTTTGCTGTAAAGCATCCTGCAGTATTCGGTAGTATCGTTATGCTGCGTTCACGTAGTAATGCAAACAGATTTTCACCTGATGTATCCGTAAATTTCACACGCCGCATTGACACTGTAGCAATTTCTGCACCGCTTGCTGCAATAGCTTTCGTCAAAATATGAAAATTCGGATATCCCGCTGTTCCGATAAGTAACCTTGATGTGTATGTTTTATCTGCGATTTTGAGTTCTTGCATTTGTTTTTGTCCCGACCCTATTTCTTGTAAAATATCACCCCAATACGTTCAATCTGCTCAACCATATCTGGATTCTTGATATTCTTGAAAATAGACAGATCAATCGTATAGGGTAGCAACTGATCGTCAAGGTCATTTGCTATCTTAGAAAGGATTGTATGTGTGAGTGAGTCCCCGCCGTGAAGTGTTAGGTCAATGTCGGAACCGTTTTTGTAGTCACCTTTGGCACGTGAACCGTACAATACTACTTTTTCCACCTGTGGGTATCGCACGAAAACATCATGAATTTTTTGAAGTGTCTGTTCAGATAAACCGTATTTCATGTTTTTAGTATAACTGATTCAAGACCTCTTTATCAAATATTTTTCTTAGCCGTAAACTGCTTAGTATTTTGTAATTACCCTAAATCCACTTTATCCACCCTGAACAGCCCGAATAATCTCAATCTCACTATTTTCGAGGAGTTCTGTCTCTTTCCACGCGGTCTTCGGGATAACTTCTCTGTCCACAGCAACAGCAATACCCGACTGATTTGGATTTAACTCTAAATCGATGAGTAACTCACAGATATTCAGATTGAGACGTACTTCTTTGTTTTTACCATTAACGCGTATTTTCATTTTTTTAGTATGGTTATGGCACGCGGCGTGTGCCTACTCCCTTAAAAACCTATCTAACTGAAACGGGGCGATTGTTTCTGGAGTTTCACCACTTAAAATCAGTGTCGTAATCTCATAAGCCGTGATAGGAGTAAGTAAGATACCGTTCCGATAATGGCCTGTTGCATATATAAGATTTTCGATCGGTGTTTTACCGAGTATCGGGGCATTATCTCTACTACCGGGGCGCAATCCTGCCCAAGTTTCTAAAATAGGAAGTTCATAAACTCCTGGCACTGCTTCCCATGCACCACGAAGCAATTCAAACGTCCCACCTACGGTTAATCGGGTGTCAAATCCCATCTCTTCACTCGTGGCACCAACGATAAGCCTACCATCGGACCGAGGCACCAGATATACTGAGATCGGATATCTTGCACGGACAGTGCGGATGACAGCTTTTATATCAATGCCTTCTTCCATCTGCAACGCCAACATTTGCCCTTTGACAGGACGGACTGGCGGTATAATTGCATCTGGCAACCCGCCAATTTGTCCAGACCAACACCCTGCTGAGAGAACAACTACATCGGTTTCATGGAAGCCGTTTTGTGTCTGAACACCAGTTGCAACACCGTTTTCTATGACAATTTTTTGGATAGGGCAATTCTCATATAACACACCACCACACGTTTGATAAGCGCGTTGGAGTGCCTCAACCATCAACCGATTATCAACCTGATAGTCGGTTGCACAGTGAATCGCCGTTGTTACACGGGGCGAGAGGGCGGGTTCAATGTTACGTGCTTCACGCCCATTTAGCCAATTCACATCTAATCCTAAGTGCTGTTGCGCTTCATAAAGATGACAGAGTTGATCAGTATCATCTGTCTCTAATCCGACAATAAGCGTCCCTTCCACCCGATAACCGATGAACATTCCAGCATCTGTTGCCAGCTCCTCAACCCATTGCGGATAGAGAGATAAACTTTCACAACCTAAATTCAGTAGCTCCGGTTCTTCAGTGTGCGCTTCGGCAAGCGGGGCAAGCATGCCAGCGGCAGCCCAAGAAGCGGCGCGTCCTGCTTGGTCACGTTCATAGATGGTGACTGAAGCACCCGCCTTAGCAAGCTGCCACCCGATACCAAGCCCTATCACGCCGCCACCGATGATGCTAATGTTTTTATTTCCCATTATCCTTTGGAGTAGGTGTTTTTTCTTCTAATAGATTGATAAACAGGTCTTCTGCCTTGACTGATTTGGAGATCAACCCTTTTTCAAGTGCGAATTTCGTGAAGGCATCCCACTTTTCTTTAGACTGCACCTGTGTTGTTGCGAATAAATCCAATGTATCCCGAAAAGCAAGCTTTTCTAATTCTTTAGGTGCTTTAGGGTTTGCCTGAAAAAAGAGTTGCAGTGCCTTATCAGGATTCTCTTTCGTGAATTGAATTGCTTCCTGAATTGCCATCATTAGTTTTTTAGCAGTTTTTGGGTGTTTTTCCAAATAGGTATCATTAGTGATAATCACTAATTCGTAATAATCCGGAATACCGTGTTTCTCAAGTGCGAAAAAATCGGCTTCTGCCCCTTCGAGTTTCAACATATTAATTTCATAGTTACGAAAAGGGCCGATAACAGCATCAATCTGGCCGCTCAAGAGCGGTGCCATTATGTTGGTACCTATGTTTATCAATTCATATTCATCTTCCGTTAATCCGGCGTTTGCAGCGATTGCATGAAACAGAAGGACATCCAACGGTGCCACCGTATATCCGATTTTCCTCCCTTTGAAATCCGCAGGTGTTTTAATGCCTGATTTTTTTAGAAAACTAATCGTATTGAGTGGATGCTCCACGAGTAGTCCAATCGATTTGACCGGTAGTTCTTCTTCGCTTGCACGTGCGATTGTCACACTCTGTTGGTAACTCACTGCAAATGGATATTTTTCTGCTGCCACAAGTTTCAACGGTGCATTTGGATCGCCACCCCAACGCAATTCTACCTCTAAACCATGTTTGGCAAAAGTTTTGTTCTGTTGTGCAACATAAAGTGGGGCATGATCTACATTGGGAAACCAGTCAAGCAGCAGCGTGATTTTCTCCATTTCGGTCAGTGGCGCTTTATAGGCTGCTTTTACATCGGCATCTACACCGACGAACATACTCCAATTTCCCCAAGCTTGACTTACCTTCACTAACAACAAGTTATCACCCTGTTTTAAGTTAACTTGGAATGTGTCTTGATAGCCCCCTGAACCTCGGTCGACTGGGTTTTTATGAACCACCTCACCATTGAGCCACACTTTTATAGAATCATCACTGCCAACATTCATTGTCACACCATTCCGAGCGTGCGCAGATTCAAGCGTAATCAAAGCGTAAGCTGAATGATCAAACACTTCACCATCTGCCCACCCCAATTTCTGGAAAAGGTCGGTAAGGTTATCGATATCGCCGATAAAATTATAGGTGTTTTCAATATCATTAAAGCGCAGTTCATCGAGTGTCCACGCATAATTGCCTATGAAATCACCAGCGTGTGCTCCGTTAGTCGCAACATCTATCTCTGTGATCTCGCCGTCACTGGCAACTGCAAGTAAATCCACATCGGTAGAATTTGCGCCACCCAGCCCTGGTTCAGTTGGCGCGATCATCCAAAGCCATGGACCGGCAATATATTCTTGGGCGATGCAAGGAGATAGACAGAACACTGAAACCAAAAACAGTGTCAAGAGAAGAATAGAACATAATTTCGCTTTCATCAGAAATTCCTCCTATTTATTGAAACGAAAAGTAGTGTTGATAGTATCTTAAATACTGTATTATTCATGTGAAATTTCTCCACAGTGATTTGAATACACTTATCGGACATCTGATATGTTTTTCTGATGCCGTCGCCACGGCATTGCATAGCGTTCCAGCAACGCCATCAGGGTAAAAAGACTTAAGCCTAAAAATGTAAGGCAGAAAATAGCAGCAAATACGAGTGAAGTCTGTGCTAAACCATTTGCATACAACATGAGGTATCCAAGCCCAGCATCTGCCCCCATCCATTCACCGATCACCGCCCCAATCGTGGAAATTGATATGCCGATCTTCGCGCCTGAGAAGATAAAAGGTAGTGCTGATGGCATACGTACTTTCCATAGAATCTGCCACCGACTTGCCCGAAGAATACGAAAAAGGTTTACCGTGTCAGGGTCGGTAGCCCTCAAACCATCTAATGTATTCAATACAATTGCGAAGAATACAATTATTGCCGCCATAATAACTTTTGAGGCGATCCCAAAACCGAACCAAATCACTAACAGTGGTGCAATTGCAATCACAGGCACCGTTTGTGAACCAATGACGTACGGATAAAAGGCTTTCTCAAGCACCGGGAACTCAAACATCAGCACGGCTAATGGAATACCGATGCTAACGGCAAGTACAAATGCAAAAAGCATTTCCTGTAGTGTTACGAGCGAATGTTGCAGCAATTGTTCACGTTCTACGAATAGTGTCACCACAATTTTTGAGGGTGGTGGTAAAATAAAATGTCTTATACCCCAAAAATATACTGCTGCTTCCCATATTCCCAACACAGCCAATAGAATAACTGTTGGCAGCACGAATCTGCTGAACATCCGAATTGCCCCTTAACAACAAAAACCGTCTTCCATTTACGGTAAAGGGAACATGCCAGGGGTCTATCTACTGCCTTGGCAGTACCAAAAAGGAAGCGGCTGAGAACCTCATTACAAGAGGCGCGCAATTCATTTTTGTATTTCCCTACGCTGGCATGACCCAGATCAGGTTCAAAGGGTGTTTTCTCAGCTCTCAATCAGTTAAGAGCACCCCATAATTTTCTATATCTTATTATACAATATTTTCCATTTTAATGCAAATATTATGTCATAGCAATTTCTGTTATCCACTGTGGTTAAAGTACACGGTGGAAGAAAGTGCTTAGATTTTCTAAAGACCCTGCTCCTTTGAAAACCTGCCCAAGTGAAACGGGGCGATTGTCTCTGAAGTCTCACCAGTCAAAATCAGTTTAGAGATTTCGTAAGCTGTGATGGGTGTGAGTAAGATGCCGTTGCGATAGTGCCCTGTTGCGTATATTAGATTCTCAATAGGAGTTTTGCCGAGTATAGGCGCATTGTCTCTGCTACCGGGACGTAAACCTGTCCAAGTTTCAATAAGTGGCAGTTCATAAATACCCGGCACAGCTTCACACGCCCCGTGGAGGAGTTCATATATACCGCCAACGATTAGATCCGTGTCAAACCCCACCTCTTCGGTTGTTGCACCGACGATAAGTCTACCATCGCCTCTCGGCACTAAATAGACCGGCATCGGATACCTCGCCTTGACGGTACGGATGACGTTTTTGAGCATAACGCCCTCCCGCATTCGCAACGCCAACATCTGTCCCTTCACGGGACGCACGGGCGGGATAATAGTCTCCGGTAACCCACTAATCTGCCCAGACCAGCATCCGGCGGAGAGAATACACACATCTGCTCCTTGAAAACCGTCTTGTGTTTGAACACCAGTTGCGGTTCCGTTTTCTATGACAATTCTTTCAACAGGACTATTTTGATGCAACACGCCGCCGCGCCCCTGATAGGCACGCTGCAGTGCCTGGGCCATCAGTCGGTTATCGACTTGATGGTCAGTTTCACAACGAACAGCTGCAGTCACATAAGGTGAGAGGGCACTTTCAATTTTACGGGCTTCTTGGCCGCTCAACCACTCGACATTCAACCCTAAATCTTGTTGTAAGGCATAAGCATGCCGGAGTTGATCGGCATCATCTGGTTGAATTCCTATAATGAGCGTGCCTTCTGCTCGGTAACCGATTCGCATTTCTGTTTCTGTTTCTAACTCATCTACCCATTCCGGGTAGCGTGCTAAACTCTGATTACTGAGTTTGAGGAGGTCGAGTTCGTCGATATGTGCTTCAGCAATTGGGCCGAGCATACCGCCGGCTGCCCAAGAGGCACCGCGTCCGGCCTGTCCGCGCTCATAAATGGTGACAGCGGCACCCGCTTTCGCCAGCTGCCACCCGATACCAAGTCCAATCACACCGCCACCAATGATGATAATCTTCTTATTTTTCATTATTCACCTATTCTCCATCTTTAAAAAAAGCAAGTTTTGGAAACACAAAATTTTCGACTTAGTCCACTGGCATGGCATGCTCAGGGATCTCTACCCCTTGTTCGCTCCAAAACTTGTAAGCCCCACTGTGCAGCGGAATTACAAATGCCCGCGGCGCATTTTCTATTGTCATAGCAGCTGCCGCTTGGTTTGTCTTAAGCATTGTTTGCTGTCCATCTGGTGTATAAACATGCTTTAGGATAGTATAGATGGTCTCTTCTGGTACCGCTTTGTTAGCAATTAGAACGGTCGGCATCACAATTGTCTTTACAGGTTCAACTTTACCTTCATAAGCACCTTCTGGTAACTTCCCTGAAAAATAAAAGGGATATTTTTCATAGAAACCGTATTTTTTAGCAGGTGTGTCCAGATCAAGCATTCGGATGGATTTAATCGTTGTTAACTCAATTATAGCCGAGTTCGGTACACTGACTAACCACATAAAACCTTTCACTTGTCCATCTTGAAGTGCTTGTCCCCCGGCTGTGCCGCCCCTATAAATTGGCGTAAATTTGTCCCAAATACCTGCGGACCTCGCAAGACGTTCTAATGTTTGTGCAGTTCCGGATCCAGGTGCTCCGCAAGCAACCTTTTTACCGACAATATCTTCAAACTCATGAACATCACTATTCTTAAGCGTTGAGAATTGACCATAAGCAAAATAAAGCAGTGTTACCATCCGGATATTTGATTTTGGTTCTCCTTCAGCAAAAACCTCTTGACCATGGTAGCCCAAGGAGCTTTCCGATGCAAAAACGACACCAAGCGCGTTCTGATCCTCGTTGACGCGACGCGTATTTTCAACTGAACCCGCAGATGCAACAATAGATATTTTCAGATTTGCTTCACTGTGTTTGACAATCTGATCAATGCCGCCAGCAAATTGTGAAAAACTCCCTCCGATTGCTCCTCCATAAATTGTAAACCATTTCTTGTTCTGCTTGTCACCGCAGCCACACAAGATAAGTACAAGAAAAAAAACATATATCCATGGATGTAAAAAACAGCGTATATTTTTTCGCATAATATTCCTTTAGCATTTTGGATAAAGATAAAAACAGGACTTACGCAATATATTCAAAAGTCCCACTGATAAGGGGGATTTAGGGGGCGGGTCCCCATAGCGATAGCATGTGGGGAGATAGATCACTGAAATATCATTAAAACAACGACTTTTTAACCCCCTTATCAAGTAACTTTGTCCACCACAGTTATAAGGTTTCAATATCCTTCGGATGGTTCTGTTTCAAGGTATTTCTGGTTCTTTTTTATGTCAGATGGATAGTTGATTTTCCATATCTTAACCGGAACAGTATCTCTTCCATTTGCAGGATAGACAGGGACGAAAGCGTTAGATAGGTCACCAAGGAAATAGAGCCGGACAGCAAGACTTTGCCATCCGATGGTGGGAATATGATAAGCTCTTTTAAAGGTGCCATTTTCATTGTAATAGAGGACAACCCCTCCGTCCGAATCTTTGTTGTTAGATGTCTTGTAAATATGGCGTTTTGTGCCCTTGAAAACTACATAATCAAGATATGTGGTGTTGCCATCTTTTAAACGGGCTGTCAAGGAATCGGGTGGATTTTCTGTTCTTATATTTATTGTGTTTATGTACTGAAATGGTGCATGTTTCGTTCGTGAGACAAGTTTGGTTCTGTGTAAAACGAGGCGCGTCAAGCCAAATCTTCTATCGCTGTTTTCATCACTGCCGATATAAGAATAAGAATATGCACGCGATGTTAAACCCCATTCTCTTAGCATGAGGTGCGTTGCACCGTGGGTTTTAAGAAATTTTAATGCTTCGCGTTCAGATTGCGCACAGTAGACATGCCGATAATAAAGATGGATCCAGTGCGGGAGGAAAGTATCCTGATCTGTAATAGTTTTGACTTTTCCCAGTACGTTAAGCCGACTTCCGTAACTCCAGTTTGCGGCGACAATTGCATCTTGGGGGAGTGTAGATTTCATCCACTCAAATGTTTGAGCAAGGGATGTCCCTTCACCAGGGATAGGTTTGCGCCATGTTGCTGCAGCAGCAACTGCACGATTTGCATGACCTCCAAGCGGATTCCAAAAGAAAATGGGAATCAACACAACGATTGCAAAGCAACAAGTTACCCATCGCTCGTTGACATGAGAAAAAAGAATCTTTGCATCTTTAAGTTTTTGTAGTAGATGCCCAGGCGAAATACAGGTTATCCATGCGGTGCCGTAGGTGAGAGGTAGACCGATAAAAAAGTCATATCTTTTTCCACCGCGTGAGAGTGCCACCCACAAGAGAAACCATACGAGCATTGCAAGCGTTATCAATTCGTTTTGCGCGTTTTCCTTACGTAGACATGCAATGGCGATCCCACCTGCTGTAAGCCAAAGTGAAATGAGAAAGAGCGTATTGCAACCGCCTTCCCCTATCCAACTACTGACGGGCCACCGAAAAAAGGTTGTTACAGTAAAAAGAATGAGAGCAAGGGCAAGTGGAAAACCCTTCCGCTTCCACAGGTGCAGGCAAGCGAGTATCAAACCGAGACTCCCTAAAATAAAGACTGCTCCATATCTGCCAGACCAATATCTAAAGGGCGGATCAACAAGTTCAGTCATGTCTTTCATGAGTCGACTCTCTTTGAGTGCGAAAGCGGTTGTTTCAAACGTGCTGGATTGGAATAAAAGATAACCGAGACCTAATGTGACTGCACCAAGTATGAGTACCCATGCAAGTTTTTTAGCATATGGTCGTAATGATCTAACATGAGTAAGAAGTAGGTGTCTGGTACCACGGACTGCGAAAACCACAAGGGGTGGGACAAGTGTGAGAGCGGCGGTATGCGTCCAAAAACTGTACCCACGCCGATAGGCGGGGGCTAAAAGATAGAGCAATGGAACAAATATGAGTATCCATATCAGATACTCTTTTAAGTGTTGTTCGGTGTCAGTAGTACAGAATTTCCATATCTCAGCACAGAGTATTATCAGCACGAAGAGACCGAATGCCTCCCAGGAGAGTCCACCCAAGAAAACAATAAACCCAGAGAGGAGTGTTGCAACAAGCCTGCGTCGTCCTGGCTGCATAGACTCTTTCCAAAGATAACTGATGACAGCGAGTCCGCCAAGCATCCAGCACCATGCATCTCTGTCCCCAAAACCTGCGGCACTACGTTCAATACTGCCCGGCAGCGTTGCCAAAAGCACTCCGGCAACGGCTGCAAAGAGCAGACCGTAGATGCGTGCAAGAAAAACAAACAGCACGCCAAGCCCTAAGGTAAAACAGAATACAGGTAGGTAAAGTTGAATGTGGTAACGTGTGAGGTCTGGAAATGCCCACGCCACCGCTTTATGAATATAAGCGATGGCGTAAGAGTAAAGCGGGAGCAGCAATCCGTTATCCCTACCGTTGGGTAACCAACGGTACATATCCTTTTCAGGCAGAGTACCGTGTTGAGCGATGTTATCACCCAACCATTGGTAGAAAAAAGCATCGTTTTCGGTGAACTGCCCCGCTGGTAGACGTTCTACACCCTGAATCCGTATCCAAAAAGTCATTAGCACAATGCAGTAAAAGAGTGCACCAATGCTAAGGTATATGAGAGGATTCCTTTTCATTTTGAAAATAGAGTTGCCCCTCCTCTGCAATAACCAGCCTTCTTTCAGTTTATGAAGATTCCTTTCTAATAAAAACTATATAATTGAGGTGTGTGCATAAATAATTAGCACAGCAACACAGATGTTACCACTTCAAGAGCGCATTCAAAATTGATTAATTTATGCACACATTTCAACTAATCTATCGTAGCAGTTGTCTTATAGTATTCATCGTCATCGTCATCGTCATCGTCAACATCAGGATCGTCGGGATCATCGGGAGGATCATCATCACAACCGCCGCTATCACAACCGCCGCTATCACAACCTCCGCTATTATCACCGTTAGCGTTACCACCGTTAGCGTTACCACCGCCAGCACCCGGCACGACACGATCAATAGTACCATCTGCATCACACTTACCAAGTTCACTTCTAACATCGTCCGCAGTATAGTCGTCTAATGGTATTATGTTGCCATCATCATCCGTAGGAAAGTTACCTGGATTATTCTGGATTTCATCCCAAAGGCTGGCATCTTTAGCTCTTTCCCACTTCCATGTCCAAACACTATAATCATCACCATCAGCATCTCTATCATCATCTGCTTTTGCTTCAATATCATAGGTGCCGCGTGTTCCCCACATCCAACTAGCAGAGACTCGTGCATATGCCTCATATTTTATGCCATCCCTTTCTAACCAACCCCATTCTTCATTGGAATGATCTATATCCACTTCAACTTCTACCAATGCCTCAAGCCCACCATTACTACTACTTTCTGATACAATTTTACCCCATTTATCTTTTATGTTCGCCACATTATCCTTAACATTGTTATGGGTAATGTTTTGAGCAAAAAGCACCGTAACACAAATGAATGTTGTTAGAATAAGCAACATTAGCGTATAATTTACTATTCTTTTCACGGGTTTACCTCCTCAGGTTTTTGTAAATTGAGAAATATATAGGGATCAATCCCTCCTTCTTCAAAACTTAACACATTTAAATCATCAGGAAAATCATCCTTTGTAATGGAAAAATCATTTGTCCTATTTTTACGGACTTTATCTACTTTTTCCTTAATGATCGCTCTCACACGATCACCGGGTTCTTTTTTGGCGAGCATGTTGTAAGCGTGTCCTCCATCGGGTTCGAGTTTTTTCCATTTTATATAAACAGTATCTGGGTATAATGCAAAAACCATTCCGTCACGCGTCATGCAACGTAATGGATCTTTTCCCTGTGAAATAAGTTTTATATGAACGCGCCATTGAAGTTCTTCTTCTAAACTATCACACGGCCACAATTCAAGATTTTTCCACTTCTCAGGTAATGGGGGATAGGGACCAAGTCCATAAGGAGAGAAATCTATTCCTATATGCTCTATAATCCGCTTTTGTTCTTCTAACGAATTAAGGATACGTCCCTTATCGTAACTATACCACCAAAGGAAAAGACAGAATCCAATGGTAATTCCTATTAGTAAAATAGAAAGATTTAACATCCATTTTTTCACGAGTGCGTCCCCGTTACGGTTGTAGTTCTAAAAATTGGTAGGGGTCAATGCCCGCTTCATCATAATTAACCAATTTAATGTCGTTAGGGACATCTGCCTCGGTGAAGGGAATATCTTGGTCTTCTAATGTTTCAACAAGTTCAGTCAAACGTTGGGCATCAGGAGGGTATCCGGTAATGAGTGAAATATACCTCTCTCCATCTGATGTTTCTGCCCATCGCACATACACAATTCCTTTTATATTCGGATAGACTAAACCTTTGCTCATGGTACTACCAGCAACGTTTATGCCTTGTTCTGTGAGTTTTATCTCAACTCGCTGCATCAGTTCATGCCGTTCATTCTCACAAGGCCAATATTTATAACCTTGTGGCCAACTATCTGGTATCTTCGGGTAGGGTCCAAAACCAAACGGAGAGACAACCGTTGGGGCATTAGTAGTTTTTGAAACTGCTGATGACGTATCTTTGACATTACTCTTATCCTCCGATTGAATTTTAGATTCGCTATTAGGAAGAATCTTCTCTTTTTTCGTTGAGTCTTGGTCACCGGAAAAAGTATTTTTACGCATCGTATCTTCCTGATCTGTATTGGCAGTTTGTTTCACTACTTCTGCCTTTTTTTTGTCAGCTTCCAGTTGAGCGATAAATGCCTCATCTGCTTCTATCTCCTTTTGGATTTTTGCCATCTCATTTTGATACCAAAGTAAGCATCCGATGGAACAGATAACACATAAGAAAAAAGATCCGAGAAACCACTTGTTAAGTAAAACATCCCTGTACATTTGTCTATCCTTTATCAAATTTGCCAACAAAAAACACATTATGCCATCTAACCGTAGATATTATAATCTAAGTTTCAGTAAATGTCAAATTTATTTTAAGAAAATTTGCGAAATTTCTTATTTTTTGGCTATTTTTGTTGAATTATACTATAATTTAGACAGTATTTAAGTTTTTTTAAGACAAAAAGTAGAAAAGAGGATATCCTTTCAGAATACTTCATATGTCTACATATTCTTATTAACCAGGACTTACGCAATGTGTTTAAAAGTCCCCTGATAAGGGGATTAAAAACCCCAATTTCTACCTATTTTGCCCCCCTTAACCCCCGCAAGCGAGGGTTAGGGGGGTAAAAAAAGCGTTATTTCGTCTTTTTAACCCCCTAAATCCCCCTTATCAAGGGGACTTTAAGAGAAAATGCGTAAGTCCTGTTTAATATAACCCAGAACAGACACGATTTTTCTTGATTAATGTTTCGAAAGTTGATAAACTGATAAAAACGATAAATTTAGAACAAAGAGGTAAAAACAGTGAAACGTTTCATTTCATTCATATTTTTAATAGGACTAAGTGTATGTTTTGTTTTTTCTTCTGTTTCCTTTGGTGAAGCGGCCACTACCGAACCACACCCTTCAGCAAAACGCGTTGCAGTCCTACAATTTGAGGACAAGAGTCGTTTTGATTCATCAACAGGATGCGGTTGTATGCCAAACTTCATCGGGAAAATTTTTGGCACGAAGAAAAAATGGGATTTGGAAGCAGGGTTTCCTACATTACTCAATCGGAGACTCGCTGAAACCGTTGTGTACCAACCGGTGTCGCGCGATGAGTTGTTGGATGCAATGGCTAAGATGTCACTTTCTCGCCACAATTTGAAAAAACTTAATAAAGTACAAATAGCAGAGCTGGCGAAACATCTCAACGCAGACGTGATCGTAGTAGGGGAAATCACGGAATTCGGTCAATCACGCATGAAAGCCAATGCCTCGCGTCAATTGATGGAGGGTGGCAGAGAAGCAAAAGCTGTCCCTCTTACTGCAAGTTATAGGACCGGTATGCAAGTCACCGGCTATCGATATCGTGCTAAAGTAAAACTAAACATGAAATTCTACGAATCATCCGGCAGCGAAATTGCAACTGTCCCTATCTCAGTTATTCGCTACCATAGTCTTGCTGGTACGCAGGTCTCTGGCTTAGAAGCAAGTGTTACTGAAGCCGGATCGCATGTACGGCTCGGGCAAATTTCACAACAACAAGGTAAAAAGCTCCGTCCAATTGTTGATCCGACACAACTCAATAAAATTAAATTTGCCACTCCTGAATTTGACAGAACCCTTCTCGGTATGGCGACAAATGAAGCTCTGATTAAGACAGTGCTTGCTCTTAGAGATAACTTCGGTCCAAACTTCATAACACCGTGGGAAATACCAAACGATGAAAGCGAACAGAAAAAGAAGGTAGATGAAGAAGCTCTGAAGCGTCCAATAAAAATTACGTATGTTGACAGTGAAAATCCAGATATGATTTACATTAATGCGGGTTCCGCCCAGGGTTTAGCCATAGATCAGAAATTTGATGTTTACACAAAGGGCGATCCAATTCGCGATATTGACACAGGTGAAATTCTTGATTACCTACCGAAGAAAATCGCAACTGTTGCTGTTGTGGAAATCCGCAATGATAGACTTTCTATTATTAAGATTATTGAAAAGACAGATGACCTAAAAAGAGGTGATCTACTAAAATCGATCTCTACAAGTGAAGTTACAAAAAAACAGTAATGTGGAGGAATTACCAATGATTTGTAAAATTAACCAAAAACAGAAGCGTGTATCGCTGAGTACCTTGTTGCCTCTGTTCATAATCCTGATATATTGCACAACGATGTTATTGGGCTGTGCAGATACTTCAGATAAGAAAATTAAAATCGGATTATCCATGGATTCTTTACGGGTCGAACGGTGGCAAAAAGATCGGGATATTTTCAAAGCGGAGGCAGAAAAACTGGGTGCTGAGGTTATTGTGCAATCTGCAGATGGAGACCCGCTTAAGCAGAATGAACAAGCAGAAAATATGATTACGCAAGGCGTAGATGTTCTTGTTGTAATTCCCGAAGATAGTGTTGCTTCCTCCCAAATTGTTGAATCTGCTCATGCAGAGGGAATTAAAGTGATCGCTTATGATCGCTTAATCCGTGATAGCGAACCGGATCTCTACATCTCTTTTGATAATGAACAGGTAGGTTATTTGCAAGCCGAATATTTGCTACGCAAAAAGCCCAAAGGTAATTTCTTTCTACTTGGTGGTGACCCAGGTGACAATAACGCGCAACTGCTCAGGGAGGGACAGCTTCGCGCATTACAACCCGCACTTGATAACGGTAATATTCAGTTAGTCGCTGATGGAAAACATTGGGCAGTTGGTTGGGATCCGCTGGACGCACTTAACAAAGCTGAACAGGTACTCACACTAACAAATAACCAGATAGATGCTGTTGTTGCTTCCAATGATGGGACAGCAGGAGGTGTTGTGCAAGCACTTGAGGGACAAAACCTCGCTGGAAATGTTTTGGTTTCTGGACAAGATGCCGACCTTGAGGCATGCCAACGGATTGTCAAAGGCACACAAACGATGACAGTCTACAAACCTATTCGCCTAATAGCAACAGAAGCTGCACATGCTGCAGTCGCACTCGCAAAGGGTGAAACTATCCAAAAAGCAGATCAGACTGTTAATAACGGCAAAATTGATGTACCATCTATTATACTTACCCCTATCCAAGTAGACAAGGATAACCTTGATGAGGTTGTTATAAAAGATGGATATCACTCACAGGAAGATGTTTATAAATCAGAGTGATATAGAAATTACATGTATAGTAAAACCTATAATTGAAGTTATATTGAGTAAAACTGAAGTGCCATCGATTTTTTAGATCATAATTCAGTAACTCGCACTGAGTTATGATAAACTCAAAGAAACCCGTTTAGGTTTTCGTAACTTAGCATATTCTATGATAAACTTTCGGGCAACTTTTAACGATTCTTAACCCGTACTCGCTATGAGTTCGAAATAATAAAATGCCTAAATTATTTGAACCGCTTGATGACTTTAAAACTATTGACTTACCTGAAAAGCAATTGCCATTTTGGAAAATAGCAGGGCCTGGGGCAATTTTGGTTGGCTTATCTATTGGGGCAGGCGAAATTGTGATTTGGCCGCTAATCGCCGCAGAATACGGCGCAAGCATGGTCTGGGCAGCTGTCCTCGGTGTATTTCTCCAACTCTGGATCAACTTTGAGGTCGGTAGATGGACAATAGCAACCGGTGAAACGGTATATACCGGCTACAGTCGCATTTGGCGAGGCTTTGGTCCGTTGTTTATTCTACTTACTGTTGTAGGTTGGATAGCACCGGGTTGGGCCCGTGCATCAGGTCTTGCACTTAAGGCACTCCTAATCGGCCCCGGCGGTTGGGGTTCAGATACCTTCTGGACAGTAATTACGTTCGCAGCTGTCGCACTAATTCTCTTCGGACCGAAAATGGTTTATCAATCTGTTGAAAGAACAGTCGAGCTGCTCGTCGCAATTGTCACGATCGGGCTTATCCTTGTCGTCATAGCCGTAGGTTCGCTTGACACATGGAAGGAATTAGGTTCGGGTATAATAAACGTCGGGCATATTGCAGAAGGGATGAGTGTCAAATCACTGTTTATTGCCATTGTTTTCGCTGGGGCGGGTGGAACGGCTAACCTATTCTATACGTTCTATCTCCGCGACAAAAATATTGGGATGGGCGCACGATTGCCATCGCTACGCAATCCCCTCCGTGGACGAGACGAAACAATTTCTTCTACCGGTTTCCTATTTGAAGAGACAGAAGAAAATAAACGCCGTTTCTCTGCTTGGTGGAAATATATTAAGCAGGACCAAATGATCTTCTTTTGGGCACTCAATACCGTTACTATTCTGCTTTTTATTTTCGGTGCTCTCGCTGTCTTACACCCGCAAGGTATCGTTCCAGAAAAGGGGCAACTCATCTACGACGAAGCGAACATATTGAAAGGTATCTGGGGAATGCCCGGACAGTATATCTTTCTACTCGTCGGCGTGGCAACACTTTTCGGAACACAACTTGCCTTGGTTGATGGTGTCGGACGTTCCATCTCCGATATTATCTATACCAATTTTAAAGGTGCTAAAAAACGGCCTTTGAGTTGGTGGTACCTTCTCATCGCAGGTATCTGGATTGTGGGCGGATGTGTGATAACTTTTGTGATGGAACAGTTAAACGTCAGCGAACTTGGATTCCTTTTCAATGCTGCCTATATGGGCGGTTTTGCGATGGCACTCTATGTACCGCTTACGCTGTATATGAACTACCGCTTTTTACCTAAAATTGCTAAACCGAAAACGATGTCAACTATAATGATGTTCATTGCTTCAGCCGTTTATATCGGATTTGCTATTTCAAGTATTATATGGGAAATTAAACGACTTATCGGAGGATAAAATGGATAAGAATGCACAAAAAGCCTTTTTTGAGAAGGAAGGCTATCTCGTTGTTGAAAACCTATTATCACCTACAGAAGTGGAAGAATGCCAAACAGAGATTCAACTGCTGCATCAGTTTGCTGCTGGTCAGGAATCGGAAGCAGAAAAGGAACGGGCAGATGTCGCACGTAGGCACGTACAACGCGAACCTTTCGCGAAAGACGAAACACAAGGCGACAGATTACCTGTGCTGCGGAAGGCAGAAAATACGCGGCAATATTCAGAGGTGTTTCGGAATTTAGCACAACATCCGAACCTTATTGCAGTACTCCAAAATCTCATCGGAGATGACCTACTCCTCTTTAGAAGTACCTTAATGTTCAAACCCGCCTTCCACGGTTCATCACATGGACTGCACCAAGATTCAGCGTATTGGCCGATGGAACCACCGAGATTGGTTACAGTTAGCATTGCTCTCAACGATGCAACGCCAGAGAACGGTTGTTTTAAAGTCGTTCCACGTAGCCATTTGTGGGGTGTTCAAGAGTGGGGTGGCATTGCACGGCAACAGGATGCAGAGCTCACTGATCGTGAGGAAGTTGCAGAACAACAGATGGATGTCCCGCTTTCAGCAGGTAGTGCCTTGTTTTTCCATAGCTTGATGGTACACGGTTCCGGTCCTAACGCATCACCGAATTCGAGAAACACAGCACTCTACGCCTATTTTTCACCGGAAGTCAGGTATGTAACCAAAGATGGAACGGGAGAGCGCACTTTTCCTGTCGTGGCAGGACTAAACGGGCAAACAGAGCTTAAGTTCACTGCACAGAAAGCATCTTAAGGCACACATGAAAGTAGTGCTTGAAGGATACGGAGCAATTGTCACTGGTGGTGCAAACGGCATCGGAAAGGCTATTGTGCATGCGCTCATAGAAAACGGCGCGCATGTTGCAATTGTGGATATTGACGCACAAGCTGGCATGCAAACCGCCCAAAACATTCAACGAACGGGTGGCACGTGTATCTTCCTGGAGGCAGATGTTGCGAACCCCGAACAGATGGAAGCAGCTGCACAAAACATCGCTACCCAACTCAGTGGAATTCAAATACTTATCAACAATGCTGGTATTAACACAAAAAGCGACCGCGTACCAATCCACCAATACACTTTAGACGACTGGCACCGTATCTTACAGGTTGACCTAACTGGCGTATTCGTGACAAGTCGTGCTGTGGTCCCACACATGCTAAAAAAGACACCTGGGCGCATTGTTAATATCAGTTCTATTGCCGGGTTGGTACCGCTTAGACTTCAGAGTGCGTTTGTTGCGGCGAAGGCGGGGGTTACTAATCTCACACGTTCAATGGCGTTAGAACTTGGACCGCAAGGGATTCTTGTCAACGCAGTTGCACCGGGTTCTACGTTGACACGTGGCACAAAAGCACTCTTCTATGGACCTGATGGAGAATACACAGAAAAGGCTGCAAGTCTCCTTTCGCATATCCCACTCGGACGACCAGGGAAAGTTGAAGAGATCGCTGCAGCCGTGCTGTTTTTGGTCGCTCCAGAGGCAAGTTATGTTAATGGGACTATTCTCACCGTAGATGGCGGTTGGACCGCTGGATACACTCGAGACTGGTAAGGAATAATAAGCATTATCCCTTAGCGATGATTTGGTACAATCTGTGTCATCCAGCTGTTAAATATGCGTTTAAAGGTAGTAGGCACACGCCGTGTGCCGCCCACAAGTTTTTAAAGAGGCGCAATGAATTGCGATTAAACAGCACTTTGTGAAATAATGCCGCACCTAAAGTCTGTCCCTGTCTGTGCTGATGCGCCAAATATTTATGCACACCACTCACGTAATTTAAAATGATTGTCCGAATTATCATTTTTATGCTATAATCATAGCTGACCGTGTTAATCCTAAATTCTCGCCCATCGCGCGGTTGAGGAGAGTTTATGGCGCATGTCACTTTGAAAGATGTTACCAAAATTTATGACGGTGATGTCCTGGCAGTTGAAAAAGCAGATTTTCAAATCCCGAATGAGTCGTTTACTGTGCTTGTCGGTCCGTCGGGATGTGGTAAATCGACAATCTTACGGATGATTGCCGGATTGGAGGAGATTACCGAAGGGGACATCTATATTGATGACGAACTTGTTAATGAAATTCCGCCAAAGGATAGAGATATCGCCATGGTGTTCCAAAACTATGCGCTCTATCCGCACATGACAGTATATAAGAACATGGCATTCGGGTTGAAACTCCGTAAATATCCGAAAAGTGAGATTGACCAACGCGTTCAGGAAGCAGCAGACATCCTCAGTATTTCCCACCTATTGAATCGCAAACCGAAACATCTTTCTGGCGGTGAACGCCAACGTGTCGCTGTCGGCAGAGCAATTGTTCGGCAACCCAAGGTGTTCCTATTTGATGAACCTTTGAGCAACCTTGATGCAAAGTTGCGCGTGCAGATGCGGATGGAAATCAGTCGTTTACATGAGCGACTCAACGCAACTATTATCTATGTTACACACGATCAGGTCGAAGCGATGACGATGGGAGACCAAATAGTCGTTCTCAATGAGGGTAAAATCCAGCAGATTGCTGCCCCGGTAACGCTCTATCACAAACCCGCCAACCAATTTGTCGGCGGTTTCATCGGAACGCCCCCGATGAACTTTATAGAGACATCTATTGAGAATAGCAGTGGTTCACCGAAACTCATGTTTGAAAATTTTGAGGTACAACTGAACCTTGATTTGCAATCAGTGATCAACGATCTTTCAGGGAAGTCGGTAACACTCGGCATTCGACCAGAGGACATTCATGTCGACGAAAATGGGAGAAATCAGATATTAACACAGGTAGAATTGGTTGAACCGCTTGGAAATAACGCGCTGCTGTATCTTCGGACAGAGAAAAACAGTTTTGTTGCGCAATCTAATCTCGCCAATTTACCACAACACAATACGCCTTTGACAGTTAGTTTTGATATTAACAAAGCACATCTTTTTGATCCAGACACAGGTGAATCATTGACCAACTAACTAACCTAAGTTGCCACGTAGTAGCACAAACTTTATGAAGTTTAAATAAATATTTCGGTAAGGGGACGAGGTTAGGAAACCTCGTCAGCAGCAGGTGTACATCTCTGCTGGTGAGGTTTCCTAACCTCGCCAAAGGACCCAATTTATTTTTTTATCTTCATTTAGTTTGTGTATATTAGTACGCAAACTGAAAGTTTGCGCTACACTATTTCACCAATAACGAACTGTTCTCTCTTACAAATGGTGTCTGTGTCTACAATCTTATAGGTAGCAACTTGGGTTAACTAATTGAGCATTACTGTTTTGATCATCTGTTTGAGAGACTTCGCGTAAATTTATTTGAAATCCGCGCTATTTTATGATATAATTATTCTCAATATGTATGAAATCAACTCATAAAAGAAATTAATGCACGGCAAATCTGTTTCCGTCGTGCTTGGCTTTATGTTTACGACAAAAATACTTACAAGGAGGTGAGATAGTTTGGCAATTGATGCAGCACAGAAGCGAGAATTGATTCAAAAGCACCAAATACATGATCGAGATACCGGTTCGCCAGAGGCGCAGGTTGCGGTTTTAAATGCCCGTATTCAGGAACTCACGCGGCATTTTCAGACGCATAAAAAAGATCACCATTCTCGATACGGACTTTTTCGGTTAGTAGGAAAACAACGCCGTTTGTTAAGATATCTCTATAAGAAGGATGTCCCACGGTATTATCGTCTAATAAATGAACTCGGAATTCGCGACACAATCGGTTCGCAGACAAGTTAAGTATTCCACCGTAAGCATTTTGTGTATGAGTATGAGGAGGAAATTGAGTGAAAGTTGAAATGCAACTCGGAAGTGAAAACCTTTCGATTGAAATGGGAAAAATTGCTAAGCAGGCAGATGGAGCCGTTTGGGTACAATACGGTGGAACAGTTGTCTTAGTAACAGTAGTCGCAGATGATAGCGAAAATGAATTAGATTTTTTCCCTTTAACAGTAGATTATAGAGAGAGAGCCTACGCTGGCGGACGTATCCCCACCGTATATGGAAGGCGTGAACCACGGCCCGGAACATCAGAACAACTTATTGCACGCCTAATTGACCACTGTATTCGTCCACTTTTTCCAAAGGAATTTAAGGCTGAAGTCCAAGTTTTATGCACTGTTTTGTCTTCAGACGGTGTTCACCCCGCGGATGTACCCGCCCTAATCGGCACATCTGCTGCCCTATCTGTTTCCGATATCCCATTTAATGGGCCAGTTGCCGCTGTGACCGTTGGAAAAATAAACGGCAAATTGGTTATTAACCCAACTTATGAGGAGTTACACACATCTGAAATAGAACTTTTTGTAAGCGGCACTTCCAATGCTGTTATGTCTGTTGAAGGTGGCGGACATGAGACCCCAGAAGACGAAGTAATTGACACTATCATTGCGGCACACGCAGAGATAAAAGAGATTATCAAACTTCAAGAAGGTATTGTTGCCGTTTGTAGTCAGCAAAAACGTGAGTATGAAGCAAAAACTGTAGAGGGGACACTAAACACACGTATTAGAGACCTTGCCACCGCTCGAATCCGTGAATCCATCGGGATGGCAGATAAACAGTTACGCGCAGATTATCTTGAACAGATCCAATCCGATATCCTCTCTGAAATCCAAGAGGATGGTGCAGAAGAAATTGATCCAAGTGCTGAAAAAGATGCGCGTTCTATCCTTAGCGACATTGAAAAAGAAGAGATGCGGCAAGCCATTCTTGCTGAAGGAAAACGGGTTGACGGCCGCGGTGTAACAGATATACGCGCGATTTCCAGTGAAGTTGCCCTACTCCCGCGAACCCACGGTTCCGCGCTCTTTTCACGAGGGCAAACACAGGCACTCTGTGTCACAACACTCGGCACCTCTGGTGATGAAGATGTTCAACGCGGATTAGACGGTGAAGTCCGCCGTCCTTTCTTTTTACATTACAACTTTCCACCGTTTAGCACGGGTGAAGTTAAGCGGATGACGGGACCCGGACGCAGAGAAATCGGACACGGCGCACTTGCACAAAAGGCACTTGAACCGGTTATTCCAAGTAAAGAGGATTTCAACTATACAATTCGCATTGTATCCGAAATATTAGAGTCAAATGCTTCTTCTTCAATGGCTACCGTCTGTGGGGCGACCTTAGCACTCTTGGATGCGGGTGTGCCGATAAAAAGGTCTGTCGCTGGTATTGGGGTTGGACTGATTAAAGAAGGAGAACGCGAAGTTGTTCTGACAGATATGCTCGGTACTGAAGATTTCCTCGGCGATATGGATTTCAAGGTTGCCGGCACTACAGAAGGTATAACGGCATTACAGATGGACATTAAAATAGACGGTGTTACGCCTGAACTCATGCGGCGCGCGATACATCAAGCAAGAGAAGCGCGTATCGCTGTCATTGAGCAAATGAACGCCGTTATTAACGAGCCACGTGCAGAGTTATCACCTTACGCGCCGCGTATCTACACACTACAGATAGCTCCAGAGAAGATAAAAGACCTCATTGGACCACGAGGTAAAACCATACAAGGTATTCAAGAGGAAACAGGTACTACCATTAATATTCAAGATGATGGTGCCGTTGAAATAGCTTCAACAAGCGTGGAAAATGCCAAAATCGCTGAGGGAAAAATCCGTCAAATTACGGCTATGCCCGAAATCGGAAGAGAGTACACCGGAAAAGTCGTTCGAACAGCCTCTTTCGGAGCTTTTGTGGAGATTCTCCCCGGAAAAGATGGGCTTGTACACATCTCACAAATGGGAGACGGTTATGTCCGCAGAGCTGAAGACATCATGCAGGTCGGAGATGAGGTTACCGTACGAATCTTGACTATAGATGAACAAGGTAGAATTGACCTATCTCTTATTGCCGCTAACGGTGTGCCGCTTGAAGAACTAAACACTTCTTCCGACTCAAATTGGGATTCGGGACAGGGCGAGCAAGGCAGGTCAAATTACCGCGAGAATCGTCCGTACCGTGAATCACGAGATAATCGACGGGATAACCGTGACAATCGAGATAACCGTGACAATCGAGATAACCGTGGCAATCGAGAAAGACGAAACAATCGATATGACCAGCGGGATAACTCACGTGACTCCAGAAATAGAAGATCACCGCGTATCCCAAAAGGTAGGTTTTAAAAATAGAAATCCATAATTAACGAAGGTGTTTGAACACCTCTTTCGTCCAAATTAACGCCGAATACCACACGGTATTCGGCCAAATTAACGCTGAATGCACATGCGGCATTCAGCAGATGAATTTCAAGAACTGTCTTATCCTCTTCTTTTGAAATTCGCCCTTTATTATTTACACTTTATTTGAAGGTGAGCCTTATGAGAACTCGAAACTCCAGGGCAAGGCGACAGATTCAAAAAGCCAAAGGGGATTTGCTCGCCCAGAAATGGATGACCAATCTATTGGCATTAATCCTAATCGTACTTATTGTTGCCTTTGTAATTCTATCAATCCCCGCAGTAAAAAAACAGATTGTTGATTTTGTACGAGTCTTGCGTTATGGAAAAGAACAGAAACCGAAACCGAAACGGCCAGAAATTAGATTTGAAAATCCTTTGCATATCTTTAAATTTTTGTTAAGAGGAAATTCGCATGCGTACCAATTGGATATACTGTAACATAAAATCCTTTCACCTTGGTTTAACACTTCCTCTAAAGACCGAGAAAACTCGAAAAACTCACCTATCTTACCTTAACTTTGGTATGATAGCACTGTTGTGCTTCGGTTTTTTCGTAATTGCTGGATGTGGATATGTTTCTACCTCATCGTATTTAGAGCATATCAGGACTATCCGTATAGAACCTATTGAAATTGATGATCCAGATTTTACTTATGATAACGTTTCGCAGCGCCCCTATGATGAGGTGGTACGTGAGAAATTGATCCAACGGTTTAATCGTAAATGGAGTGATGGAAACGATGCCAAATTCACGCTGCGGATACAGAATTACGATATAAAGGAACATGGGTTTGGTCCCAGCGGCAATGTGGAATTGTTACGGATGAGTTTGCAAATTGAATACGAATTTGTTGATAATGTCCGAAACAATATGATTGCCAAGACAGATAATCATGTGCAGATACACGACTTTTACGTTGTAGAGAATAGGGGCGAACCACGAGAAACAGTAGACCAAGCAAAAACTTTGATAATTGACGAACTCATTGAGGACCTTTATAATCAACTTGCAGAACAGTGGTAACCCTATGAAACGGATCAGCACAATCTTGCTTGGTTCTTTTTTTATATTAATTTTTCTCTCTTGTCAGCAAGAACAGGGTAACTTGACATCGGTCAGCCAAGAAAATGTCTACGTCTTCGGTGTATGGAAAGCACCTACAGCGAAAAGTGCCAAGCAAACCTTAGCAGATGTTTCGGCAAGAATTGATGACTATACGAATATCCAACTGCCTCTTACAATTGCACAGAACGAAGAAAGGACAGCACTAAAAGATAGTGAATCTAAGCATACCGAGACAGAAACAGTTTATAGGACACTCCCATATTCTACTGCAGTTGCGCCAGAAACTCTCTTACCAAAAGATGACGAAATAACAGATTGGGTCAGAGCTGGCAAACCGACAACATATAATACGGAAACACTCTATCGGGATCGAGTCGTTCCTACGAAAATTTACCATCATTATGGGTTCCAAAGACAAGCAGAAGTGGAATATCAAAGTCCAAAATTTGGATCTGTTCCCTTTATTTTGCTTGAGATTTTCGATATGGGAACGCCTGAAAACGCATTCGGGATCTTTAGCACCAACAGTTACCCGCATCCAAAATTTGAATGGGTAGGGTGTAAAGCGATTATTTCCGGGAAGTCCCTCCGGTTTTGGAAAGGAAAGTACTTCATCCAAATAGAAGGATACGCAATTGCCACCGGAATTCGAAAGGGTATGATTGCTATCGCTCGTACCACTGCCCAAAAAATACAGGATCCACCACAAAAAGTCCCCCTACTTGAACTGCTACCGACGCAACATATTCGTGGAAGTGAAAAGTTATTTTATACGAATTGGGCACTACGTGAAGTCTATAAGGCTGCTCCTAACATTATTCCACAATTAACGGATGAAACAATTGGTATCTTAGCGCAATACAAAGGGACTCGTTCTCAAAAATCGGCAGATCCTTATATTGTCTTCGTCATTCGGTTTCCTAATGTTGCCGACGCACAATCAGCTTTTGAACAGTATAGTCACGCTTTAATGGCAGAAAAGACACCTTTTGAAACAGATTCGCAAAATGGGGCAATTCTGATAGACGAACAGTCTATTGAACCATAGAATTGTTTTTGTAGTAAAATCCACAATTACTTGGACATTGGCAAGGTTAGGAAACCTCGCCAGCGTTATGGTGTGGGGATCGTTGTTCATTGAAATGTCTACATATTTTCGGATTTTACTATAACACCTAAGGTGTTCTCCCCCAACAATTATTGAAAATAGAAATTCAAGGGATAAGGAACAGTCTTATGCGCGGTGATTTTGAAGCATATCTCAACGATGAATTTCGCGATGAATCTGGAACGTTAGATTTAAATGCGCTACTTGCATTAGAAAATGAAGCTGCTATGGACGTAGCAGTTATCATGCCAACCCCTCAACCAAATCCTCGGAATGATGAGCTTGCTGAAGCAATTCGCGGCAATCAACGAACCCTCGGTTGCGCCCTCGTGCATCCGACAGAACCAGAACCCGTCCAACAAGTTAAACTGGCTGCAAACGAGTGGAGAATGCCCGGTATTAAATTGATGCCCGCGATTCACAATTATAACGTTGACGACCCAATCGTACGCCCTGTCGTTGAAGCCGCTCGTGACAATGAACTAATTATTTCAATACATTCTGGACCCAACAATTGTCATCCAAACCGGATTGGCACCGTTGCAGGTTGGGTGCCAGAAACGCCAATTATTATGGACCACATGGGATTTCCAGATGATTTGGATGCTGCAATCTCTGTAGCAAAAGCGAACAAAAACGTCTCACTCGGAACGACAATCCTGCGCTTCCACCGTCGTTGGGGAACTGATCCAGACACGGTTGTACCAACAGAGGTAAAGACTGCTGTTGACACCCTCGGACCAGAGCAGATAGTTTTCGGTTCTAATTTGCCCGAATACCGACCCATTCAGGTTATTAACGCCTTAAAACGTTTGGAACTCGGTGATGACGCTGAAGCATTGATCTTCGGAGATAATCTTGCACGTATTTATGGATTAGATTAAGTTATTCATAGTCCTTTGATGGACATGTTATTTATCTACAACCTTTAGAGAACATGTTTAAATGCAACACCTTTATGAAAAACTACGTGACGACACATTAAAATGGCGTAAAGATGGATACCCCTGCCAAGATTACCCGCTTATCGGAGAGGTACTACGCCACCAATTTGAAGGTGAAGCAGGCGATCGCGTCCAACTCAAATACCTCCGTGAACCGCAATTCCAATCTCTGGAACTCTATTGGTATATCAGATTAGTCATGGAAACCCCGCATATTGTTGATCTCTATAAACACTACTATGATACGACTGGCGATATACGCGATTTCTGTGAAGCATTCGGTATTCCAATCACTCCAAACGAAGCGATATTGATTCAGAATGTTGATGCCATCATTAAATTAGTAAAAGAAAAACCAGAATTCTTTAAACAGAAGAGAATTGATCCTGTTTACGAAGCAATAAGCTTGCCTTATGCAAGTTACATCTTTGCGCTTGCGATGGGCACAGGCAAGACGGTTCTCATCGGCACTATTATTGCAACCGAATTCGCGATGGCACTCCGCTACCCTGACGGCAAATTTATGAAAAATGCTCTTGTCTTTGCTCCCGGCACAACGATTATTGAGAGTCTACGTGAGATTATG
>PYJA01000103.1 GCA_003635185.1 Candidatus Poribacteria bacterium | reverse complement strand
TACAGGACTTACGCAAAATACTTGTAATATTTCTCTCCTATGGCTAATATAGTCTATAAGGAGGTTCATAAAATGACAAAACCAACACGTCTTGATTATTGTCAATATCTACTCACGACCCGTGTCAACTATACTCTCACTCATTATGCGGATCACTGTGAGCGTTTTAGTCATGATCAAATTAATCGTTATCTTGCGGGTGATCGTTTGCCCCCTCGTCTTGTCTGGGAAAGTGTCCAACCCCACTTGGTGCAAACTCCCGATGGATATATTATCTTTGATGATACTATTTTAGATAAAAGACATGCACAAGATATAGCCTTTGCTCAGAAACAATATAGTGGAAATGCTCACACCACGATAAATGGTATAGGTGTTGTCACCTGTGTTTATGTCAACCCGGAGTTAGACCAGTATTGGATTATTGATTTTCGTATTTACGATAAGCAAGGTGATGGCAAATCCAAGTTAGATCATGTTCAGGATATGCTTGATGTTTTAGTGAACTCCCGCCATGTTGCTTTTAGCACAGTGTTGATGGATAGTTGGTATGCCAGCAAAGTGCTTATGTTATTCATTGAAAGTCTTGGTAAAAAGTTCTATTGTCCACTGAAAAGGAACAGACTTGTTGATGATTCTAACGGCACAAAACCATATCAACACATTGACAGCTTAGAGTAGAGCCAAACAGAACAGAAGTCGGGTAAACGTGTGAAAATCAACAAGTTCCCCAAAAATCATAAGGTGAAAGTATTCCGGGTAGTGTCTAATAAACGCACGGATTATGTTGCTACAAATGACTTGAACCAATCGGATGTGTCCGCTGTGCGACAGGTGTGTAGCGCACGCTGGAAGATTGAACAATTTCACCGTGAAACGAAACAACTCACAGGGATCGAAAAATGTCAATGCCGTTTACCCCGTATTGTGAGAAACCACATCACTTGTGCTGTATTAGTATGGATTTACCTGATGCAAAAAGCAAATGAAATGGGGCAAACGCTTTATCAAGTCAAAAATGAACCGTATTCTGATTTTCTACGCCAACAGCTAAAATCACCTACTTTGAAAATGGATATTGCGTAAGTCCTGTATTTATTATTACAAGAACTTTGGATGCCCCTGCTTTCCAAGGTTCTTTTCGGTTTAATATAAGGCTTATCCCAATAACCGCTACTGATGCAAAAAACATAACTGTAATTGTATTGAAACTCATGTTGACGTATTCAACGCCTAAATAATCGTCATCCCACGGTAAAGCAAAGCTAAAAAATGCCAGAATTCCACCTGCAAGCGTGATAAAGCGCGAATACTGTTTCATTATTCATCTCCTTCGGAATTTTCCTCGCTTCCTTGTTCACCGTTGGTTTCTAAAATATCTTCAGTTTGAGGGAAGCATAATAATCCGACTATGGCGAGGACATATCCTATTGCAGATAGAAATGCACCATATCGAGTATTATCAATCCGATTGCCCAAACCTATAGCGAGACTCCCACTAAAAAATAGAATTAGAAAGCAGATGAGTCCAACGCCGCTGCTAATGAGCACTACTGTGGTCGGTATAGATTCCCACAAAGTCTGTCGGTTTAACATATAAATAGTCGTTCCAACAATTATCACAGAGGCAACAAAAGAAATTGTAATGAAGTTGATACCACTTTCAAAGAACCGAATTAAAGTTGCTACGCAAAATAAGAGGCCTAATCCGCTCATGATAAGTCCCAGGGTTATGAGTCGAGGATTGTCCCGAGATTTTCGATTCAGCACATAGTAACCGATCCCGACAACAATCGATGATGCGATAAACGCGAGCGCAACGGGCCATCCACTGTCGTTAGCTAACACGGCCCCTGAGTAAGTGTGTTTCCACGGTAACGCAAAAGAGAAAAATGCCAGAATTCCACCTATTAATGTAATAAACCGCGAGTACTGTTTCATTTTTTACCACCTCTGCTATTCACCTCCTCTTCTCGTGTATTCTGTGATGCAGAATTATTCGCTGTTTCAAGAGAACTTAAGATACCGATCATTGCGAAAATATATCCAACAGCGGTGAGAAAGGCACCATATCCTGGATCGTAAAACCTTCTTTCTCCTATTGCAATATTCAGGCTAATTCCAAAAAACAAAATCAGAAAACAACAGAGTCCTACACTACTACTGATAAGGACTAAGAATGTAGACCAAGATTTCCAAGGTGGTTGTCGGATTAACCTAAAGATACTGATACCAGTGATAGTTAAGGCGGCAAAAAAAGCAATTAGAATGAAGTTGACCCCTCCATAAAAACTCGTGAGTATCGGGATAAAACAGGATAATATCCCGATACTACCTACGATGAGAGCCAGAACTGGACGCCAAGATGTTAGAAAGACATGTCGGTTTGCTACATAAACACTGATACCAAATACTGCCAAAGCAAAGATAAATACAATTACAACAGCGCTTATTCTACTTATGCTAGACACAAATCTACCACTAATCGTCGCCTCAAAAAAAAGAAGGTATAAAAAAAGTCCAATACTACTTAAGGTGAGTGCCACTATTTTAGATATTGGATTCCAAGAGGTGAACCGGTTTAACATACAAACGCTAATACTAATAAACGCTAAAGCAACAATGAGAAGCATTGTAACCAAAGTGTCGCCAAAACCATTGGCAAGTTGAGCACCCGATAAATTGTCTTCCCAAGGCAGCGCGAAAGAGAAAAATGCTAAAATTCCACCTGATAGAGTGATAAACGGAGAATACTGTTTCATGTTGATTGCTTATTCAGAAATGGGATTAGTTAGCACATTGATAGCCAACTGCCTCAAGCTCATTTCGTATTTTGTCTATTTCAGCAGTAGACAATTGACGCAATGGTCGACGCATTGTCATTGATGGAAATCTACCCATTAACCATCTGGCACACTTCATACGTTGGTGTGCATCACTGCTTGGTTCGCCGAAGTTGTAAACAATCCGAGCCAATGTATCCACTTGATTACGCGCTTTGCGTGCACCGATTAAATCATTGTTGAGTGCGGCGTGCACGACATCAACCATCAATTCGGGGACAAATCCAGCAAATCCGATAAGAGCGCCATCACTACCTTCCAAAAGCGAAGCGAGTAGATATTCGTCATGGCAGGTTAAAATCGGCACATGTGGTGCAGCTTCTTTCAGTTGTTCATAGTCCCACCGCCAACGCGCCATGTCGCGAGTGCCCATTTTTATGCAGACAACTTGTGGGATTTGGACCATCTCCAACATCTCTTCAAGGCTATATCCCGCCTTTGTCCAAGCAGGATATTGATGCACAATAATGGGTATGTCTGCTCCCTCCGCTACATCTTGAAAATAACCGACTGCTGTTTCAGATGTTCTGCCGAAACGTAACCAATGGTGCGCAGGCATCAGCAGAATCGCGTCTGCCCCCGCTTCCTTCGCTGCGAGTGCATCATCAATTGCGGGTAGACTCCCTTCCGCGCTAACGCCCGAAACAACCTTTGCCTTTTCACCAACAGCCTCAGCAGTGATTTGGGTGACGCGCTGCCGTTCATGGAGACGGAGCGACATGATTTCACCTGTGTGTCCGTTACAAACAACACCTTTGATGCCTTCAACGTTGGCAAGTTCCTGCATATACTGATGTAAACCTGCTTCATCAATTGATTCATCTGAATGAAAAGGGCAAAGTGTTGCAGGAAATACACCCGCCCAGGGATGCTGTTGCCAATTAAGATTCATAGAATTTATAATTCCTCTTTTGCCCAGATAAGGAAAATATAAGAGGCGCAATAAATTGCGATTAAACGCTTTTATGTTAGTAAAAAGCGATCATTCAGCAATGGTATTATATCAAGGCAAACACGGAATTCCGTAATATGTTTCAATTTGACACCATTTTAACTTGATTTAAAATCCAAAGTCAAGTATTATTTTTATAAGGAAAAGGATTTATCATATCTATTTTAGGGGTATTCAATAATATCATTGATAGACAATTATGTCTTCATTGGAGTGTTTTAGGAAATTTTAGTCCTGTCACGGAGGATTTTCACATGAAACAGAGAAGACTGAAAATTATCGCTGCCAGTGCTATTTTGCTCAGTGGTTTCGTGGTTTTGGTGTTATCTACGACCAAGAGAGAGAGCATGCCAGAACTTACACCTGCTAAACTTCTCGTTAATGCAGATAGAACGGATAATCAAAATGTTAAAGTTGTTGGAGTCATTTCAGAGGAGAGTTCTACATGGGACGCTGCCAATACGAAACTGACATTTGCAATACGCGAACCTGAAGGCAGTGAGACAGTGAATGTGGTTTACAATGAACTCAAACCGGATAACTTCACTGATGGCGGTAACGTTTTTGTTGAGGGGACATACAATGCAGAGAAAAACCTTGTTGTCGCAACTAAGCTAACAACAAAATGTGCGTCTAAATACGAAGGCGCAGAAAGTGCGACAACTCAAAAGAACTCCTCATACCTTTCACGTTAGGGAACTTTCGTATATTTTGCATCAGTCAGATGACAGAGGATCGTTATGTTCATAGAAGAACTTGTTGAAAGCGTCCAAGGGGTAACAGCTGAACTTGGACAAGCTGCGATATGGCTTTCTGTCCTCTCTGCAATATGGGCAATTGGTGCCCTGCTCATTGGACTACGTCAGCGCAATACCCAAATTGTGCGGAGTGGCCGAAACGCTGTTATTGCCACCTTTATTCTCATTACTATTGCCACGGGTGCGTTAATCTTTGGCTTTGTGACGGATGATTTCTCAATGATGTATGTCGTTGAGGTATCCAGTGCTGCGCAACCACTTCTCTATAAAATCACTGCCCTGTGGGGGGCAATGTCTGGTTCGCTCCTACTCTGGCTTTGGATACTTACCATCGCTGGTGCTATCGTTGTCTGGCAAAACAAAAACGCGAGTGACACACTTGCAGATTACGCCCTAATTCCCATTGCTATTGTCCAACTCTTTTTTATCATTGTCGTCACTGGATTAATTGAAGGCGTTTACAACCCACTTGCTCGATTTCCTGATGGTATAGTGATGCCAGATGGGCGTGGAATGAACCCGCTCCTCCAAACACCCAGTATGGCGATCCATCCCCCTACCTTGTACATCGGTTGGATTTGTCTAACAGTGCCATTTGCGTTTGCTGTCGCAGCCCTTATGTCCGGTAGAATAGGAAGCGATTGGACACTCCGTTCTCGAAGATGGATGCTATTTTCCTGGATTGTTTTAACTATCGGCATCACACTCGGCGGTCATTGGGCATATCAGGAACTCGGTTGGGGCGGATACTGGGCATGGGATCCGGTTGAAAACGCTTCCTTTATGCCGTGGCTACTCGGCACCGCTTATCTACACTCTGTGATGATTCAAGAAAAGCGGAATATGCTCAAGTTGTGGAATGTCCTTCTCATTACCTTAGCCTTCCAATTCACTTTATTAGGAACATTTATAACCCGTAGCGGGATTATTACATCAGTGCATTCTTTTGCACAATCAGACGTTGGT
Source organism: Candidatus Poribacteria bacterium (assembly GCA_003635185.1). Taxonomy (GTDB): domain Bacteria; phylum Poribacteria; class WGA-4E; order WGA-4E; family WGA-3G; genus MSPOR6. The sequence goes on along the minus strand of PYJA01000103.1, from coordinate 18,366 downwards.
TGGTATTTTTTTGGTTTTATTCTCGCTTCAACTGCGGGTGTCATCGCACTTGTCGTCCATCGCTGGCAACGCCTTAAAAGTGCTAACCGTCTTGAATCTCTCCTTTCCCGCGAGAGTGCTTTCGTTATGAACAATTGGCTTCTCGTTGGGTTGACCTTGATTATTCTTTGGGGAACGTTGTGGCCTATAATATCCGAAGCGATTCAGGGTGAAAAGGCAGCTGTTCCTGAATCCTTTTTCAACAAGGTCGTTATTATCCCTGGACTTTTACTTCTCTTTTTGACGGGTGCCGGTCCTATTATTTCATGGAAAAAGATTACGCCCAATAATTTCCGCCGCATGTTTGTATCACCAATTTTAATCGGCTTGGGAGCCGCAGCAGTGGCATGGGTATTTTTGGCTTTCAGAGCAAACGCTGCTATTGAAGTAACTACAATTCCTTCTAAAGCTATAGGTGTTATTGGGGGTGCTGTTGAAGCTACTATTCAAGTTGCTACAGATGCTATTATATCTGCTGTTGGTATTGTTACAAAAAACCCGATCCCTATTTATTCGTTGCTATGTGTTTTTGCAAGTGCGTTTGTGCTTGTTGCGATCTTTCGTGAATTTTATCGTGGGGCTAAGCTCCGTGCCAAACGGCAAGAGAGTTCCTTTCTCAACGGCTTATGGCTTCTTATCCAACGTAATAAACGACGGTATGGTGGTTATATTATCCATATCGGTATTGTTATTGTCTACATAGGTATTATGGGTTCTAAGGGGTATTTCTTGCTCAAATCAGACTACCTTAAACTCGGTGATTCAATGGTAGTAGGTACCTATCAATTGACAATGAAAGATACGTTTGAGGAGGAACACGAAAATTACTTACGGAGAGGAGTCGTTTTTGATGTAGAAAAGGATGGCCAACAGGAAACAACGATGAAACCTGCGCGCCACTACTATGACCAGGCAGAGCAAGCAGATGAAGAGCAGGGTACAATTGAGTCAGCGATACACGCGATCGGCCTAAACGATCTCTATATCGCCCTTGGTCCTTTACCCGCAAAGATTGACACAGACACCAATTTCAACGTTCAGGTTTACCACAATCCACTGATTAAGGTTGTCTGGATCGGTGTTGCTGTGATGGTGTTGGGTGGCATTATTGCAATTGCGCAGAAATCCGATCCTAATCCACGTTCCCAAACAGCATAGGTGAAACACAATGAAAACCTTCAATTTAAGACTTGTTGAAAAGAATTGTTTTTTTCTTCTTGTGATAGTAGTTCCATTTATTTTCGTGAGTGTTGTTACAGCACAAGCACAGACAGCGGATAGCGACACATCAAAAGATTTTAAGTTTGAGGCTCAGTTAGAAGAGTTGCTGACAACATTGTACTGTCCATGCGGGTGTGTCCGAGAAACGAACAAAGCATGTGTATGTGGTACTGCTCAGGCAATTGAAGCCAGCTTTCGCGATGCGTTGACCGAAGGCCAAACCGTTGAGGAAATCCGCACTCTTTACCTTAAAACTTATGGTTCTGAGTTTTCCGCTGTTATGAAGGCAGAAGGTATTAATTGGCTTGCTTATATAATGCCCGCAGTTATCCTGATAGTTAGTGGTGGTGTCATTTTTATTGTTCGATATCAATCACGAAGCAAAAATATATCGTCAACACAACCTGACCAGCAGATTTCTGATAAATTGCAGCGACAGGTTGAGGCAGAACTTGAAAAATACAAGGACCGAAATTAGGACACTGTTATGACTTTTCTTGTACTTTTGTGGATAATTTTGCTTGGCACTGTGCTTTTGGTATATCTCATCTTCCCACTTTTTGGCAAGGCAGATATTTGGCCAGAAGTTGACCCAACAGAAGCGCGCATGCAAACTTTATCTCTGGAACGCGAACAGAGTTATTCTGCACTGGCTGACCTTGATGAAGACTATGAATCCGGTAAACTTTCAGAAAGAGATTATAGGGAATTGCGTGATGAGCTCATGCAAGAGACAGCGCGCATTGTTAGTCAACTGGAAACCGCTGCGAAAACAGATATAGAATCTGAAATTGAAAGGTACAAACAGCAAAAACGCGGATAATGAAAATATACAGAACCCTATTTTTAATCAAAAACAGTTGCAACCTCATAAAACGGGCGGAAGCCTTTGGGGGTTTCCGTAATCTGTTGCTAATAGTAATTGCATTTTTGTTGTTAGTTCCTGTGACCCATTCCCAAAACGAAGTCGGCAATATTCACGGCAAACTGACTGACAAAAAGTTGGGAGAATCTATTGCAAATCATCCTGTTACCCTCAATATCCATAAAGCGGAGGACGTTACACAACAGGAAACCCAAACTGATGAAAACGGCAACTACCGCTTTGATAATTTGCCAATAGATGTTGAAACACATTATTCGGTTTCTACAACCTACAATGGTGCTGAACATATAGAAAAAGATTTAGTGCTGTCTACCTGGGTGCCAAACCTTACTATCAATATGGAAATTAGTGGGGTAACAAATGACACATCGCAGATTCGAATAAAATCATATACAATTGTTATCCAAGTGCCTTCTGCAGAACACGCGACAGAAGGTGCCTTATCAGTCATTGAGGCTATAGTTGCTGAAAACCGGAGTATCTCACCTTTCCAAACCCTTCACGAAAAACAAGCAGTCGGATTCCATCACGGTCTTCCGAAAGGACATAAGGCATTTTTTCCGCATGCGCCTGCCACGCTAACACGTAGTTCTGCCAGCAATCATGTCATGCTCACTGAGCCTTTACCCCACGGTCAAACGGACATAGGGTACAGGTACATTTATCCGGCAAATGAACCCAAACTTGATTTATCCCGACAGATGCTTTTTCGCACGGACCAAATTACCTTTCTTATACAAGACGGTCTCAATTTGGCACCACGTTCAAAGTATTTCAAGACATCTAAATATGAGGCGATTGGTAATATAGTTTACAAAGTTTACGCAGCAGCTCGCGAAGGCGGGTTCGCAGCAGGTAAAATGGTTGACTTAAATTTGGGAATACCTAAACCAAAATCTAATATCGGTCAAATGGCATTTATTGCGATTGCTGCTGCTTTAGCTGGTGGGTTTCTTGTGGCGGCGATTTTCATGCTCCGCCGTGCAAAACGTGCTTCTGCAGAATCTGATGATGCGCAGCCTACGTTAACCGACACAGGGTGGCTCCGCAAACTAAGTGATGCTGATCTTGATCATGCCCGCACAGCAAGGCTTGAATTTATAACGCTGCTTGATGAGGTAAACGAAAAACAGGGTATTTCGGAACGGGTTTACAACCGATTACGGAAGGAACAAACTGAACGGTTGACTGAGATTCTTGACCAGCGCAAAGAACGGGGATTAGACACCTAACATTTACGATTGAGGATTATCAACAGAACAAACTTTTTTTAGGAATAGCACAAGGATTTATGGGATGAGTGATGAGCAACGTATCGCAGATTTGATAGAAGATTTAGAGGAATTAGACGATGATGTGCGTGATGCGGCGAAGGCAGAATTGATTGAAATCGGTGAACCTGCTGTCCCGCAACTTATTGAAACACTGGCACATAACCTTTCGGATGTAGCTGACCAGGCCGCCGATGTTTTAGTAGCAATTGGTGACCCCGTAATACCTGATCTTATTGATGAAATGGAAATTGCTGACAGATATCATGCACTCGCGATCGGTAGTACGCTTGCCAGTATAGGCGAACCCGCAATACCAGCGTTGCTTGAAGCATTAAACAATAAACTAAGTGAGGAACTCCGCGAATATGCAGTTCGTGCACTCAGCATCATGGGGACTACGGCAATAAGCGCGATACCGGCACTTATTGTGGCTTTGTCCGATCTTGATGTAGAGGTTCGCACTTATGCTGCTTATACCCTCGCTAAAATGGAAGCAGCAGCAGCAGATGCGGTGCCCGCGCTTATCAAAGCACTTGAAGATGATTCTGAACGCGTCCAACATCATGTGGCGTTTGCATTAGATAAAATTGGAACGCCAGAGGCACACGAAGCACTCAGGGCGTTGATCCAAGCATAACAGAGAAACCCCTAATGAACAACCTCCTAAAAAATAATCCCGAAGCACCTTTTGTCGTTACCCAATCGGATATGACTACAACGAATCTGAATAGGCACACTATGATAAGTGGTACAGGTATATAGGGCTTGCTGTCTACGCGGTTAATGTCTCCGACAATACTGTAGCAAATTGTTGGTTTTAAAATAAAAACTTGAAAACTAATATGTAAATATGATATAATTAAAAAAAGTAGAATATTAGGATTGTTGACAAAGGAAATTTACGAAAAGAAGGCACGAATTAACGAGTTGTGCTAAATAACTATTTGTTCAATATTACAATTACATGACGTTTTGTTAGTTTTTATGATTGGTTGATTCCTTCTTTAGTCCCGTAGGGACGATATGTGTCCAACACAAAGTTTAATATATGTGAAAACAGGACAACAAATAGTTAACTAACACAAGTCGTGAATTAATTAAATAGTTAATAGATTGAACAAATCGCTTAGAATTAGAAAGGAGCCAAAATGGCTAAGTACGATTTTGTAATCGCTGTAGGAGGGGCACCCGGGCAAGGTATAGAAACGCTTGGAAAAAGTCTGGGTCAGATTTGTGCTCGGTATGGACTGCACGTTTTCACTTATAGTGCTTATCAATCCCTCATACGCGGCGGTCATACTTTCCTTACCATCCGAATTAGTTCAGAGCCAGTTGCCAACCACGGCGACGAGATTGACCTTATCATCGCCCTTGATAAAAACAGTTTAGAAAAACACATACCACACGTCAGACCCGGTGGTACTCTCATCTATAACAGCGATGATGTCAGAAAACAAGCACCGGAACGTGACGATATCCAGTTGTGTCCTGTTCCTTACAAAGAATTCTCCAGCGGAATTGAAAATAGAAAGATACAGAAAGCCTGTCTGAATACGTGCATGCTTGGTGCAGCTTTGAACCTCGTGGGGGCAGACTTAAAGACATTTGAGGAGATCATCATCGGTGCGCTTCTCAAACGCAAAGGACAAGAAGTTGTAGATGCTAACATTGATGTTGCAACAAAAGGTTATGAACATGCTGAAAACTTTACTCCCTTTGATACACAATTTGTAAAACAGGAACCAGCCCTTGCATTCGGTGAGGGAAATGGGATAATGGCAATGGGTGGCGCGGCTGCAGGTGTTAAGTTTTACAGTGCTTACCCGATGAGTCCTTCAACAGGTGTGCTCAGATGGATGGCACTTAATGCCCGCACTCTCGGCATTATGGTTCGTCAGTGTGAGGACGAAATTAGTGTTATTAACATGGTTATCGGTGCTGCACACGCTGGATGCCGCGCAATGTGTGCGACTTCAGGTGGGGGTTTCGCCCTCATGTCGGAAGCAATTGGCAGTGCTGCGATGATGGAAATTCCGATTGTCGTGATTAACGTCCAACGTGGTGGTCCCTCTACTGGCTTACCTACAAAAACAGAGCAGGGGGATTTGTGGCAACTCCTCGGTGCCAGCCAAGGCGATTTTCCAAAAATCATTGTTGCTCCTACCAGTATCATGGACGGTTTTGACACCATTCCCGAACTATTCAACCTTGTTGATAAGTTCCAATGTCCCGGCATGGTCTTGTCTGATCTCACGCTTGGTATGGGTTACACGACGTTTGATCCCGATTCAATCAACTGGCAACCGAAAATTGACCGTGGCGAGTTGATAACTGAACTTGGCGAAACAGATGGCGAATATCTACGCTTCCAGATTACTGACAGTGGAATTTCACCACGAGCTCTTCCTGGCACGCCAGGCCACATACACGTTGTTGCTACTGATGATCACGATGAAGATGGCGGTCTTATTAGTGATGAATTTACGAACCCGCATAAGCGTCGTGACATCATGGAGAAACGGCAGCGGAAGATGGATGGCATCGTTAAACTACTTCCCCCACCAACGCTTGAAGGCCCTGAAGATGCCGAAGTCACACTTATTGGATGGGGTTCTACACACGGTGTAATTAGCGAAGCAGCACAAACTTTAACTGAAGAAGGTATTGTAACGAACCACATTCAATTCAAATGGCTCTATCCGATGGACGAAGACGCTATAAACGAAGTATTGGCAAAATCAGCGCATGCAATTATTGTTGAATGTAACTATACAGGTCAGTTTGCCCGATTCTTACGAGGTGAAACAGGCTTTAAGGCAGATGGACACATCCGGAAGTATGATGGTGAACCATTTATGCCTCACCACATTGTTGACGGTGTCCGTGAACTTTTAATCGGTAAAACAGAACTCTATGTCCCATACCAGGAAATTGTAGTCTAACAAAGGAGGAAGAATCAGATGGCGAAAAAAGAAAGACCTATTAAAGGTGCTCCTACAGCAAGAGATTTTAAAGGTGATGTTAATCCCGATTGGTGTCCCGGTTGTGGCGATTTCGGTGTGCTTAGTGCGTTACAAAATGCTTACGCAAAATGTGGCCGTGGCAATCATGATCATCTTACCGTTAGTGGAATCGGATGCTCCTCTAATCTACCCGGTTTTATCCACACTTACGGAATGCACACGCTGCATGGACGATCGCTTGCCGTAGCAACGGGGGCAAAACTTGCCAACCACGATTTGAATGTTGTCGTCACCGGCGGCGATGGAGATGGATACGGTATTGGTGGTAATCATTTTATTCACACAATGCGGAAAAATATTGACTTACTCTATATTGTGATGAACAACGAAACTTACGGGTTGACAGTTGGTCAAGCCTCACCTACGACTCAAGTTGGCGAACAAACCTATAGCACGCCGTTCGGTAATATAGAAACCCCCCTCAACCCTGTCGCGATGGCAATTGTCTCGGGTGCTACTTATGTCGCAAGAGCATTTAGTGCTGAGCGCGCGCAACTCATCGAATTGATGTATGACGGAATGCAACACAAAGGGTTTGCCTTCATTGACGTTATCAGTCCTTGTGTTACGTGGAAGGGTGAAGATACAATTTTCCCTTATTGGAAGGAACGAGTTAATTTTCTTGAAAACCATGATACAAGTGACAAAGCCGCAGCACTTGAACAGGCAGTTAAGGTGGGTCATGATACTCAGCTTGGCTTATTCTACCATGACACAAGCCGCCCATCCTTAGATCAGATGGAACCGGTTCTGGAAGATGGTCCCATGGCACATCAACCTCTTGGTGTTACTCCCGAGCAGGGTGCTGCAATTATCAAGCGCATGATGTAAAATGAAACGGTTAGGGCAGGTAAAATACCTGCCTTTTTCTTTTTGTTTATCCGCCAGAATTACAAAATTTTCTACACACTATGCGCCTTAACGCTTCTCAGATCACAAAGAATTTTGGACACCGTACGATTGTTAAAAACGTTAATCTTACGATTAACCCTGGGGAAGTAGTAGCAATTTTTGGCCCCAACGGTGCAGGCAAAACGACTTTCATCAAAATACTTGCGACTTTGTTACGCCCAACATCTGGAAAACTTGATATTGAAGGCATGGATGCCATTGCCGACTACGCCCAAGTCCGAAACACTTTAGGAGTGATTGTCCATGAGCATTTAGCTTATCCTACATTGACTCCGTTTGAGAATCTCAAGTTTTTCGGACAGATGTACGGCATCAATGATTTAGAAAACCGCTGCAAAACACTTCTTGCTGAAGTCGGTTTACAACGTTTTGTGCACGAACCACTTCATATCTTTTCACGGGGTATGACGCAGCGTTTTATGATTGCCAGAGCCCTTCTCCATCACCCTTCAATTCTGCTGCTTGATGAACCTTTCTCTGGACTTGATGCATCTGCTAAGCAGTTTGTGATAGATCGTATCACACAAGAACGGCAGGATGGCAAGAGTGTTCTCATTACAACACACAACACAGAGTTGGGATATCTTGTAGGTACAAGGTTTTTCTTTATGATAAATGGGGAATTGGAAGAGATCGCAACAAAAGGCGAAATTGAAGTAGAGGCGTTACTACATTTGTACGAAGAGAGGTTGATAGACACCACTTCAAATTGAGACAAACATGAAGGCACTCCGTCAGATTGCCGCGTTGATCCGTAAAGACCTTGGGCTTCAATTCCGCTCAAAGGAGACGCTGGCATTAATTTTTGTTTTTAGCGTACTTGTTGTCCTCATTTTTGCTTTTGCGTTTGGACCGGAATTTCCTACCGAAAAGACTGAGCGTGGAAAATTAACCGCGAGTGTCCTGTGGACAGCATTTGTTTTTGCAGGAATTATTACCTTAAACCGTTCATTCACAATAGAACGATCACACGGTGCGTTACACGGCATTCGTCTTACCGGTGTTGATGCAAGTCATGTTTACCTATCCAAAGTCGTTAGCAACGTTGTTTTCCTATTTCTATTGGAAATTGTTATTACACCTATCGCACTTCAATTCTTTGAGCTATTTGATGATGTGACGGTAGGCATTTTTTTGAAATTGCTTGGTGTGCTGAGTATCGGCACGCTCGGTTTTTGTGCTGTCGGTGTGCTGTTAGCGGGCATGTCTACAAGTACAAATGGTGGTGAAAGCCTACTCTCTGTTATTCTTCTGCCGCTTGTCATTCCAATTATTATGGGCGGCACAAAATGTACCGTCTCTATTTTAGTGACTGGCGGGTTGGAAGACAGATTCTGGTTGGGACTGTTGGTAGGCTCAAGTCTTATCTTTTTGGCATCGGCATATTTGCTTGCTGATGCCGTTATTGAGGAATAGTGTGGCTTAAAAATCTGAATATGGATATGATACAATTGTATTAGTCAACACATCTTAGAACTATAAGCTTCGGAAGGAGAAGCAACTTGTCAGAAATTATTTATCTCCATGCACGAGAAATACTGGATTCACGGGGTAACCCTACGGTTGAAGTAGACGTTAATTTAGCATCAGGCGCGTTTGGGCGCGCGGCGGTACCATCAGGTGCATCTACAGGTGAGCACGAAGCGGTTGAACTTCGTGATAAAGATGCTGCTCGCTATTTAGGTAAGGGTGTTCAGAAGGCGGTTGAAAATGTTAACACTGTTATAGCGGATGCCCTTGCAGGGTACGAAGCATTTGCGCAAAACAAGATTGATGCCACTATGTGCGAACTTGATGGCACTGATAACAAAAGTAATCTCGGTGCAAACGCAATTTTAGGTGTTTCTCTTGCCGTTGCGAAAGCTGCGGCTGATGAACTTGGTCAACCTCTTTTTCGTTATATCGGTGGAACAAATGCGAAAGAACTGCCGTTACCGATGATGAATATCCTAAATGGTGGTTCCCATGCCGACAATAACGTTGACATCCAAGAATTTATGGTGATGCCAGCGGGAGCAAGTAGTTTCGCTGAGGCACTTCGTATGGGGGCTGAAATTTTCCACAGTCTCAAAGCGGTCCTGCAAGCGCGAAATTGCAACACAGCTGTTGGTGATGAAGGTGGTTTTGCCCCCGATTTAGGTTCTAATGAAGAAGCTATCGCGGTTATTATTGAAGCTATTGAACGCGCTAAATATGTTCCCGGTGAAGATGTTTTGTTAGCTTTGGACGCTGCCTCAAGCGAATTTTACAACCGTGATACTGGAACTTATGAATTAAAGGCAGAAACACAACCGACTAAATCACCCGAAGAAATGGTAGGCTTTTACACAGAACTCTGTGAAAAATACCCGATTGTCTCAATTGAGGATGGCATGGACGAAAACGACTGGGAAGGTTGGAAACGCTTAACTGAAGCAATCGGTGATAAGGTGCAACTCGTTGGTGATGATCTTTTTGTTACCAATACAACCCGATTGCAACAAGGAATTGATGGACAAATCGGTAATTCCATTTTAATTAAAGTCAATCAGATCGGAACATTGACAGAGACGCTTGATGCCATTGAACTTGCTCGGCGTTTCAACTATACTGCTGTTGTCTCACATCGGTCAGGGGAAACCGAAGATACCACTATTTCTGACCTCGTTGTTGCAACTAACGCAGGGCAAATAAAAACAGGTTCGCTCTCCCGCACAGATCGCGTTTGTAAATATAATCAACTTCTCCGTATTGAGGAAGAACTCGGCAATAGGGCTATTTTTGCTGGTAAGAAAGTTTTCTATAATTTGGCAAATTTCCGTTAAACTCTTGTTTCATATTAGGACATTGTCTGTGCTGTCCCAAATATTCTTTTTTAAAGGTCCGCTTTATGCGTATTCTTCGCGTAATTTTACTTATTATCGCATTTGCCTTGCTGATAGTCAGCGTTAGACAATTCATGCGCGGTTATAAAGACTGGCAACAAGCTCAAATCGATGAGAAAGGGTATCAAGCAGAGATACAAGAGCTGCAAACCGAGCGCGATCGACGCAAGCAGCGTGTTGAACTGCTAAAAAATGATACCTTAACCAAAGAACGTCTTGTCAGAAAAAGGTTTGGTTATGTCAAACCGGGTGAGGTCAAATACAAAATAGTTCAACCCAAACAATCTGAATGATTCTTGAAGTGAAACACAGCTTATATTGCCTTATAGATACGCATTTCCAGTTGAATAGAGAAGCACCAGTAACCCTCTCAGCGCTTCGCGCCTTACCCAATAAACTCTTTGCAATATAGAAAAAAATCAGTTATAATTGAGAATAGTTCTTGGAAGCAGCGTTATGATAACAAACCTTTGAAATGGGACGAATGCATAATTTCTCCTATACAAAAACCGGGGATATTTATCTAAAATTGACAGTTATGGTACGGTTAGGAAACCGCACCTATCGTCCTTGAGTCCTAATTTTGAGTCCAACTTAATACCTGTTTTGAAATTTATACTTGATTCTTTTTTGCATTTTCTGTATAATCATAAGCAGCTTGGATAAAATAAGGGGTACTAAAAATGCGAAACATGAAAGTAAAAAACCACCTCGCGATAGCATTGGTATTGGGAGTATTCTTACTCGGTGGTCCCATAATCATAAACGCTATCAGCGCAGATCCTGTACGTGTTCCTTTCAATGACTATAAAACGAATAGGCCCGATGACATTACAGACCCATCCACACCCGATCTGTCTTCTCCACACGAAAAAACTGAAAACAGAACCAAAGAGGTGACGATAGGTGGCAAGGTTTGGAAAATTGATCCTGATTTTTCCTATCAAGCCACAGGTGTATGGAAAAACCCAAACCCACGTCCCCTAACAGATGTAGAAACTGCGCGGTTACAAGAGCTCCCGGACAAGATTAAAGAACTCAGAACGCAGCTTAATGAACTCAATAAGGAACTAAGATACCTACAGCGAATTGAGAAACCACAGATAAAAATGCGTTTTAGTTTTGGCAAACCGCCGCATTTTTCACCCGAAGGGATTAAAAAAAATTATTGACTTAGGCGAGTTCACTATGGAAATGGAAGCCCCGCAGAAATGATAGCAGGACTATAATTTAATAGGTTGAGTTAAGAGTTTGCTTTGCCTTTATGTGTCAATTTTACGTTAATTTACGCTTGGTTTTTTTTCTATAATTACCAAAAAATAGCATGTAAGAGGTATAGACCATGAAAATCGGACGAATAGGTTTCTACTTATGGATGCTTGTTTTGCTGCCACTGACAACTTATGCAGAACTTACTGGTACAGTTGTCTATAAACACCCGTATAATTCCGACGAGATATGGGTGACTGATATTAGAGATACACGTAATGCACGATTACTATTTAAACATACCAACGTTATTAGAGATTTATCTGTGCAAAAAAATAGCCGCTACATCGTTATCGTTTCAAGAAATGAAAATAACCCATTCAAAGAAGATACATATCTTATTGATACATTGCGGGATAAGGCAATTCTAATACAAGATAGAATTGATGATATAACTAATATTGATATTTCACACGGAGGGGATGTTGTCCTCACAAGCCGTCCAGGTGCGGGGAATATTCAAAAGCGGGGCATCTATCTCATTCGAAGAAGTGAAATAGGCAAACAGGATCCAAGGATCACATTGTTAAAGGAAGGAAGCATACCAAGGGTTGACTGGGCACCTAATGGAAAAGAGATTGCTTATGACTCCGTCAATGGTTTATTTCAAATTGATGTAAACACCAAAAAGGAAACACGGATTAGCCGAGAAGGCGACTATCCAGCTTTTTCGCCAGATGGTAAAAAGCTTGTATATTCTTACGTTAATGTTGCAACAGGCAATCCTCAAATTGATATTATCTCGCTTGATACACTGCAACCTTTGATAACCATAGACTTGATTGTGCATCCCATAGGCTTCAACTGGTCACCGGATGGAGAGTATCTGATTTACACAGTACACGCCAGACAGCTTTTCGAAAAAGAGATTCCATACCGCAATATTGCAATTCCCATTAACGGCGGATCCCCTGAAAGAATATTGGATATAACCAACAGAGGCGTGGAAATGTTTGATTGGATTAACCCAGCATACCCCGTTGAACCTAAGAACCATCTGGCTACGCTCTGGGGTAAAATCAAGCAATGACTTTTTATGGTGATTTCTAAAATTTAAAATACACTTCCACCCCACAGTAGGTGAGGTTTCCTAACCTCACCAAAGCAGCAGTGCCCAAATAGATCTAAAATCTACCATAAAAACGTCCGCAACATGCAAACTCACATCCGATAGGAGTGATTATTATGAAACACTTGCTGAAATGTATTTGTCTATCCTTGGTTTTTGTGCTGCCACTGACAACTTATGCAGAACTCATAGGTGAAGTTGTTTTTTTACATCCAGACAATCCCAACGAATTATGGATTACCGACCTTACGGACACAGACAACGCGCGCCTGCTTTATCAACAGACACACCCTATTCGTGATTTTTCTGTCCAAAAAAATGGGAACTACATCGCCACGCTTACCAAATACAGTGACCCGAATAAACCCGTTGATATTTACCTCATTGATACAGATAATATCAATGATCCAGAACGTATGATGACACATCAGCGATTTCATAAGATCCTTGATGTCCACCTATCACAAAAACCAGACCTTATCTACACAAACTTTCTTCCTGCTATAACGGAACAAAAAAATAAACATGACAAATTGGGGAGGAGAACGAGCGGTATCTATCTGATTTGCAATAAAGAGATAGTAGCCCCTACTGTGCCGCCGCAACCACATATACCACAAGCGTTAGAAAATATCATTCCTCCAAGAGATGTCCTTTCACCACGGGTTTCACTGATAAAAGGGGTAGTCACAGAGCATCTCGAACTATCACCGGACAGTAAATATCTTGCTTATGATACACCCGAGGGTGTTTATCTCATCAATTTAGAAACAAGACAAGTTTTACGTGTCAGTATAGACGGAAGGCTGCCCACTTTCTCACCGGACGGGACAAAACTTGCTGTTGTTTATTGGAGAGCGGGGCTTTTGGGATTCTGGTATGATCTTGACGTTTATGATGTTCCAAGTTTACGACACTCGAATACGATAGTAAACTTCAATAACCACATAGAATTCAAAGACATGAAATGGTCGCCTGATGGGAGGTATGTCGTTTACACAACTTATCGCGGAGCATTTTGGGAAAATAATACAACCTATTATCATTTCGCAATTCCCTATACCGGTGGGGAACCGATAAGGATTTTGGATGATATGTTTGAGAATGGCGTACCAAAGTTTGATTGGACGCATGTAGAGGAGGTTTTTCCTGTTGAACCCAAGAACCGATTGACGACGCTTTGGGGAAAACTGAAGCAGTAAGTTTTAGTCGATGGTAGTAAGCACACACCGTGTGCCGTACACCTTTAGGATACCTTAACCGTCTATCTTTTTCTTTCATGCATTCCACTCCAAAACAACACCTGTCCAAACATCAGTCTCCTATAGGAAAAGAGACATTTATCACTAACACGAATGTGGGAAAATTTGATGTACACAGAAAATAATTACCGAAACCCTCTGCCTAAGTTGATTGCTATATGTGGACTTCTCCTGCTTTTCATTTTAGTCATTAATGCTGTACAGGTTTTTGAGAAAGAGGTGTTCCAGCCATCCACCACTCAGGTTGATGTGAAAGAAGCACAGCCAAAACCTATTAAAGAAGTACAGCCAAAACTTATTAAGGTTAAGGCAAAGGAAACACTGCCAAATTCTGTTAGACGCAGAGACACCCTTGATACAAGACGATGGCCCGACGGGTTTCGACTTTACCGCTATTCTTGGGTGGGCGGTGCTGTCGTTTATGTAGCAGAGATGAACCGTGATGCCAAAAACCTTAGATTTGATGTGGCACTTGCAAACTCCCAAATCCTCGGACGTGAAACTGTCACAGGAGCGACGAGAAAGCTTAGAAAAAAAGGAATACTCCCTCTGGCGGGTGTAAACGGGAGTTTCGGAATTCGTGGAGACAGTTATGGGCGCGGCGGCATGATTTTCAACCTCTATATTCAAGCAGGTGAACTCATTAGCATTCCCAAATTGATTGATAGATGGGGCTATTCACCACCTTCACCCTGGGGTGAAACAAGTTTTGGAGTTACGCCAGATGGTGAATTCCGCTTAGATGCGGTTCAACTAAACGGCAAACTTCGCATCGGTGCAGAAACCCTTGCGGTAGACGCGATTAACCAAATTTGCGATTCATCGTGTCCGGTAGTGCTTTACACGCCTCGTTTTGGAAGGTCAACTTTAACAAGACGATGCTATGAATTCACGCTAAAAGAACTGACGCTTCCACTCACCGGAAAATACATGAGTCGTTTTGTTGTGACCGCAGTCAATCCACGCGGTAACAGTCCTATTCCGTCTGATGGGATTGTTCTGGCTATAGAGCCGCGCTTGGGAACCCGCTGGCACCGAAAAATTACCGACTCTACGACTGGTATTTTGGATATTGCACTCACGCCTGAAAAATGGCAAACAATTCAGGAAGGCATCGGTGGAAATTTACGCCTTTTACGAAATGGAGAAATTGAACCGGAATTAATTGATTTTGCACAAGGCAGAAACAGTAGTGCTTACAGACACAGCAACGCTGCACATCGGCATCCTCGGAGCGCTTTAGGGTTTAGCGATGAGAAGCTATTTCTAATTGTTATTGATGGCAGAGAACCCGGATATAGCATGGGAATGACTCTTTATCAAATGGCGGATTTTTTCAATGATATTGGGATCGAACACGCTATTAACTTTGATGGTGGTAGTTCCTCTGCCTTGTGGGCATTGGGCAAAATTGTGAACCGTCCTGCACACCCTTTTGAAAGACCTATTTTCAACGTAGCGATGATCCGCACCAGAGAAAAATAAACACATGAAACCACGATACGCCATCCTTACCATCTTGTTGTTAGTAGCGTGTTTAAATAGGAATACCCCGCAAGCAGTCACTGAAGATTTTATCTATAACTACTATAAACTCGCTAATCAAGAAGCAGCCCTCCAGTTAACCTCTGGACTTGCCACAGAAATGTTGGAAGCCGAAATAGGACGATTGCAAGAGGTGCGTGCGCCAGGCGACCCTGCCCCCGAAATGCCGAAAATGGAATATAAACAGACCGGAAAAGAAACGTCAAGTGAAGTTGAAAACGTAACACACGTATTATTTAACTATCAATTGACAATCAAAAATCGTGGCGGTAAAACAACGCATACTCGAAAAGTTGTGATTACGACTGAAAATATTGACGGACAGTGGAAGGTCGTCAATTTTGATGAATATTAAGATGAATATTAAAAAGTATTGTAGTTTGAGGTAACGCGAAAATCCCAATTTTATCCAGTGGAAGTTTTCCATGAAAACCGGCAAGGTAGCAATCTTTACACAACCACAAACGCCGTTAGAATTTAGGGAATATCCGATTCCATCCGTAACACCGGACGATATGCTCGTCCGAATTCGAATGGCGAATATTTGTGGTTCTGATCTACATTTTTGGCGAGGACACGGTCCCAAAATCACAAGTGGTATCCCGCAAGTGCTGGGGCATGAGATGATCGGCACGATTGAAGCGATGGGACGTAATGTACAAGTTGACAGTATCGGACTGCCACTAACTGAAGGTGACCGAATTGTTTATTCCTATTTCAAACCGTGCCAACGCTGTTGGATGTGTCTCAACGGAAAACCCGGATGTCCAAACCGCTACAGAGATTGGCTCGGTGTTTCAAGTGAACAACATCCACATTTCCACGGTGCTTATGGCGAATACTACTACATGAAAGCAGGGCATTGGGTTTTTAAAGTGCCTGATGAACTACCGGACACGCTTGTATCCCCTATTAACTGTGCTTTATCGGAAGTTATCTATGGACTCCATCAGATCGGTATCACACTTGGGGATACGGTTGTTATCCAAGGTGCTGGTGGGCTCGGGCTTTATGCGACCGCGGTGGCAAGGGAGATGGGGGCAGGTCAAATCATTGTTCTTGATCGGCTTCCGGCACGTCTTATGCTTGCACAGGAGTTTGGCGCGGATTATACGCTCAACGTTGATGAATCTGAAATGGGTGAACGTGTTGATTGCGTGCTTGGCCGGACAAGCGGCATCGGCGCCGATCTTGTCGCAGAATTTGTAGGTTCTCCGAAAGTACTCACCGAAGGTGTAGAAATGCTCCGATGGGGCGGGCGTTATCTCTGGATCGGTAATATCAATCTCGGATTTCCAACCGAAATTGACCCTGGCAATATTGTTCGGTGTAGCAAAGTAATTCGAGGTGTGATTGTTTATGAACCGTGGGTAATTCCACGTGCGCTTGATTTCCTGAGCCGGACACGAGATAAGTATCCGTTCGATAAAATCATCTCTGATACCTTCCCGTTTGACCATATTAATGACGCTTTTACCTATGCAGATGAAGGTTCTGCCATCCGAGTCGGACTGGAATTTGGTGAGGTTCATTAATTGACGGTATAGAATCAGGACTTACGCAATGTGTTTAAAAGCCCCTCTGATAAGGGGGACCATTCTTGAAAAGGACAAAAAATTAGAGTTAAAATCCTTGAAAGGACAAAATTCTGAATAGGGGCACCCAAATTTGCACAAGTCCTGCGTAAAAAACTGTATCATCATACTAAAGAGCCCGAACTCTACACAGGTAGAAACAGCTTGAAATTTTTCATTGTTTCTCACGGTGTCCCTGTTCTATAGTAGATTTTAGAAGGACCTGAACACTTTGACATAAGCGTTTAGCAACCTAACGGACTGTGTTTTGTAGCATAACCTGTTAGGTTGTGCTGCTCCGTTTCTGCACAACCTAATAGGTTATGGGACAGAAATGTCCAAGTAATTATATGTTTTACTATAATAGAAAATGAAGAAGGCGATGAAGTTTATCTAACCCCAGATCACAAATACGTCTTTACATGTCGGATTTATGAAATCAAGACACATGAAGATTAGGGAAATGTCACACATATCTATGCATCTTTTGTAATCCGATCTGCTAAAAAAGCAGACACTTAGCACATCTTCCAATTCCTGTTGCGGAAGAATAGTCATAATTGGAGGGGTTTGAACCCCTCCAGCACATAAATTAATTAAGGAGTTGCATACCCTGTAAACATAGTGTACACAGTCCCCTATCTACTTATTGCCAAAAACTTTACACACCCCTCCGAATTCCCCAAACCATTCAAACTCTTGACATTATTCCAAATTCACGACTTGTGTTAGTTGGTTATTTTAATGTAATACTAAACTTCACAGATATAGATATTTTTTATTTTTCTTTACTTTTATCCATTCTTATGCTTTCCTTTATAGAATAACCTTTTCAATAAGGAGCATAAGAATGGATTTACAGGATACAATAGAACAGTCAGTCATGCAACTAAAAAATGCAGAACGCACACTTAAAGCCGTTGCCAAAGTCTGTCAAGAAATAGTGGCAACGCTTTATGATACCTACTTCCCCGGTGCTGAAACACTCCGCCCGGGACCCAAAAGCCTTTGTCCTGATAGTGATATACTCACTATCTCCTGGCTTTTAGAACTCATAGGAAAGGACAGTGAACTCGCAGGATACAAACTTATCAAAGCAGAACTCAACGACCTGTTCCCATATTTACCCGAACGCTCTCGTTTCAATAGGAGGCGCCGGAACCTTTGGTATGCAAGCGAAAAACTCCGACAAGTTTTGATACAGTTTTTACCCGATGATGAGATATTCATAGTAGATAGTTTTCCTATCCCGGTTTGTGATTTCAAACGGGTGCCGGCTTCTACATCCCCTCTCAAATGTGCTGATGGCAACGGCACATTGGCAGCTTATGGAAAATGTGTGACAAAGGGACTTGACACTTTCTTCGGATTTCGTGGGAGTATCATCACAACATCTTATGGGCTCCCTGTTGATTTTGCCATAGCCCC
>PYJA01000102.1 GCA_003635185.1 Candidatus Poribacteria bacterium | reverse complement strand
TTTCAGGCCACTCCGACACCGTTGGGGTGGCTTCGGGCTGGGAAACGGATCCCTTTGTGATGACAGAGCAAGATGGTCGATTGTACGGACTTGGAGCTGTCAATATGAAGGGAGGGATTGCCTGCACCTTAGCTACCTTCAAGGCACTTATCGAAGCTGATGTTGGGAAACGTGGACGCCTTGGATTTGCAGTGACGGCGGATCAAGAAGGACATTCCATTGGAGCTCGAGCACTTCTAAAGACTGACTACGGAAAGTGTGATGCCATGCTTCATGCAGAACACTTTTTCGGTTCCTCAGAAGAAGATTATTTGCCAATCGCTGTCACTGGGAAAGTTCTGTACAAACTAACGGTTAAAGGGCGTGCCGCACACGCTTTTCGCCCACATTTGGGCGGGATTAACGCTGTCGAAGATGCCAGCAGAATCGTGACTGCCCTTGATCGCCTTCCACTGAGAGAGGACAAAACGTTCGGAAAAGGCACCATCTGCACACTCCGAATAGAAGGAGGATATGTTGAATATTCAATAGTTGTGCCTGAACGGTGTGAAATTGTGATTACCCGCTTAACAGTTCCAGGTGAAACGCGGGAAGTTGCTGTGAATGACATGAGAGAATTGGTTGATAGTCTTGGGTTGACCTCTCAAGTGGACATAGAGACTCCACCCCCCTGTTATGATCCCTACTTCCTTGATGAAGACTCGGAGATTGTTTCTTGCTTTACGAATTCTTACAAGTCCGTGCTCGGACAATATCCGTATTTTTCAGGCCATCGTGGTATCGTTGATGCCAATGTTTTCGTTGCGGAGGGCGGAATCCCAACAGTGGTTTTCGGACCTAGAGGTGCCAATCATCACTGTCCGGGAGAGTATGTTGAGATGTCAACCCTTGTGCCAACTGCACATGTCCTAGCAGATACTGCCAAAAAATATCTCTCTTGAGCATTACAGATGATAGACCCTAATGCTGCACTTTTATGCAACCGCTTTGAGATTTAAAA